>CAZSIR010000021.1:0-28834 GCA_964606765.1 uncultured Bordetella sp. | reverse complement strand
GGTGTCGAGCAGCGGTTCCTTGTCTTCCTGATTGTCCTTGTTGTAGGCCAGCGGCTGGCCCTTCATCAGGGTCAGCAGCGCAACCAGGTGACCGTTGACGCGCCCGGTCTTGCCGCGCACCAGCTCCGCGACATCGGGATTTTTTTTCTGCGGCATGATCGACGAGCCGGTGCAGTAGCGGTCGGCAATGTCGATGAAGCCGAAGCGCGGGTTCATCCACAGGATCAGTTCTTCGCTGAAGCGCGACAGATGGGTCATCACCAGTGCGCCGGCGGCGACGAATTCAATCGCGAAATCGCGGTCGGACACGGCATCCAGGGAGTTTTCGCAGACGCCGTCAAAACCGAGTTCCTTCGCCACCATCTGGCGGTCGATCGGGAATGAAGTGCCGGCCAGCGCCGCAGCGCCCAGCGGCAGACGGTTGACGCGCTTGCGGCAGTCGGCGAAGCGCTGCGCGTCGCGCGACAGCATTTCCACATAGGCGAGCAGGTGATGGGCGAACGAAACCGGCTGTGCAACCTGCAGATGGGTGAAACCCGGCATCACCGTGTCGGCGTGCTTTTCGGCAAGATCGAGCAATGCCTTCTGCAGCGCCTTGATCAGCGTCTGCACATGGTCGATGGCCGCACGCAGGTACAGCCGCACGTCGGTGGCAACCTGGTCGTTGCGCGAACGCCCGGTATGCAGGCGCTTGCCGGCGTCGCCGACCATCGCGGTCAGGCGGTGTTCGATGTTGAGGTGTACATCCTCGAGATCCACCGACCACGGGAAGCTGCCGTTGCGTATTTCTTCGCCGATGGCGGAAAGACCGCTTTCGATGTCTTCAAGATCCGCAGCGCTGAGGATGCCCACGGCACGCAGCATGCGCGCATGCGCCACCGAGCCCTGGATGTCGAATTCCGCCAGCCGCTGGTCAAAGCCGACGGATGCGGTGAAACGTTTGACCAGATCGTCAACGGGTTCGCTGAAGCGACCCGACCACGCTTTGGTGGCGTTCGGCTTCGCGCCGCTTTTTGTTTTGTCTTTTGCCGACATGAACTTGCGTGGGCCCTGCTAGAATAAAACTGCCATGGCGCGGAGTATAAATCATATTGCCAATACCGGCGCCCTGCCGGACTTCCGCAATTTTGGAATTCTGTTGCGCATCGTGCTCATCGTGAACGGCATCGCGCTGCTGGCGGCGCTGCTGCAGGTTGACTCGCTGCGCGGATGGGCCGCCAGATTCACGGAAAATGCCGCGCTGGTCGAACCCCTGCTGATCCTCAGCGTGCTGGTGCTGGCTGCCGCCGGCGACGTGCTGCGGCGGCTGCCTTATGCGGCGGCGATCATCGCCATTCTGGCGATTGAACTCGGGCTCACCCTCGCGCTGCACTATGCGACGCGGAACCTGTTTTTCATCGAAGCCCATTCGCTGCTGCGCTGGCTGGTGGTTGTCGCGCTGATCACCGGCATGCTGCTGGTGTATTTCGATCTGCGCGGCCGCGCCCTGTCACCGGCGCTGGCCGAGGCGCGGCTGCAGGCATTACAGGCGCGCATACGGCCGCATTTTCTGTTCAACAGCATCAATGCCGTGCTGTCGCTGGTGCGCAAGGAGCCGCGCCGGGCCGAGGCGGCGCTGGAGGATCTCGCGGGGCTGTTCCGCGCGCTGATGGCGGACAACCGCAAGCTGACGCCGATCACCCACGAAATCGAGCTGTGCCGCCAGTACCTGGAACTGGAACAGCTGCGGCTGGGTGAACGCCTGCAGGTGGAATGGCAGACCGAAAACATGCAGCCGGACGCGCTGGTGCCGCCGCTCGCGCTGCAGCCGCTGCTGGAAAACGCGGTTTATCACGGCATCGAGCCGGCTGAAACACCGGGTGTGGTGAGCATCAACATCCACGTCGCGCGAGACCGCCTGCACGTGGTGCTGCGCAATCCCTACCGGCTGACCGGCGAGCATCATGCCGGCAACAAAATGGCGCTGGCCAATATCCGCGAGCGCCTGCAGCTGCACTTTGATGTCGCCGCCGAACTGAAGACGCAGATCGGCGAGGGCAGCTATGAAGTGCATATGGTCATGCCTTATGTGAAAAACGACGGCAGCATGAAGGCCGTCCGATGAGCACATCGCCCTGCCGCGTGCTGATCGTTGACGACGAGGCGCCGGCGCGCAGCCGCATGCGCGACCTGCTGGCGGACGTCAATGCCGAATTGCCGGTGGTTGTCGCCGGTGAGGCCGCCAATGGGCGCGAAGCGCTGGCCATGGCGGAAACCGGCGGCGTGGATGTGGTGCTGCTTGATGTACGCATGCCCGGCATGGACGGCATCGAGGTCGCGCGGCATCTGCAGCGTCTGGAAGCGCCGCCGGCGGTGATTTTTTCCACTGCCTACGATGCCTACGCGATTCAGGCCTTCGAGCTGCATGTCATCGATTACCTGCTGAAACCGATCAAGGCTGCGCGCCTGCAGGAAGCGCTGTCACGGGTGAGGCAAAACAAACCGCCGGGCGAGGAGGTGCTGTGCGGCATGCAGCCTGCGCCGCGTGCCTGCCTGAGCGCCGCCGAACGCGGCCGGGTGCATCTGATACCCGTCGAAGACATCCTGTTTCTGCGCGCGGAGCTCAAATACGTCACGGTGCGCACGGCACAGCGCGAACATCTGATCGAGGAGTCGCTGACCCAGCTCGAACAGGAATTCGACAAGGTATTCGTGCGGGTGCACCGCAACTGCCTAGTGGCGCGCGCCGCGATCCGCGGTTTCGAGCGCGCCGGTGCAGAGAGCGGTGAAGGGCCGTGGCAGGTGGTGCTGGCCGGACTAGAAGAGCGCATTCCGGTGAGCCGCCGCCAGCAGCACCTGGTGCGCGAACTGGCGCGCTGAGTCAGCGCCCCGGGCGTCCCGGCGGTCGCATGCGGCTCAGTCCCGCCTCCAGCGCCTGTTCGATGTAAAGACGGTAAAAATCGTCGGCGAGCAATCCGGTGATGGGCGCTGCGACAGGCTGGCCGTCCGCATCAAACACCAGCAGCGACGGCACCCGGCTGGCGCCATGCTTGCGCGCAAATGCCCGGTGCGTGGTGGCGGCGCCGTTGAAATCACGCAGCGTTGTGCTGCGGTCAACCTCGATTTCCCGGATCAGCACACGGTCCTTCCATTTGGCATCGGACAGCAGCGGCACCAGGTAATCGCGCCGTGCCACGGCGCAGTACGGACAGGTCTGCTGCATGAAGGCAATCAGCACCGGCACGCGCCTCGCCCGGGCTTCTGCGGCGGTTTGCGCCAGATCGTCAGCGGCCTGCAGCTGGGCCTGCAGCGGTGCGGCGGTGAAAACAGCCCATGCTACAATCCACCACCGCAATCTCTTAAAAATACTCAATAAAATCAATATGATACAAAGCTCCGTCAGCCATCGCCCCGGGTCCCTGGTGATTGCCACCCGCGAGTCTGCGCTGGCGTTGTGGCAGGCGCGGCACGTGCAGACCGAGCTGCGGCGATTATATCCGGGACTGTCGGTCTCCATCCTCGGCATGACCACGGCCGGCGACCGCAATCTCGGCAGTTCGCTGGCCAAGATCGGCGGCAAGGGTCTGTTCATCAAGGAACTCGAAGATGCGCTGGCCGAGGGCCGCGCCGATATCGCGGTGCATTCGATGAAGGATGTGCCCATGCAGTTGCCGGATGGTTACGCAATCGCGGCGATACTCGAGCGCGCGGATCCGCGGGACGCCCTGGTCGCGAATGATTTTGCCGACCTGGCCGCGATGCCGGCGGGCGCGTGCGTGGGCACGTCCAGCCTGCGTCGCGAGTGCCAGTTGCGCGCGCAGTTTCCGCAACTGCGCATCGAGCCGCTGCGCGGCAATGTGCAGACCCGACTGCGCAAACTGGACGAAGGGCAGTACGGCGCAATCATCCTCGCCGCCGCCGGGCTGAGACGGCTGGGCCTTGCCGACCGCATCAAGGCATTGCTGACGCCGGAGCAGAGTCTGCCCGCCGTCGGGCAGGGTGCGCTGGGCATTGAGTGCCGCAGTGACCGTGACGACCTTTTTGAATTGCTGGAGCCGCTGGTGCATCTGCCGACACAACACTGCGTCAGCGCCGAACGCGCTTTTTCGCGCACACTGGCCGGCAGCTGCAATGTGCCGATCGGCGGTTTTGCCGAACTCAGCGGCAAGCAGCTGCGCCTGCGCGGCCTTGTCGGCGCGCCGGATGGTTCGCGCATCGTCCGCGGCGAAAAAGAGGGAGCGGCGGCGGATGCCGGGAAACTGGGCATTGCGCTGGCTGAAGAATTGCAGCGCCGGGGCGCGTCCGCCATCCTGGCGGCGCTGGATCAGCCGTGATGGCGGCACGTCCCGGCGCGCTGAACGGGCGCGGCATTGTGATCACCCGCCCCGCACAGCAATCCGCAGGGCTGGCCGGCCTGGTCCGCGATGCCGGCGGCAATCCGTTCATTTTCCCGGCGCTGGAAATTCTGGATCCCGCCGACATGCAGCCCCTGCACGACGTCATCGACCGGCTGGAGAGTTTTGATCTGGCGATATTCATCAGCCCCAATGCGGTGAGGCGGGCCATGGATCGAATCATCGCGCAGCGCCCTTGGCCGCCCGGATTGCGCGTTGCCGCGATCGGCAAAGGCGGCGTGATGGAGCTGGCGCGTTACGGCATCGGCGATGTGATTGCCCCGGAGCGCAACTTCGACAGCGAACGCCTGCTCGCCATGCCGCAACTGCAGGCGCCCAGCGGCCAGCGCGTGCTCATATTGCGCGGCGACGGCGGGCGGGAATTGCTGGGCGAGACGCTGGCGGCACGCGGCGCGCGGGTTGAACATGTGGCCTGCTACCGGCGGGCGCGACCGCTGGCGGACGCGGCGCCGCTGCTTGCGGCATGGTCGCAGGACAGGGTTCACGCAACAGTCGTGACCAGCAGCGAAGGCCTGCGCAACCTGTTTGTGATGCTCGGCGAAGAAGGAAAACCCCGCCTTCAGCACACGCCGCTGCTGGTGCCGCACCCGCGCATTGCCGCGGTCGCGCGCGATCTCGGCTGCACGAAAGTCATCGAGACGGCAGCGGGTGACGACGGACTTTTCGACGGACTGCTGCAGCTTCTGGATGCGGAATAGCGGCGGCACACGCATGCTATCCTTCAAACATGAGTGATGAAATTCCAGTGCGGCGTGATGCTGCTGCGGACGAGGCTGGCGTAAAAACAGCCGCAGCCGCGCCGCGTGCCGCAAACGGCGGTGCATTGGCGACCCTTGCCTTGCTGCTTGCACTGGGTGCGGCGGGTTTCACGGCCTGGCAGTGGTATCAGGATCGCGGCGCCGACACGGTGCTGCGGCGCGAGCTCGCGCAGCGGCTGGCCGACATGGAGGCGCAGACCAGGGAGGCGACGGCCCGTGTGGTGCAGGCCGCAGCCGCGCTGCGCGAAGCGGAAGTCAAGGTCGGCGTGCTCGAAGCGAAGCTGGCGGAATCACAAAGCCAGCAGATCGCGCTGGAGGCCCTTTATCAGGAACTTTCGCGCAACCGCGATGAATGGGCTTTTGCCGACATCGAACAGTCGGTGCTGCTGGCCAGCCAGCAGCTGCAGGTCGCGTCGAATGTGCGCACCGCGCTGATCGGGCTGGAGAATGTCGAAACCCGGCTGCAACGCATGGATCAGCCGCGGTATGGCGCGCTGCGCCGGGCGCTGACACGCGACATCGAGCGGCTCAAGGCGGTGCCGCTGGTGGATGTCCACGGCATCAGTGCACGGCTCGACGACGTGATTGCCGGCGTTGATCGTTTGCCGCTGGCGATGGATGCACGGGCGCGGCCCGATGCTGCCGCGCCTGCGCCGGCCCCCGCCGCGGATGTGCCGGCGTGGGAGCGCATGGCGCGTGAAGTGTGGCGGGAACTGCGCCAGCTGGTGCGCATCCAGAGCACCGGCGTGCAGGAAGCGGCGCTGCTGGCGCCCGAGCAGGTTTTTTTCCTGCGCGAAAACCTCAAATTACGGTTGCTGGGGGCACGCGTTGCGCTGCTTTCACGCGATGCCAAAAGCTTTCAGGCCGATCTGCAGGCGGCATTGTCGGCGCTGGAGCGCCATTTTGATGCCCGCGACAGCAGCGTGACAGGCATCACGGCGAGTTTGCGCAAGCTGCAATCGGCGCAGGTGGCGATGGAACTGCCGGATCTGCAGGAAACCCTCGAGGCCCTGCGCAAGCTGCGGTTGCCACGCGCCAAAGGGTCGGCATAAGGCCGCCCCGCAACCCCGTTCACGAAACAAAAAATGCGCTGGCTGATCTGGATACTGGCGGTAGGAATCCTCGCAACGGGGCTGACGCTGCTGGCGCAGCTGAATACCGGCTATGTGCTGGTGGTGCTGCCGGATCAACGCATCGAACTGTCGCTCAATTTTGCCCTGGTGCTGCTGGCGCTGGGTTTTGTGCTGGGCTATCTGCTGGTGCGCCTGCTGGCGACGACGCTGTCCTTGCCGGGCCGCGTCGCGCGTTTTCGCGCGGCACGGCGCCGCGAAAACGCCCATGGCGCGCTGCGCGATGCCCTGCGTGAATTTTTTGCCGGCCGTTATGCCAAGGCCGAAAAGACCGTGAAGCAGGCCGTTGAACTGGGTGAGCCGGCTGATCTCGGCGCGATCATCGCCGCACATTCCGCCCATGAGCTGCGCGCCACGGAACGGCGGGACGCTTACCTCGCGCAGCTGCCGGTGAATCCGGCGCAGCCCGATGCCGCGGCGGCGATCAGCGCCGCGCAGATGCTGCTGGAAGAGCGGCGTCCCGAGGATGCGCTGGCGGCGCTGGCCGTGTTGCCGAAAAAGCATACTGCAGCACTGCGCCTCGAACTGCGCGCGCGGCAACGCACCGGGCAGTGGAATCTGGTGCCGGCCCTGATCGACCAGCTGGAAAAGCGCGATGTGTTCGGCGCCGACCAGGCGGATGCCGAACGCCGCCATGCCTGGCGCCAGCTCCTCGGACGCAGGCAGGGCGATGCCCAGGAACTGGCTGCGGTCTGGAAACGGGTGCCGGAGCGTTACCGCCGGGATACGGTGGTTGCCGGCGCGGCGGCGGCTGCGTTTCAGGAACAGGGCCAGCACGCTGAAGCGGTTGCAATCATCGAGCGCAGCCTGGATACGGAATGGGATGGCGGGCTGGTCAATCTCTATGGTGAATGCGGCGGTGAGGACAGCTTGCGCCAGATCGAATGCGCGGAACGCTGGCTGAAGAAACATCGCACGGACGCCGTGCTGCTGCTGGCGCTGGGACGGTTGTGCGCGCGCCGGCAATTGTGGGGCAAGGCGCAAAGTTATCTCGAAGCCAGCATTGCGCTGGAGCCGACGTACGCCGCGCATCTGGAACTGGCGCAGCTGCACGAACGGCTGGATCATCCGGAAGCTGCGCGCGCCCATCATCAGGCCAGCCTTGAACTGGCGGTCGCGCAACTGGAGCGGCAGGGCGGCGGGCGGAGGCGCAAACCGCTCTGAACCATTCAGGGGACGGCGGGGGTGAAGGCGTCGGCGTAAAACGCGGTGTCGGGTAAACCGCATCGGGCCACAAAGTCGCGCTGCGCGGCTTCTATCATGGCCGGCGCTCCGCAGGCATAGACGTCGTGAGCGGATAAATCGGGGAAATCGGCCATCACGGCCTGATGCACCAGTCCCGTACGCCCCGTCCATGCATCTTCAGTTCCGGCATCCGACAAAACCGGGATGCAGGTGATGCCATGATCGCGCTGCCAGGCTTCGCTCAGTTCGTTCAGGTAAAGATCAGCCCTGCGCCGCGCACCGCGGTACAACACCAGCGGGCGCTGGATATCGTTGTGCATCGCATGCTCAATGATGGCCTTGATCGGGGCAAAGCCGGTGCCCCCGGCCAGCAGCACCACCGGCCTGTCGCTGTCTTCGCGCAGATAGAAAGTGCCCAGCGGGCCCTCGAAACGCAGGATGTCCTTTTCCTTCATCTGCGTGAACACATGGGTGCTGAACGGCCCGCCGTAATTGCGCAGATGCAGTTCGAGCAGGCCGTCATCATGCGGCGGGTTCGCCAGCGACAGGCTGCGGCGGGTGCCGTCGCGCAACAGGATGTCAATGTACTGTCCAGCGAGGAATTGCAGGCGTTCCGAAGCAGGCGGGCGCAATTTGATGCGCATCACGTCCGGCGCGAGAAGCTCCAGGGCCTGTACGCGGCAGGGCAGCGTCTTGACCGGAATGTCCTTGACCGTGCCGATTTCACGACATTCGATGATCAGGTCGGAGTGCGGCCTTGCCTGGCAAAAAAGCGCCATGCCGGCTGCCCGTTCATTGGCATTCAGTGCCGTGTCCTGCGATTTGCCGTGATCAACACTGCCTGATGCCACCTTGCCCTTGCAGGAACCGCAGCTGCCGTTGCGGCAGCCGTAGGGCAGCCGGTAACCCTCGCGCAGCGCGGCTTCAAGCACGGTTTCGCCGTTTTCAGCATGGAACACATGGTCGCTGGGACGGATGGTGATTTGGCGGGTCATGGGCGGGGAATTCAGAGGGGGGCGGCTGCGCTAGAATAGTTCAATATGAAACGACTGTTGATCATCGGTTGCGGCGATGTGGGCCTGCGTGTTGCGGCATTGCTGCGCGCGCGGCACCGCATTTACGCGCTGACCCACAACGCGGAGCGTATTGCCGGGTTGCGTCAGTGCGGGCTGATGCCGCTGTTCGGCGATCTCGACAGGCCCGAAACACTGGCGGGCCTGTCCGGTCTCGGGCACGACATCATTCACCTTGCGCCGCCGCCGGCCCGGGGTCGCAGCGATACCCGCACCGCGCACCTGATTGCCGCGCTCGGGCGGGGCCGCAGTCTACCACGGCACTTCATCTACATCAGCACCAGCGGGGTCTATGGCGACTGCAACGGCGCGCTGGTGGCGGAAACCAGTCCGCTGCGGCCGAAGACGGATCGCGCACATCGCCGCGCCGATGCCGAACGCCGCCTCCGCGACTGGGGTGCGCGCACCGGCGTGCGGGTCAGCATACTGCGCGTGCCGGGGATTTATGCCGCCGATCGCTTGCCGGTGGCGCGCATTGAACGGGGTACGCCGGCGCTGCGTGCGCAGGACGACACCTATGTCAACCATGTACATGCCGATGATCTGGCCAGCATGGTGGTGGCGGCCCTGCATCATGGCCAGGCCAACCGCAGCTACAACGCCAGCGACGATGCGCCGCAGAAAATGGGCGATTATTTTGACCTCGTGGCCGACCGTTTCCGGCTGCCGCGGCCGCCGCGGGTGACGCGCGCGGAAGCGCAGACGGCGATGCCGGAAAACCTGTATTCCTTCATGAGCGAATCCCGCCGCCTTGCCAATCGCCGCATCAAGCAGGAACTGCGCGTGCGGCTGCGTTATCCGACGGTGCTGGAGGGCATCGCCGACGCGGTCACGCCGCAGGATCCGGGGCATGTCGGCGGATGACGGGCGGGTGCTGCTGGTCATGTCCAGTCTGCCCGACCGGACCGTGGCGCTGCAGCTGGCGCGCACCCTGATCGAGCGGCGTCTTGCGGCATGCGTCAGCGTGCTGGCGCCGTGCACCTCGGTGTATCGCTGGGAAGGCAAGGTGGAGGAGGCGGACGAAGTGCCGCTGCTGATCAAGACCACGATCGATCGTTATGCCGAGCTCGAGCAGGCATTGCGGGCGCTCCATCCCTACGAACTTCCCGAGATTATGGCGGTCCCAGTGCAGCGCGGCCTGCCTGGCTACATGGACTGGGTGGCTGAAGCAACCGCAATCCCCGCCGGTTGATGTTCTTCCTCCCCGGCTCCTTTCACTTTCACTTCCTTCCATCCACTTCATCATGATCCTGCGCTGGCTGTTGTTGCTGCTCATTCTGTGCGCCCCTGCCGTGCAGGCCGCCGAGCCCGAACTGCTGGATCCGGAAAAGGCTTTTGCCTTCAGTGCCCGCGTGGTCGCGCCCGATGCCATCGAGGTGCGTTATGTCATCGCCAAAGGGTATTACCTGTACCGCGACAAGCTGCGTTTTGCGCTGGATCCCGCGGCGCTTTCCGGCGGCGGACCGCAGCTGCCCAAGGCGCTGGTGCACAAGGACGAGTTTTTCGGCGAAACAGCGGTTTACCGCGATGAGGTTCGCATCAAGCTGCCGCTGCGGCCTGACGCGCAGACCGAAAGGGCGGTGCTGACGGCGACCTCCCAGGGCTGCGCCGATGTCGGCGTCTGTTATGTGCCGGTGGAACAGAAGACGGAATTGCGCCTGGCTGCGGCGCCGCTTGCCGGTGCGGGAAGCGGCGGCGGCGACAGCGCGGCATCACGGCTTTTTGCCGGTGCGCGTGAGCCTGCCGCGACCCAGGGCGCCAAGGGCGAGGATGCCGAGATCGCCGAACTCTTCCATGGCGATGCCTGGCTGCTGATCCTGAGTTTTTTCGGTTTTGGCCTGCTGCTGTCGTTCACACCCTGCGTGCTGCCGATGGTGCCCATACTCTCCGGCATCATCATCGGCCAGGGCCAGAAGATGACCCGTACACACAGCCTGCTGCTGTCTGCGGCTTATGTGCTGGGCATGGCCATCACCTACGCGCTGGCCGGCATTGCCGCTGGATTGTCCGGCGCATTGCTGTCGGCTGCACTGCAGAATCCCTGGGTGCTCGGCGCATTTGCCCTGGTGTTTGTCGCGCTGGCGATGTCGATGTTCGGTTTTTACGAGTTGCAGCTGCCGTCTGCACTGCAGTCAAGGCTTGCCGGCGCCAGCACCCGTGTGCATGGCGGACATTACGCGGGGGTGTTTGTCATGGGCGCGCTGTCGGCGCTGATCGTCGGTCCCTGTGTTGCAGCCCCCCTGGCTGGCGCGCTGCTTTACATTTCGCAAAGCGGCAGCGCGGTGCTCGGCGGCAGCGCGCTGTTTGCGATGGCGCTGGGCATGGGCGTGCCGCTGCTGGTAGTCGGCGCCTCTGCCGGGGCATTGCTGCCGAAAACCGGGCCATGGATGGAGGCCGTCAAACGCTTTTTCGGCGTGATGCTGCTCGCGGTCGCGATCTATCTGGTGTCGCCGGTGATCCCGGCCACTGCGCAGATGCTGGCCTGGGCGGCCTTGCTGGTTTTTACCGGGATTTATCTGCGCGCGATCGATCCCCTGCCGGCGTCGGCGGGGAGTTTTGCCCGCATCAGCAAGGGTGCGGGCATCATTGCGCTGGTCGCAGGCATTGCCTATCTGATCGGAGCCTTGTCCGGCGGCCGGGATGTGTTGCAGCCCTTATCCGGATTGCGCGGCACGCAGGCCGAAAACCCGGCCGGTTCCGCGGTGGCATTCCAGCGCGTGTCCAGCTCGGCCGAACTCGATGCGGCCATCAGCGCCGCCGCCGGCAAAGTCGTGATGTTCGATTTTTATGCGGACTGGTGCGTCAGCTGCAAGGAAATGGAGCGCTATACCTTTACCGATCCCCGGGTGCAGGCCCGCCTTGCCGGCATGGTCAAAATCCAGGCGGACGTGACCGCCAACCAGCCGGAACACAAGGCACTGCTGAAACGCTTCCGGCTTTTTGGTCCGCCCGGCATCGTGTTTTTTGATCCTGCGGGCAGGGAAATCCAGGGTTTACGGGTGATCGGTTTCCAGCCGGCGGACAAATTCGTTGCCGTCCTGGATCAGGCTTTGGCGGGCCGGTGAGCCCGCTCCGGCGCGCCGTGCTGTTGGCGGGTATCGGCGGCGTGGCCGCTGCGGGTGGATATTTCGCCAATGCCTGGCGACTGGGCACCCTGGGGGGCGCTTCCAGCGGTGATGTGGCCGGCGAAATTCTCGGCAGCACCCTGCATACCCTGGATGGGGTCCCGCAATCCCTGATTGCATTGCGCGGCAAGGTCCTGGTGATCAATTACTGGGCGACCTGGTGCGCGCCGTGCCGCGAGGAAATTCCCCTGTTTGTCAGATTGCAGCAGGAATATGCCGCTAAAAACGTGCAATTTGTCGGCATCGCCGTCGATCAGCCGGACAAAGTTCGTGAATTCGCCAAAGAGTTCAAAATCAACTACCCCCTGCTGATCGCCGGCGTGGATGCCGTTGAATTGTCGCGGCGGGCAGGCAACAAGGCGGGGGTATTGCCCTATACCCTGATGCTCGATCGCTCGGGAAAAATCGCCGCCAGCCTGGTAGGCGGCATCTCTGAGGCCCGGATGCGCGAACAGCTGACCCCGTTGTTGTAGCCATCTTACGTTGAAATCCGGTTAAATCCGGCTAACTTCCGGGTTCTGTCGGGAATCACGTTTGCTGGGTATATGCGCCGATCATGCCGGCCTTCAGGCTGAAGACCAAGGGCAGGGACTGGAGTGCAGGGCGCCATGGCCTGGGGGCTAACCTCGCTTAACTACCTTATTAATATGGATATTTACCGTTAAATTAAGGTAAAATCCGTCATCTTGCTGAAACGGCTGGGCCAGGGTTGTGGAGAGGATCCGCACGCTGCCCGACGGATGCCGGCGATTATAAACGGAAAGAACGACAGGAACGTCATGGCCAGTGCCAAACAGTTGTTGCTGCTGAACGGGCCGAACCTGAATCTGCTGGGTACCCGTGAACCGGGCATTTATGGCGCGACCACGCTGGCGGAAATTGAAGCCCGGCTGCAGTCCCTGGCCAAAACCGGCGGCGTGACGCTGACCGCTTTCCAGAGCAACTCCGAAGCCGAGCTGGTTGAACGGGTGCAGCAGGCCGGGCGCGACGGCGTTGCGTTCATATTGATCAATCCGGCGGCGTACACCCATACCAGCGTTGCCTTGCGCGATGCACTGGCGGCGGTGGCGATTCCGTTTGTTGAAATTCACCTGTCGAACGTGTTTGCCCGCGAGTCGTTTCGCCGGGAATCGTTTTTTTCCGACATTGCCGTGGGCGTGATCAGCGGGCTCGGTCCGGCCGGTTATGAACTGGCGCTGGACTACGCCTTGCGCCACATCAAAAAGGGCTGATTCATGGATTTGCGCAAACTGAAGACACTGATCGACCTCGTGCAGCAGTCCGGCATTGCCGAACTGGAAATCACTGAAGGCGAGGAGAAGGTGCGCATCAGCCGTTTCGGCGCGGCGGGCGCGCCGACGGCGATGCCGCAGCAGGCGATGATGCCGGTGGTCACCCTGCCGGCGGCCGACTTGGGCGAGCCGGCGGCGGAGCCGGCCGCGGCGCCTGCGGAACCCGAAGGCCATGCCGTCAAATCGCCCATGGTCGGCACTTTCTATCGCTCGGCCACGCCCGGCGCCAAGCCGTTTGTCGAAGTCGGCCAGGCGGTGAAGTCCGGCGAAACGGTGTGCATCATTGAAGCGATGAAACTGCTCAACGAGATCGAGGCCGATCGCGATGGCGTGATCAAGTCCGTCCTCGTCGAGAACGGCCAGCCGGTGGAATACGGCCAGCCGCTGTTTGTGATCGAGTGATCATTGCAGCGCGCGCCGACGTTTCAACCGGAGCCGGGCATGACCCTGATTTCCACGGCATCCGCAGCCCGCTTCCAACCTGACTGAGCCCATGTTCGAAAAAATACTTATTGCCAATCGCGGCGAAATCGCCCTGCGCATCCAGCGCGCCTGCCGTGAAATGGGCATCAAGACGGTGGTTGTGCACTCCGAAGCGGATGCCGAAGCCAAATATGTCCGGCTCGCGGACGAGTCGGTATGCATCGGACCGGCGCCGTCGTCGGCGAGTTATCTCAACGTGCCGGCGATCATCAGCGCGGCGGAAGTGACCGATGCCGAGGCGATTCATCCCGGTTACGGCTTCCTGTCGGAAAACGCCGATTTTGCCGAGCGCGTTGAACAGAGCGGCTTTACCTTCATCGGCCCCAAGGCCGAGACCATCCGCCTGATGGGGGACAAGGTCAGCGCCAAGAACGCGATGAAAAAGGCCGGCGTGCCGGTGGTGCCGGGCATGGACGGCGCCCTGTCGGAAGAAGCCAAGGACGTGGTGAAGGTCGCGCGCCAGATCGGCTATCCGGTGATCGTCAAGGCCGCCGGCGGCGGCGGCGGCCGCGGCATGCGCGTGGTGCATACCGAAGCCGCGCTGAAAAATGCGGTCAACACCACGCGCGCCGAAGCCCAGGCGGCTTTCGGCAATCCGTCGGTGTACATGGAAAAGTACCTGGAAAAGCCGCGCCACATCGAAATCCAGGTACTCGCCGACAAACACCGCAATGCCTTTTACCTCGGCGACCGGGATTGCTCGATGCAGCGCCGCCACCAGAAAATCATCGAGGAGGCGCCGGCGCCCCTGCTGAATGAAAAGGCGCGCCAGCGGATCGGCGAGCGCTGTGCCGAAGCCTGCCGCAAGATCGGTTACGAAGGGGTCGGTACCTTCGAGTTTCTCTACGAAAACGGCGAGTTCTTTTTCATCGAAATGAATACCCGCCTGCAGGTCGAGCACCCGGTGACGGAATGCGTGACCGGTCTTGATCTGGTACAGCTGCAGATACGCGTTGCAGCCGGGGAAAAGCTGACGCTGCGGCAGAAGGACATTGTGCTGAAAGGGCATGCCATCGAATGCCGCATCAACGCCGAGGATCCGTACAAATTCACGCCCTCGCCCGGGCGCATCACCTCGCTGCACATGCCGGGCGGACCCGGCGTTCGCGTGGATTCCCATGCCTACAACGGTTATTTCGTGCCGCCGCACTATGATTCGCTGCTCGGCAAGATCATCGCCTATGGCGATACCCGGGAACAGGCCATGGCGCGCATGCACATTGCCCTGTCCGAAACCATCATCGAGGGCATCAGCACCAACCTGCCGCTGCACCGTGAATTGATGCGGGACGCCGCTTTTCTGCGCGGCGGCACCAGCATTCACTACCTCGAAGAGCGTCTGGCGAAACTGACGCGCGCTGAATAGGCCTTCCTTCCCCGGCCCGCAACATGCCCTGGCTTTGCGCAATCCTGCATGTGGATGAAGCGGTCGTCGAGGAACTGAGCGACGCATTGCTGGCCGCAGGCGCGCTGGCCGTGGATGTGCAGGATGCGGCGGCAGGCACCGCTGCGGAAAAACCGATATTCGCCGAGCCCGGCGAAGCCCCCGCATCCGGCTGGCAGGTCAACCGCGTCAGCGCCCTGTTTCCAGTGGACGCCCGGCTGCATGCGGTGATTCCGCAAGCCTTGACGGAGGCGGGCATCAAGCCGACGGTCGAATTCGGCATCGAGCGCGTCGAAGATGCCGACTGGGTCAGGCTGACGCAAAGCCAGTTTCAACCCATGCAGATCACGCCGCGGCTGTGGGTGGTGCCGAGCTGGCATGAGCCGCCCGATTCCGCCGCCGTCAACATCATGCTCGATCCCGGCGTTGCCTTTGGCACCGGCGCGCACCCGACCACACGCCTGTGCCTGCGCTGGCTGGAGACCGTGGTGAATTCCGGGGTCAATGTGCTTGATTACGGCTGCGGCTCCGGCATCCTGGCGATCACGGCGATGAAGCTGGGCGCGCGCAGCGCCCGCGGCATCGATATTGATCCGCAGGCGGTGCGGGCGGCGCGGGACAATGCCGGACGCAATCGTGTTGTCGCGGATTTTGCCGAGGCGCGGGATGATGCGCCGGTCGAGGCGGCAGAAATCGTCGTCGCCAACATTCTCGCCAATCCGCTGACAGTACTGGCCCCCTTGCTGGCCCGGCTGACGCTGCCGGGCGGACGCATCGCGCTGTCCGGCATCCTGATCGAGCAGACCCAATCCGTGCTTGATGCCTACGCGATGAATTTCGCCATGCAGCCCGCGGCCAGCGACGAAGGCTGGGTGTTGCTGACCGGCATTCGCAGGTAGAGTAAGGCCATGTCCCTGCTTACCCGCTGCGCCCATTGCCATACCGTGTTTCGCATCACGCCGGAACAATTGCAGGCGCATGGCGGACAGGTGCGTTGCGGGCGCTGCATGCAGGTGTTCAACGGCATGGCGTCACTTGCGCCGGCCGGTACGCCAGTGGAACCGCAGTCCGAGGCCAAAACAGCCGAAGCGACCGTTGCCGGCGAAGCCGCGGCTGAAACGCCGCAATACGGTGTTGCCGCTGATCCGGTCACGGCACCGGTGTCCGAGGCGGCTGAGCCCGAACCCGAACCCGAATCTCTTGCTGATGCTGATTCTGATGCTGAAGTGGATGGCGTTGCCGCGGAGGGCATGGTGCCCGCCGAAACTTCCGGCGCAACGGAAACCCGTCCTGTCATGGTCGAAGAGCCGGAACCAGTCGCGGATGCTGGCAATCCGTTCATGCATCCGTCGCCTGCGCGTCAACCGGCGGCCCCCCGGAGCTTGATCGTGGCGGCGGCCCTGCTGGCCGTGGCGCTCGTGGCGCAGACGCTTTATTTTTATCGCGGCGAACTGGCGGCGCGCCATCCGCTGGCGCGCGAGTGGCTGCACGCGGCCTGTGCCTCGGCCGGCTGTACGGTCGATCTGCCGCGGGTGACCAAGGCACTGCTGATCGAAGCCTCGGATTTGCAGTTGCTTGACCCGGCGCGGCCGGAGCGCATCCAGCTGACGGCGACCCTGCGCAACCATGCCGGCTACGACCTTGCCTATCCGGCGCTGGATCTGGTGCTGACCAATGCCAGCGATCACACGCTGGCGCGGCGCATTTTTCTGCCCGCGGATTACCTGGGCGCCGGCCGTGATGTGAATGCCGGCATCGCCGCCAATGCCGAGCTCACGGTGCGCCTGGCGCTGGAGACCGGCAATCTGGGGGCGGCCGGATTCCGCCTGGCCTTGCTGCCGGCGCCGATGCGCTGAGGGCGATTCTTTATAAGTATTTGATTTATTTGAATTTTTATGATTCCGGAGATTGCATGAGCACCCCAGAACAGCTCAGATACAACGCCACGCATCAATGGGCGCGGCGCGAAACCGACGGCACGATCAGTGTCGGCATCACCGATCACGCCCAGGAGATGCTCGGCGACGTGGTGTTTGTCGACAGTCCTGCGCCGGGCCGGAAAATCACCCAGGGTGTGGAGTGCGGCATCATCGAATCGGTCAAGGCCGCTTCGGATATTTTTGCGCCGGTGTCCGGCACGGTGATTGCGGTGAACGCTGAACTGGCGGATGCGCCGGAAAAAGTGAACGAGGATCCGTATGCCGCATGGATGTTCCGCGTCAAACCGGATGATCCGGCGGAGCTGGACGTGCTGCTGGACGCGGCTGCCTATCAGAAAATCGCCGACGCGGAAAAAGCCTGATCCGCATTGCCGTCATGCCGTGATTCGGATTTTTCACCGGTTCGTGATACAAGTACCCGGCTTGGAAGGCCTGTACCAGGTCCATACACGGCGCGCATGCCGCAGCCCGGCATCGCGTGCGTAGCAGGCTGTTCAATCCAACCACTGCATTCGATCATCCAAAGGAGAGCAACATGGCAGCAGTCACACTGGGCGGCAATCCGATCACCGTCGCCGGCAATTTCCCGAAAAAGGGCGACAGCGCGCCGGACTTCACGCTGACCGCGAAAGACCTGAAGGAAACCGGACTCAAGGATTACGCCGGCAAACGCAAGGTGCTGAACATCGTGCCCAGCCTGGATACGCCCGTATGCCAGACCTCGACGCGCAAGTTCAATGCCGAAGCGACCAAGCTCAGCAACACCGTGGTGCTGGTGATCGCGGCCGACCTGCCCTTCGCGATGGGCCGTTTCTGCGGCGCCGAAGGCCTTAATGACGTGTTCACGCTGTCGACATTCCGCAACCGGGATTTCCACGGCAAATATGGCGTGGACATCACCGATGGCGCATTGCGCGGCCTGACGGCCCGCGGCGTGGTCGTGCTGGACGAGAACAACAAGGTGCTGCACGCCGAGCTGGTGCCGGAGATCAAGCAGGAACCGAACTACGACGCCGCGCTGGCCGCGCTGAAGTAACGGCCCTGCGGCAGGCTTTGTTTTTTGTCGCGCCCGGC
The DNA here is from genome assembly GCA_964606765.1 of uncultured Bordetella sp. Classification (GTDB taxonomy): domain Bacteria; phylum Pseudomonadota; class Gammaproteobacteria; order Burkholderiales; family SG8-41. The sequence goes on along the minus strand of CAZSIR010000021.1, from coordinate 10,996 downwards.
TTGCCGGGCGCGACCGACCGGCTCGCAACAGGACTGGCCCATGGATAACGCGCATACCGAAGAAAGTCCGCACAAGGGCAAGACCGGCCTGGTGCGCGTATGGAACGCGTTTTTTTATTCGATGGCGGGATTAAGCGCGGCATTCCGCCACGAGGATGCGTTCCGCCAGGAAGTGTTTCTCGCGGCGATACTGGTTCCCGCGGCTTTTTTCATGCCGGCAGGCGGACTCGGCAAGGCGCTGATGGTCGCGTCGGTATTGCTGGTGCTGATCGTCGAGCTGCTGAATTCCGCGGTGGAAGCCGCTGTTGACCGCATTTCGCTGGAGAATCACGCGCTGGCCAAACGCGCCAAGGACATCGGCAGCGCGGCGGTGTTGCTGGCCTTGATCAACGTGCCCCTGGTCTGGGGACTGGTCCTCTTCGCCTGATCCGCTGCGCAATTGCGCGATGGCCGCGCAAGCACTTGAGTTGTCGCGCAAATTTCATAAATGCTTCACCGTAATTTCGCAATGAAACTGCACGATGCTGTTCCATATGGACGGCGCAGACATCGTGTTGCAACACTATCCGGCGGCAGTGCGCAGGCTGCGGGTGGCGATGGTCACCGAAACCTATCCGCCGGAAATCAACGGCGTCGCAATGACCATGGGCCGCATCGTCACCGGCCTGCAGGCGCGCGGCCACACCGTGCAGCTGATCCGGCCGCGGCAGCACGCCGGCGAACGTCCCGCCGAGCAGCCGCTGTTCGAAGAGGTGCTGCAGCGGGGCGTACCGATCCCGCGTTATGACGCCCTGAAGCTCGGGCTTCCGGCGAAGCAGGCTTTGCTGCGTTTGTGGGCGAAGCACCGGCCGGACATTGTGCACGTGGTCACCGAAGGCCCGCTCGGCTGGTCGGCGCTGGCGGCGGCGGCCAAACTGAAGCTGCCGGTGTCCACCGACTTCCACACCAATTTTCACAGCTACAGCGCGCACTACGGCGTGGGCTGGCTGAAGAGGCCGATCACGGCCTATCTGCGCAAGTTCCACAACAAGGCTTTGAGCACGCTGGTGCCGACCGAGAGTTTGCGCGAGGAACTGAAGCTGCTCGGCTTCCGCAATCTCGAAGTGGTGGCGCGCGGCGTTGATACCGCGCTGTTCAATCCGCGGCGGCGCAGTTCCGATCTGCGCAAGTCATGGGGGGTGCGCGACGACGACCTGGTGGCGCTGTCGGTCGGACGCCTGGCGCCGGAGAAGAACTTGGCGCTGGTGCTGCAGGCCCATGCCCGGATGCAGGAATTGCAGCCGCGCCTGCGACTGGTGCTGGTCGGAGACGGCCCCGAGCGCGTGCGCCTTGCGCGCGAAAATCCGGGCGTCCTGTTTGCCGGCATGCGCATCGGCGAAGATCTTGCCGCGCATTACGCTTCCGCCGACGTGTTTCTTTTTCCGAGCATGACCGAGACCTACGGCAATGTGACCGTCGAGGCCATGGCCAGCGGGCTTGCGGTGCTTGCCTATGATTATGCCGCGGCACAGCAGCATATCCGTCACGGCAAAAACGGCGTGCTGGCGCCGTTCGGCGCCGCCGATGACTACATCAGGGCCGCCGCCGCGCTTGTGGCTGACCCGGCGCGCATCCGGTCGCTGGGTCAGCATGCGCGGCAGACCACGGAAAAACTCGACTGGTCGTGCATCGTCGCCGAATTCGAACAGGCCCTGCTGCGACTGACCATGGTTGATGCTGAAGACATGATCGGCAACCATGCGGTCGCTTGAACGCGTTGCCGACTGGGATCTGCGCGTCTGCCTGCGCTTCAACCGCGTCTGCCGCCGCCTCAGCTGGCGTCTGCTGTTTCGCTGCGTCAGCGTGCTCGGCGACGGCATCGCCTGGTATGCCCTGATGGCGGCCCTGCTGCTGCATCACCGCGATGCGGCAGTGGCGCCGGTGCTGCATCTGGTGGGTGTCGGACTGGCCAGCACACTGGTCTACAAATGGCTGAAAAAGCGCACGCTGCGACCGAGGCCCTATCAGACCCATGCCGGCATCGAGCACTTCGCAACGCCGCTGGACCAGCTCAGTTTTCCTTCAGGACATACGCTGCATGCGGTGGCGTTCACCTGCGTCACGCTGACGTATTACCCGGCGCTGGCCTGGCTGCTGCTGCCCTTCACGCTGCTGATCGCGGTTTCGCGCGTGGTGCTGGGCCTGCACTATCCCAGTGACGTGCTGGTGGGCGCCCTGCTGGGGGCGCTGGTCGCGGCAGCCTCCTTCGGGCTCATTCAATAAAAATCAATTAAATCAAATAGTTACAATGAATCAACGGGCGAAGCGGAAATAAAAAAGCGCAGCCCGCAGGCTGCGCCGGCCGCGATCATGCCGCGGATTATTTTTTCAGCGCGTCGCGAATTTCGCGCAGCAGCACGATGTCCTCGGCCGGCGCTGCGGGTGCCGCCGGCGCTTCTTCCGCCTTGCGCTTCATCTGGTTGATCGCGCGGATCAGCAGGAATACAGCAAACGCGACAATTAGAAAACTGATGCAGGTATTGAAAAACACGCCGTAATTGAAAGTGACTGCACCGGCTTTCTGCGCGGCATCCACGCTGAGGTAGGGACCCGCGGTCGCACCCTCGCGCAGCACGACAAACAGGTTGGCGAAATCGACCTTGCCGAGCAGCAGGCCGATCGGCGGCATGATCAGATCCTTGACCAGGGACTCGACGATTTTGCCGAATGCCGCGCCGATGATGATGCCGACAGCCATGTCGACGACATTGCCGCGCATCGCGAATTCCTTGAACTCCTTCAGCATGACGGGTTCCTCCACGAAGTTGTAAATGGCTGCCTTCACCGGCGACCGCAACCCGATTATGCAGCAGGCATGGAGCGAACTCCAATGCGTCGCTGCGGGGCGACAGGGGTGCCCGTTGGTATAATCCGCCGGGTTTTACGTTACCCACTCATCCAGGCGACCCCGATGTCCACATTGATCTGCGGTTCAATGGCGTACGACACCATCATGGTGTTCAGCGACCGCTTCAAGAACCATATCCTGCCCGACCAGCTGCATATCCTGAACGTCGCCTTCCTGGTGCCTGACATGCGCCGTGAGTTCGGCGGCTGCGCCGGCAACATCGCCTACACCCTGAAGATGCTCGGCGGCGATGCGCGCATCATGGCCACGGTCGGTGATGACTTCGCGCCGTACGACGATCGTTTGCAGCGGCTCGGCATTGCGCAGGATCACATCCGCGGCGTCCCCGGCAGTTTTACCGCGCAGGCTTTCATCACCACCGATCTCGACGACAACCAGATCACCGCCTTCCATCCGGGCGCGATGAATTTTTCCCACGAAAACCATGTGGCTGACGCCAGGGACATCAAACTCGGCATCGTCGCCCCGGACGGACGTGAAGGCATGCTGCAGCATGCGCGGGAATTCCACGAAGCCGGCATCCCCTTCATTTTTGACCCGGGGCAGGGCCTGCCGATGTTCGGCGGCACTGAGCTGCTGGAATTCCTGCGGCTTGCGCAATATGTCACGGTCAACGACTACGAGGCGCAAATGCTGCAGGAGCGCACCGGCAAAAAACTCGAGGAACTGGCGAAACTAGTCCAGGGCCTGGTGGTCACATTGGGTGCACAGGGGGCCGTGGTGCATGCCGGTGGTAAACAGATTACGATTCCAAGCGTTAAACCGGAGGCCGTGCTGGATCCGACCGGCTGCGGTGACGCCTTCCGCGCGGGTTTGCTCTATGGGCTGGCGGCGGGCGCGGACTGGCCGCTGACCGGGCGGCTGGCTTCGTTGATGGGGTCATTGAAGATTGCGCAGCGCGGCGGCCAGAATCACCGTTTCAGCCGCGACGAGGTGGCGGAGCGGTTTCAACAGGCGTTTGGCATGAAATTGTGGTGACCGGAGGTATGTTATGAACAACAGACGAATTCAGCTGCTGGGCACACTGCTGCTGGCGGCGCTGCTTGCGGGTTGCGCGCCGGGCCTGGGCGGCGGCTCGTACAGCCGGGACGAAGCCCGGCGCGAACAGAACGTCAGGCTCGGCGTGGTTGAAAGCGTGCGTCCGGTGCAGATCGAAGGCACGCGCACCATCATCGGCCCCGCGGCCGGTGCCGTGGTCGGCGGCCTGGCCGGCAGCACGGTGGGCGGCGGGCGGGGATCCGACATTGCTGCCGTGGTCGGCGCCGTTGCCGGCGGCCTTGCCGGGCAGGCGGTGGAGCAGGGCGCAACACGCAAAAACGGCGTGGAAGTGACCGTCAAACTCAACAGCGGGGCGCTGGTCGCCATCGTCCAGGAAGCCGACGAGGAGTTCCGTGCCGGCGACCGCGTGCGCATCCTTTCCGACGGCCGGACTTCGCGCGTCACGCATTAACCAGCCGCACATTTCGCCAGTCCGGATGTTCTTCGGTGCGGGGCTGCCTGCCGCGCCCTTTTTACGTTTCTTGCGTACGTTTCTTGCGTATGTTCCCTGCCTGCAGTCACTGATTTTTAACCGTTTTTTCATCGCGCTGTAACCGGCGGCTTTTAGCCTTGGGTTCGTCATCACTGACGGAGACCAAGCCGATGCTGGACCATAGCCTGAAGCAATCCCTGGCGCGCGAACGCCAGGCACCCGCGCTGACCGTGTCTTACGCGCGCAGTGCAACGGAGGTGCTGGAAGCGCAGCGCCTGCGCTACAAGGTGTTTGCCGGAGAAATGGGCGCGCGCCTGCCGCAAGCCGCGGCCGGACTGGATTGCGACATGTATGACGCGCACTGCGATCACCTGCTGGTGCGCGACAGCGGCAGCGGGGAAGTCGTCGGCACCTACCGTCTGCTGCCGGGACGCAAGGCGCGTGAAATCGGCAGTTTCTACGCCGACGGCGAATTCGACCTTACGCGGCTGGCCCACCTGCGTGATGAAACCGTCGAGATCGGGCGCTCCTGCGTGCACCGGGATTACCGCAGCGGCGCGACGATTGCCCGTCTGTGGTCCGGCCTTGCCGCCTATGCGACGCAGCACGGCTACCGGTACCTGATGGGTTGCGCATCGCTGGGCATGGCTGACGGCGGATACATGGCCGCGAGCGTGTACCGGCGGCTGGCGAGAAACTATCTGTCGCCCGTTGAATACCGTGCTTTTCCGCGCTGCGAATTGCCGCTCGCCGCATTCGATCGTGATGTGGATGCGCTGCCGCCGCCGCTGGTGAAGGGCTATGTGCGCGTCGGCGCCTATATCTGCGGCGCGCCGGCCTGGGATCCCGATTTCAACACCGCTGATTTGCTGATGCTGCTGCCGCTGTCGCGCATGGATGCACGTTACGCGCGGCACTTCATGAACGGCTGATGGCCGACGCGCTGCGCGCCCCTATAATGGCCGCCATGAGCGGCGGGGGTACATCGTTGGTGACGCGCAGCTGGCGCATGCTGCGCCTGGCATGGCATCTCTGTGATGGCGTGCTGACGATCGCCACGCTGTTTCCGTTTTATTCGAAGCAGCGGCGCAGCCTTGCGGTAAAACGCTGGTCGCAGTCGACGCTGGACATGCTCGGCGTGCGCTTGCAAGTTCACGGCAAGCGACCGGGCGGGGATCAGGCGCGGCCGGTGATGCTGGTGGCCAATCATGTTTCCTGGCTGGACATCTACGCCATCAATGCCGCGCTGCCGGTGCGTTTTGTCGCCAAATCCGAAATCCGTGCCTGGCCGGTGATCGGCTGGCTCAGCGCGAAGACCGGCACCCTGTTCATTGAGCGTGCGCGACGGCGCGACGCCCTGCGCATAGGCGGTGAAATTGTCGCAGCCATGACACAGGGTGATGTGGTGGCGGTGTTCCCCGAAGGCACCACCACCGACGGCTCACAGGTGCTGCGCTTTCACGGGTCACTGCTGCAGCCGGCGCTGCAGACCGGCGCCCAGCTGCATCCAGCGGCCCTGCGCTATGCCCGCGAAGATGGATCCCTGTGTACGGAAGCGGCGTACGACGGCGACAAATCCTTGTGGCACACGCTGCGCGCGATTGTGGCGCAGCCGGTGATCCACGCCCATGTCTGGTTTCTGCCTGCACTGCCGGCGCGGGATGCGGACCGCCGTGCATTGGCGAATGCCGCTCAGGCGGCTATTGCGGATCGCCTGAAGCCCTGATGTTTTCACAGCCGCACTGGAATACGCGGCGGTCTTCGAGGCGCACGGCCGTCAGCCGGCGGCCCCACACGCAACCCGAATCCAGTCCCAGCACATCCGTGCGCAGCAGCAATCCCAGCGCGGCCCAGTGACCGAACAGCAGCGGGGTGTCGCGGCTGGCGCGTCCGGCCACGTCGAACCACGGCAGGTAGCCGGCAGGCGCGCCGTCGAGTCCGGTTTTGTGCGTGAACTCCATGACGCCTTCGGGCGTGCACAGGCGCAGCCGCGTCATCGCATTGACGATGACCCGCAGGCGGTCATAACCGCCAAGATCGTCCCGCCATTGCACGGGGGTGTTGCCGTACATCTGCCGCAGAAATTCGCCGTGATCCGGGCCCTGCAGCGCACTTTCAACTTCGCGCGCCAGGGCGAGGGCCTGCGCGATGCTCCATTGCGGCAGCAGGCCCGCGTGCACCATTGCATAACCGGCGTCTGCATGCATCAGCCGCTGCCGGCGCAGCCAGTCGAGCAATTCGTCGCGGTCCGGTGCTGCGAGCAGTGCATCCAGCGTGTCGCCGCGATGCGGTTTGCGCACGCCGGCGGCGACCACCAGCAGGTGCAAATCATGATTGCCGAGCACGGCTATGGCACGATCGCCCAACCCGCGCAGATAACGCAGCACCTCCGCGGATTGCGCGCCGCGATTGACCAGGTCGCCGACCAGCCAGAGGTGATCCTGGACCGGATCGAAACCGATGGTATCGAGCAGGCGGCGCATTTCATCGTAGCAGCCCTGGATGTCACCGATTGCGTAAGTGGCCATGACGGGAACAGAAAAAGTGGAATGCGCAAACAAAAAGGGCGCAGCCATGCTGCGCCCCTGGATTATGCATGAACGACGCGCTTACTTTGCGAGCCCGGTCAGGTAATCGACGGCGGCTTTGACGTCGGCGTCGGACAGCGAGGCATTGCCGCCTTTCGGAGGCATCGCGCCCTTGCCCTTGAGCACGGAAGCATAGAGCGCATCCTTGCCGGTTTTCAGGCGCGGCGCCCATGCCGCCTTGTCGCCGGCTTTCGGTGCGCCCGCTACACCCGCAGCATGGCAGGCCATGCAGGCTGCGTCGTAAACACTCTTGCCTTTGGCGGCATCGCCGCCGCCCGCGGCCGCGGCGGGTGCGCCCGGAGCGGCCACAGCCACCACGACGGGTGCAGCCACCGGTGCGGGTGCGTTCGGATCAACGACGACTTCGCCTACGGGTTTGATGCGCTTTGCAATGGCCTCCTCGCGGGCCTTGGTCGACTCCGGCTTGTCCGCGCTTTTCATCGCCAGTTGCGCCAGCGTGATGATGACCGCGACCGGCACGACGAAGGACAGTACGACGACAATGGCGAGCTGTTTCGGGGTCTTGATCAGGGAGGTATGTTCGGGAGTGTGGTTTTCGCTCATGGCGAGATCCTGGAGCCGCAAGAAAGCGCGGATTATATCGGCAATGCCCCGCCCGGTAAAACGGGGCCCGGGAGCGGCATGCTAGAATCAGCGCCGCAACGCGCCCGTAGCTCAGCTGGATAGAGTACTGCCCTCCGAAGGCAGGGGTCGGACGTTCGAATCGTCTCGGGCGCGCCATTTTCGAAATCTGCGGGCCTGCCCAGTCCACCATGTCACCCCCGGTAACCTGCGATGCGCTGATCGTCGGTGGCGGCCACAACGGCCTGACCTGTGCCTGTTATCTGGCGGCCGCCGGACTGAAAGTGCGCGTTCTGGAACGGCGCAGCGTGGTCGGCGGCGCGGCTGTCACCGAAGAATTCCATCCCGGGTTTCGCAATTCCACGGCGAGTTACACCGTCAGCCTGCTCAATCCGCAGGTCATCCGCGACCTGCGACTGGCGGAACACGGTCTGCGCATCATCGAGCGGCCGATCGCGAATTTCCTGCCGCTGGGTGACCACGATTATCTGAAAGTCGGCGGTTCGCTGCCGGCGACGCAAGCCGAAGTCGGGCGTTTTTCGCAGAAAGACGCCGGGCGGCTGCCCGCGTATTACGCGATGCTGGAACGCGTCGCCGATGTACTGCGGGATCTGGCCGCCGAAACACCGCCCAATGTCGGCGGCGGCGCCGCGGATTTTTTTGCCGCGCTGAAAACCCTGCGCCGTTTCAAGAAGCTCGACATGGCGGCGCGCCGCGACGTGCTGGACCTGTTCACCAAAAGCGCAGGCGACCTGCTTGACGCCTGGTTTGAATCTGCGCCGATCAAGGCGGCCTTCGGCTTCGATGCCATTGTCGGCAATTTCGCCAGCCCGTACACGCCGGGCAGCGCCTATGTCCTGCTGCACCATGTCTTCGGGGAAGTGAACGGCAAGCGCGGCGTCTGGGGTCACGCGGTGGGCGGCATGGGCGCGATTACCCAGGCGATGGCGACTGAAGCGCGGGCGCGCGGCGTACACATCGATACCGAAGCTGAAGTGGTCAATGTCTGCGTCGATTCGCGCGGCGCCCAGGGCGTGCAGCTGAAGGACGGCCGCATGATCGAAGCGAAATGCGTGGTCGCCAACGTCAATCCGAAACTGCTGTTCCTCAAGCTGATTGACGAAGCGGCACTGGATGCGGAGTTCCTGCGCCGCATTCGTGGCTGGAAGTGCGGGTCGGCAACGTTCCGCATGAATGTCGCGCTGCGTGAATTGCCGGATTTCACCTGCCTGCCAGGCACCGGCCTGGCCCAGCATCACCAGTCCGGCATCATCATGGCGCCGTCGCTGGCGTACATGGAGCAGGCCTACTTTGATGCGCGCACCTACGGCTGTTCACGCGCGCCGGTGGTGGAAATGCTGATCCCGTCCACCGTCGATGATTCGCTGGCGCCGCCGGGCCAGCATGTCGCCAGCCTGTTCTGCCAGCATTTCAGCCCGGAGCTGCCGGAAGGCCTGCACTGGGACGACATCCGTGAACAGGCGGCGGACCATGTGATCGATACCGTGGCGCGTTATGCGCGCAATTTCCGCGACACGATCATTGCACGCAAGATCCTTTCGCCGCTGGATCTCGAGCGCGATTTCGGCCTGACCGGGGGCGACATTTTCCATGGCGCGCTGAGCCTGGACCAGCTGTGGACGGCGCGGCCGGTGCTGGGCCATGCTGATTACCGCGCGCCGGTGAACCGCCTGTACCTGTGCGGCGCCGGCACCCATCCCGGCGGCGGCGTCAGCGGTTTGCCGGGACGCAATGCCGCGCGTGAGATCGTGCGTGATTTCAAACGCGGAAAACTCGGGGATAAAAGCAAATGAAATGCGTGTTGGCGAAACGACTGTTGCTGGCGCTGCTGCTGTGCGCGGGTCTGGCCGGATGCGGGAACAAGGTGCCGCCGATTGCGAAACTGGCCGCCACCGATGTCGTGCTGGCTTTCGGCGACAGTCTGACCTATGGCACGGGCGCCAGGGCGGAAGACAGTTATCCCGCCGTGCTCGGGCAGCTGATCGGGCGCACCGTGGTGCGCTCCGGCGTGCCCGGGGAACAGACGGCCGGCGGACTGGAGCGCCTGCCCGGGGTGCTGGATGAACACAGGCCGCGGCTGGTGATCCTCTGCCTCGGCGGCAACGACATGCTGCGCAAGGGTACGCCGGCAAACATCGAGGCCAACCTGCGCAAGATGCTGCAGGAGATCAAATCGCGCGGCCTCGACGCGGTGCTGATCGGCGTGCCGACGCCGACGCTGATTGCCAATCCGCCGGATTTCTATTTCCGGCTCGCCAGGGAGTTCGCGATTCCGTACGAAGGCGACATCATCACCAGCGTGCTGTACAAATCCGACCTCAAGTCCGACCCCATCCACCCCAATGCGGCGGGTTATCGCAAGGTGGCCGAGGCGGTGGCCGAACTGATGCGCGACGCCGGAGCCATTTAAGCCATGGCGGCGGCAACAATGTCGGCGCGGCAGCTGACCTTCATCATGTGCCTGGCCGAAGCGCTGTCGATGACGGGCTTTGCCGCGTACACCACGCTGCTGCCGCAGCTGCAGCGCGAATGGGGTTTGTCGAACTCCGAAGCCGGCGCGATCAGCGGGTTCATTTTTGCCGGTTACATGCTGTCGGTGCCGGTGCTGACCAGTCTCACCGACCGCATGGATTCACGGCGCATTTATCTGGGCGCCTGCATCATCGGCAGCCTCGGAGCGGCGTTTTTCGCGCTGTACGGACAGGGTTTCTGGAGTGCGGCCTTTGCGCAGTTCCTGATCGGCGCCGCGCTGGGCGGCACCTACATGCCGGGCCTGAAAACCCTGACTGACCATCTCGAAGGTCCGGCGCAATCGCGCGCCACGGCTTTTTACACTGCGAGTTTCGGCATCGGCTCGACGATTTCAATTTTTGTCTCCGGCAAGCTCGGCGCGACGCTGGGCTGGCCGTGGGCCTTCTGGTTCGGCACGGCGGGACCGCTGCTGGCGGGACTGCTGGTGATGCTGGCGATGCCGCTGGGCCGCATGCGCCCGCGCGAACATCACAGCACGGCATTGCTCGACTTCCGTCCGGTGCTGAAGAACCGCCAGACGCTGCCGTACGTGATCGGCTATGCTGTGCACAACTACGAATTGTTCGGCCAGCGTTCGTGGATGGTCGCTTTCCTGGTGTTCTGTGCAACGCTGCAGCCGGAACACGCGCCGATGGTGCTGAGCGCGGCGACGCTGGCGGCGCTGATCAACATGATGGGGCCGGTGTTCAGCGTCAGCGGCAACGAGCTGGCAATCCGCTTCGGCCGCCAGCGGGTCATTTTTTTATTCATGACGCTGTCCGGCGCGATTGCCTGCCTGATCGGCTACACCGCGTCCTGGCCCTGGTACATCGTCGTGCTGCTGATGATGGTTCACTACAGCACCATGCTCGGTGATTCCGGCGCGCTGACTTCGGGTGCCGTCGCCAGCACGCC
>CAZSIR010000020.1:0-29908 GCA_964606765.1 uncultured Bordetella sp. | reverse complement strand
TCGCGCCGTGCTCTTCGAGCTTGCGCACCACGTTCTTGATCGAAGAGGCTTTCTGCCCGATCGCGACGTAAATGCAGATCAGGTCCTTGCCCTTCTGGTTGATGATGGCGTCGATCGCCACCGCGGTCTTGCCGGTCTGGCGGTCACCGATGATCAGCTCGCGCTGGCCGCGGCCGACGGGCACCATGGCGTCGATGGATTTCAAACCGGTCTGCACCGGCTGCGACACTGATTTTCGCGCAATCACGCCCGGCGCAACCTTCTCGATCACGTCCGTCATCTTGGCGTTGACCGGGCCCTTGCCGTCGATCGGCTCGCCGAGGGAATTGACCACGCGGCCGATCAGTTCCGGGCCCACCGGCACTTCGAGAATGCGCCCCGTGGTCTTCACGGTGTCGCCTTCTGAAATATGCTCATAGGCGCCGAGAATCACCGCGCCGACCGAATCACGTTCAAGGTTCAGCGCGAGGCCGAAGGTGTTTTTCGGAAACTCGAGCATTTCGCCCTGCATCACGTCGGCGAGGCCATGGATGCGACAGATGCCGTCGGTCACCGAAATCACCGTGCCCTGGGTGCGCGCTTCCGCGCTGCCGCCCAGATTCTGAATCCGGCTCTTGATGAGTTCGCTGATCTCGGAAGGATTGAGTTGCATTTATGTTGCTCCTAGTGGGTAAGCGCGGTGGCCATCGCATCCAGCCTGCCACGCACCGTTGCATCAATGACTTTGTCGCCGACGACGATTTTCACGCCGCCGATCAATTGCGGATCAATTTCAAGCTTGGCGGTGATCTTGCGCTTGAATTTGCTTTCCAGCGCGGCCACCAGCGCCTTCATCGGTTCGTCGCCGATCGGCAGCGCCGAAATCACGTTGGCTTCGAGCGTGCCTTCATGCTCGCGTTTGAGGTTTTCGTAAACCCCGCGGATGTGCGGCGTCAGTTCCAGCCGGCCGTTCTGCACCAGCACCTGGATGAAGTTGCGCGCCTCTTTGGCGACTTCCGCGCTGAATCTGTCGCCGATCACGCCCAGCACCAGCCCTTCGAGCTGCTGCGCGCCTACATTCGGATCGCTGATGATTCCCTGCACACGGACGTCACCAACCACCGCATCGAGGTTGGCCAGCGCGTCCGACCATTGCGCCAGCGCATTTTTTTCGCGGGCGATTTTGTACACCGCTTCAGCGTAAGGACGTGCGATGGTTACCGGTTCGGCCATGGTTTGTCGTCAGCCTGTCTTACAGTTGGCGCTGCACGGCAGCGAGCATCTCGGCATGGGCCTTGGCATCGACTTCCCGCTTGAGGATCTGCTCGGCGCCGGCCACCGCGAGGGTCGCCACCTGCGCGCGCAGCATTTCCTTGGCACGGGAAACTTCCTGGTCGATCTCGGCCTTGGCGCCGGCCACCAGCCGTTCGCCTTCGACCTTGGCCGTGGTTTTCGCTTCCTCGATCATCTGGCTGGCACGTTTCTCGGCCTGTGCGACGATCTCGCTGGCGCGGCCACGCGCCTGCGCGATGGCCGCGTCAGCATCCTTCGCCGCACGCTCCAGCGACTGCCGGCCTTCTTCGCCGGCGGCCAGTCCGTCTGCAATCTGCTTCTGGCGGGCTTCCAGCGCCTTGATCAGATGCGGCCATACCAGCGTCTTGCAAAACCAGATAAAGGCGAAAAACGTGATTGCCTGCGCAATCATCGTGACATTTAGGTTCATGGCTTTCCCCTGCGGACAGCGGTTCGTAACAGCTTAATTGAGGCTTCCGAGCAGGGGATTGCCGGTGGCGAACCACAGTGCGAGGCCGACGCCGATGATGAACGAGGCATCGATCAGGCCCAGCAGCAGGAACACTTTTGCCTGCAGCTGCGGCATCAGTTCCGGCTGGCGTGCGGCGCCCTCGAGGAAGCGGCTGCACATGATGCCCACACCGATACATGCGCCGGCGGCGCCCAGGCCGATCATCAGGCCGATACCGATGCCGGTATACGCCTGGATCATCGCAACAAGTTGCAGCTTGTCCATCAGAATCTCCTTTTTGTAACTGTCAAATGAAACGGTTGCTTGGTTAATGACTTTCGTGCGCCATCGCCATGTAAACGGCGGTGAGCATCATGAAAATGTAGGCCTGCAGTACGACAATCAGGATGTGGAAAATCGCCCAGCCCAGCGCCAGCACGCCGCCGAAGACCGAACCGACGAGTCCGGTCGCAGCCCACATCCACAGCAGCAGGAAAATGATCTCGCCGGCATAGATGTTGCCGTAGAGCCGCAGTGAATGCGACAGCGGCTTGGAAATGTATTCAACGAGGTTGAACAGGAAATTGAAAATCCACAGCAGGGGATTGCCGCCGAAGGGCGTGCAGAACAACTCGTGGGTCCAGCCGCCGATGCCCTTGACCTTGATGTTGTAGAACAGCATCAGCAGCCATACCGACAGCGCCAGCGCAAAAGTGGTGTTGACGTCGGAAGTCGGCACCGGCTTCCATTCATGCTGGTGCAGCGCGTTGGTGGTGAACGCCGAAGCCAGGTCGACCGGGATGAAGTCCATGCTGTTCATCAACAGCACCCAGACAAACACCGTCAGCGCCAGCGGTCCGACAAACGCGCGGTTGCCGTGGAATATGCCCTTGACCTGGTCATCGACAAATTCGATGAGCATTTCGACAAAGGCCTGGCGTTTGTTCGGCACGCCGGAAGTGGCGCCGCGCACCACCCACCACAGCAGGCCGAAGCCGACAACGCCGAGAAACACTGCGGTCAGGAAGGTATCCAGATGCAGGGTCCAGAACGGACCTTCACCGAGGGAAACCGTGCGGTTGGTGAGATGATGACCGATATAGCTGGTCGGCGTCAGTTCCTGTCCTGCGGCCATCTCTGCTTGTCCCTGAACCTTATTCTTTGACCAAAATCGCCATCCGGAATACCACCACCGAAACGGCGAACGATATAAAAAGCGCGGGGTGCACGACTTCCTTGTAGGAGGTCAGCACCCATCCCAGCTGCATCACGATCAGAACGATACGGGCGGCTTCGCCGCGGAACAGCGCGCGCAAGGTGCTGCCCGCTGTTCTGACTCTGCTGCCGGATACCAGTACCGCGTAAGCCAGATCCGCGACCTGGTTGATGAGACCACCCAGCACCGCAGAAACCGCGCCATGCACCCCTGTCAGCACCCCTGCCACCAAGCCCAAAAGCGCGGTGGCAAACATTTGCCAACGCATGGCGGTGCGCATGGGTCTGCTCTCGATGCGTGCAAACAACCGGACGGCCCCTGAGCAAACTATCGGATTTTAATGGCTAGGATGTTACAGCGTCAACGTTTTGCGCCGCACCAATCAACGCTTTTCCCGGGTCAGCAGCGAAATCAGTCCGTCCAGCTGGTCAAGGCTGCCGTAATCGATGACCAGGCTGCCCTTGCCTTTGCGTTTGGCCCTGATCTGCACCCTGGTGCCAAGTTGGTCGGCCAGGGTCTCCTGCAGGCGCAAGACATCGCGGTCGGCCGCCGGCCTGGTACGGCCGGCGCTGCGCGGGCTCAGCAGGGCCGCGACCCGCTGTTCGACTTCGCGCACGGATAATCCCTTTGCCGCGGCCTCATTGGCCAGTTCGGTCTGGCGCACGGCCGGCAAGGCGAGCAGGGCGCGGGCATGGCCCATGTCGATGCGCCCTTCGCCGAGCAGGGTTTTGACCGGCGGCGCCAGTTCCAGCAGGCGCAGCAGGTTGGTCACCGCCGCCCGTGATTTACCGATGGCCTCTGCCACTGCCTGATGCGTCAAGCTGAATTCGTTGATCAGGCGTTCAATGCCCGTCGCTTCCTCCAGCGCATTCAGGTCTTCACGCTGGATGTTTTCAATCAGCGCCACGGCCAGCGCCTGCTGATCCGGCACGTCGCGCACCAGCACCGGCACTTCGCTCAAGCCGGCGAGGCGCGCAGCGCGCCAGCGGCGCTCGCCGGCGATGATTTCATGGTTGCCGCCACCCAGCGGACGCACCAGGATCGGCTGCATGATGCCCTGGGCTTTGATCGAAGCCGCCAGCGTGTTCAGCGCCTCCTGATCCATGCGCGTACGGGGCTGGTATTTACCCGGCTGCAGTGCAGCAATCGGCAGCGTGGTGACCGCATCTGCGCTCCTGGCGCGAGGCGCTGGCGTATCCCCGCCGAGCAGGGCGTCAAGGCCGCGTCCCAGACCCTTGGGCTTAACCATTTTAATCCTTTAAAATCAATTACTTATTATATTTTGGCGCTGCGATTCAGCATTTCACCCGCCAGCGCCAGATAAGCCTGCGCACCTTTGGAAGTCCGATCGAATTCCAGCGCCGGCAAACCATGGCTGGGCGCTTCCGCCAGACGCACATTGCGCGGAATCACCGTGCGATAGACCTTGTCGCCAAAATGCTGCATCAGTTGCGCCGACACCTGTTGCGCCAGCGTATTGCGCGGGTCATACATGGTGCGCAGCAGGCCTTCAATTTCGAGATCCGGATTCAGATGCTCGCGCACGCGTTTGACGGTGCTGACCAGATCCGACAGGCCTTCCAGCGCGTAGTACTCGCACTGCATAGGAATCATCACGGCCTGCGCAGCGGTCAAGCCGTTCACCGTCAGCAGATTCAGCGCCGGCGGGCAGTCAATCAGGATGAAATCGTAATTGGCCGTGACGGTCTGCAGCGCATCCTTCAGCCGTGTTTCGCGATGTTCCAGGTCAACCAGCTCGACTTCGGCGCCCGCCAGTTCACGGTTTGACGGCAAGACGTCGTAACCCGCCGCGGCCCGCTGGCGCACCTCCGCGATTGTTTTTTCGCCGAGCAGCACCTGATAAACGGTCATCTGCAGGCTGCGCTTGTCGATGCCGCTGCCCATGGTGGCATTGCCCTGGGGATCAAGATCCACCAGCAAGACCCGGCGGTGCGTGACAGCAAGACTCGCCGCCAGATTGACGCCGGTCGTGGTTTTGCCGACGCCGCCTTTCTGATTGGTGATCGCGATGATGCGGGTGGTCATGGTCATGCGGCCGGCTCCAGTACTGCGGCATGGCGTTCTGCATCGAGTCCCGGCACGTTCAGCGCGACCACGTTGCGCAAATGAAAATCTCCCGGTAATTGCGCCAGTTCTTCATGCGGGTAAACGCCTTTCATCGCGACGACCACACCGGTTCTGGCGCACAACTTTCCGGCCAGAGCCAGAAATTCCGCCAGATCCGAAAAGGCTCGCGACACCACGGTGTCGAAAGGCTCCGCTGATGACCAGCTTTCAACACGATCACAAACCACTTCGACGTTTTTCAATTGGAGTTCAATCGCCGCCTGGCGCAGAAAGGTGGTTTTTTTGTGATTCGAATCGAGCAGCGTGAACTGCCATTGCGGACAGGCCAGCGCCAGCGGAATGCCGGGCAATCCGGCGCCGCTGCCGACATCCAGCACCCGCGAACCACGCAAGTGCGGCAGCACCGACAAGGAATCGAGCAGATGGTGGGTGAGCATTTTCGCGCGTTCGCGCACGGCGGTAAGGTTGTAGGCCTTGTTCCATTTCTCGACCAGTGCCAGATAGTCGAGCATGCGCTGCTGCGCCGGCGCTGCGATATCCAGACCGAGCGCAGCAATGCCCGCGGCCAGTTCGCCGGCGAAGTTCATGCGCTTTTCTGCAATGCGCCGCGCGCGCGTTTCAGATGCACCAGCAACACGGAAATCGCCGCTGGCGTGATGCCGGAAATGCGCGAAGCCTGGCCGATGGTTTCAGGTTTTGCGCGATTGAGTTTTTGCTGGACTTCGATCGACAAGCCGCGCACCTGCGCATAATCGAGATCCAGCGGCAGGCGCAATTCATCCTGCTGCGCGCGATGCTCGATCTCCGTCTGCTGGCGTTCGATATAGCCCTGATACTTGGCCTGGATTTCCACCTGCTCGGCCACCTGCGCATCAGTGACGCCGGGCCCGGCGCCCGGCATTGTCATCATTGCGCCATAGCGCAATTCAGGACGCCGCAACAGGTCCGACAGTGAATACTCACGTTCCAGGGGTTTGCCCAGGAGGCGGATTGCCTGTTCTGCCGGCAGGATTTGCGGATTCACCCAGACGGATTTCAAGCGCTCCTGCTCTTGGGCGATGGCATCGCGTTTGCGCGCAAACGCAGCCCAGCGCTGGTCATCCACCACGCCCAGGCGCCGGCCGGTTTCCGTCAGGCGCAGATCGGCATTGTCTTCACGCAGGGACAAACGATATTCGGCGCGGCTGGTAAACATGCGATAGGGCTCGGACACGCCGCGGGTCACCAGATCATCGACCAGTACGCCGAGGTAAGCCTTGTCCCGCGTCGGCGTCCAGGCGTCTTTTCCGCCGACCTGCAGCGCGGCATTGATGCCTGCGAGCAAACCCTGCGCCGCCGCTTCTTCATAACCGGTGGTGCCATTGATCTGTCCGGCAAAAAACAGGCCGGCAATGGCCCTGGTTTCCAGCGACGCCTTCAATCCGCGCGGATCGAAATAATCGTACTCGATGGCATAACCGGGGCGCGTGATGTGTGCATGCGCCAGCCCCTCGATCGAACGCACGACGGCGAGCTGCACATCGAAGGGCAGGCTGGTCGATATGCCATTGGGATAATACTCGGAGACCGTCAGCCCTTCGGGCTCGAGGAAAATCTGGTGTGAGGATTTATCCGCGAAGCGGTGGATCTTGTCTTCGATCGACGGACAGTAGCGTGGACCGACGCCTTCGATCACGCCGGTGAACATCGGCGAACGGTCAAGGCCGCCGCGGATTGCGTCGTGCGTGCGTCCGTTGGTGTGCGTGATCCAGCACGGCATCTGCAGCGGATGCTGCTCGCGCCGACCGAGAAAAGAAAACACCGGCGCCGGATCGTCGCCCGGCTGTTCGGTCATTTTTCCGAAGTCGATGCTGCGGCCGTCGATGCGCGGCGGCGTGCCGGTTTTCAAGCGGCCCACCGGCAGTTTCAGTTCGCGCAAACGCGCGGCTAGGCTGAGCGACGGCGGATCACCGGCACGGCCACCCTGGTAATGTTCGAGGCCGACATGGATCAGGCCCGACAAAAAAGTACCTGCAGTCAGCACCACACTGCGCGCTTCGAAGCGCAGACCGATCTGGGTCACCACCCCGGTGACACGATCGCCCTGCACCACCAGATCGTCGACGGCTTGCTGGAACACCTGCAGATTGGGCTGCTGCTCGATGCGGCCGCGGATCGCACGGCGGTACAGCACACGGTCGGCCTGGGCCCGCGTCGCCCGTACCGCCGGCCCTTTGCGCGAATTGAGGATGCGGAACTGGATGCCGGCTTCGTCGGTAGCCTGCGCCATGGCTCCGCCCAGTGCATCAATTTCCTTGACTAGATGGCCCTTCCCGATCCCGCCAATCGACGGATTGCAGGACATCTGGCCCAGGGTTTCAATGCTGTGTGTCAGCAACAGCGTACGACAACCCATGCGCGCGCTGGCCAGCGCCGCTTCGGCGCCGGCATGACCACCGCCGATCACAATTACATCAAATTTTTCAGGGTATTGCGTCATTTTGCACCGCATTGACGGCGGACCCTGAAGGACACCAAGGTCGGGCGCGCATGATAGCGTAATTCTGCTCTGCCGCGAAAGCCGCGACGGTCACTGCAGGAGATGTTTCACGTGAAACCAGGCTCGGAGCGGCGTGGCCAGTCTGGCTTGGCTTGGTTTCACGTGAAACCACAACCAGGCGGCTATTTGCCGATGCAGAATTTGGAGAAAATTTCACCCAGCAGATCGTCCGGGGTGAATTCCCCGGTGATCCCACTCAGTGCCTCGTGCGCCAAGCGTAATTCTTCAGCATAGAGCTCAAGGCGGTCCGCCAGCCCTGCTGCGGTATTCAAATGGCGCTGTGCGGCCTGCAAGGCTTCAATATGGCGCGCTCTGGCGGTAAATGCCCCCTCGCCCGAGGGATGCCAGCCCGCATGGTCCCAGATCGCCTGTTTCAGCAATGCCAGCCCAGTGCCGTTTTTGGCGGAAACCCAGATCCGCACTGTATCGCCTTCCGTCTCCCGTCCCGCTTCGCGGCCAGTCAGATCGATTTTGTTGCTCACCCGGATTCGAGGCAAACCCGCCGGCAAACGGGCAACGATTGCATGATTGGCATGGTCATTCTCCCCGGCGGCATCGGACACCAGCAGCGCCAGATCCGCTTTCTCGATCATTGCCCAGGTCCGGTTGATACCGATGCGCTCGACGGCATCCGTGGTTTCGCGCAATCCGGCGGTATCGATGATGTGTACCGGCAAACCGTCGATGTCGATCTGCTCGCGAACGGCATCCCGGGTTGTCCCCGGAATCTCGGTGACTATGGCCACCTCTTCACCGGCCAGCCGGTTCAGCAAGCTGGATTTGCCGACATTCGGTTCGCCGATCAGCACGACCTGGATGCCATCGCGCAACAGGCTACCCTGACGGGTCGCCGCCAGCGCCTGATCGACTTGTTCGCGCAATGCCGACAGCTGTTGCTGGGCACGGCCTGCCGTCAGAAACTCGACTTCCTCTTCGGGAAAGTCCAGCGTCGCCTCCAACAATGTGCGCAAGGCGATGATTTTTTCTGTAAGTATATGAATTAATTCAGAAAAATTGCCTTGTAGCGAACGCAAAGCGGCACGAGCCGCCAGGGTACTGGACGCTTCGATCAGATCGGCGACGCCTTCTGCCTGGGCCAGATCCATGCGCCCGTTGAGATAAGCGCGTTCGGTGAATTCCCCTGGTCGCGCCAGTCGTGCCCCGAGTTCGAGGCAGCGCTGCAACAACAGGCGCATCACCACCGGTCCGCCATGACCCTGCAACTCGATGACGTCTTCACCGGTGTAGGAATGCGGGGCAGGAAAAAACAGCAGCAAGCCCTCATCCAATGGCTGCCCTGCGGCATCCAGAAAAGCGGTCAGCACTGCATGCCGCGGCTCGAGGCTGCGCGGTGTCAGTCCGGCGGCAAATTGCGCGAGCCGTGATCCTGAAATGCGGATGACGCCAATACCGCCACGTCCCGGTGCCGTGGCGATTGCCGCAATGATGTCTCTGTGAATCATGCGCGGCGAGTATAGCGCCGCGTCGTGATGCCGAAGTTCAGGACTTCGGCTTGGCCGACTTCGTCGCGAGCTCCATGGAACGGGTGATATGCCATTGCTGCGCGATGGAAAGGATGTTGTTGACCAGCCAGTACAGCACCAGTCCTGCCGGGAAAAAGAAAAAGAAAATGCTGAAAGCGATGGGCATGATCTTCATGACCTTGGCCTGCACCGGATCCGGTGGTTCCGGATTGAGGCGGGTCTGGATGATCATGGTCGCGCCCATCAAAATCGGCAGAATGAAATAGGGATCGGTCGCCGAAAGATCCTTGATCCACAGCGCAAACGGAGCCTGGCGGATTTCCACGCTGCCCAGCAACACCCAGTACAGCGCGATGAACACGGGAATCTGCACCACGATCGGCAAGCAGCCGCCGAGCGGATTGATTTTCTCGGTCTTGTAGAGTTCCATCATCGCCTGCTGCATGCGCTGGCGATCGTTGCCGTACTGGTCCTTGAGGCGCTGCATTTTCGGCGCGACCACCCGCATCTTCGCCATCGAACGATAACTGGCCTCGGACAGCGGATAAAAAATCAGCTTGATCAGGACGGTGAGAAGGATGATCGCCACCCCCCAGTTGCCGGTCCAGCCATGCAACCACTGCAGCACCCAGAACAGCGGAGCTGCAATCACCGTCAGCCACCCGTAATCGACGGCGAGGTCCAGGCCGGGCGCGAGCGCCGCGAGTTTTTCCTGTTCCTGCGGCCCTGCATACAAGGGCATGGAGAGGGTTGTGCTGGCTCCTGGCGCAAGCACGCCACCCGGGATGATCACGCCGGCAGCGTAAAGGTTCTGCGGCACCTGCCGGGTGTAAAACTCCCGCGGCGACCCGTTCTTCGGCAGCCATGCCCCGAGGAAATAATGCTGCAGAATGCCGATCCAGCCGTCATTGCCGTTCTTGGTGTAGGCAACCTTGCCTTTGTCGATATCGCCGAACGCAACTTTATGGAATTTGTCTTTTTCGGTGTACACCGCGGCACCGGTATAAGTCGGCACCATCGCCGAATCACCCTCGGGCGGTTTCGCATCGCGCACCAGCTGAAAATAGGCAAATGTTTCGACCGGCGTCGCGCCGGTGTTGCTTGCTTCATGAGTGACATCGATCAGGTAGCTGTTGCGGTGGAAACGGAAAGTCTTCGCGGCTTTCATGCCGCCCCCCGCTTCAAGCCTGACTTCGAGCGTGGCCGCGCCGTCACCCAGCCGGTATTCCGCCGCCTGCGCAGCATAGGTCGTCTGATGATTCGGCAGATTGGCGCCGATCAGGCCTGACTGGGCGATATAGACATGATCGCTGGAGCGTGAAAACAAAACGAAATTTTTCGAACGATCCAGCGTACCACCGTGCTTGAGCAGCTCCAGACGCACCAGATCACCGCCAACAGAGCTGATTTCAGCCCGGTAAAGGTCGGTTTCGACCTTGATGATCTGTCCGCCATTCATGACAGGCGCAGAGGGCTGCACGGCAGGGTTCTGTGCCAGCCCCGAACCAGGCACCGGCGGAACAGTCGTGGACGGTACCTGTGCAGGCGCCGTTGCGGGGGACGCCGAAAGGGTCGGCGTAGGCGTTACCGCGACGGCAGCCGGGGGAACGGCCTGATGCTGCTGATCACGCTGCCAGGATTCATACAGCAGAAACACCGACATGGTGAATACAAAGAAGAGAACGAGCCGTTGCGAATCCATAAGCTTCTTTTCTTTGCCGGGAGCTGCGCTCAGGTTTTGCCCGGTCCGAGCAAGGCGCGCAACGTCTCCTGCAATTCCTTGATCAATGCCGCATTGTCGCAGCCACGAGGGCTGCTGCGGAGCTGCACTACGATGTCCAGGGCGTCCAGGTCCGCTACCAGCTCGCGGTGTACGATTTTGACCAGCCGTTTCACCCGGTTGCGGTCAACAGCCCGTGGCGCTGCTTTTTTGCCAACTATCAACCCCAGACGGGGACCTGCCCCGTCATTGGGAATGGCGCGAATCAGGAAATACCTGCCGCCGGAACGGCGGCCACCGGCTAAAACAGCCTCGAACTGCGCTGTTTTGGTCAGGCGTACCGGCTTGGGAACAGTTGCTATTGCTGAGTCCGGACCCGGTCAAACACTCAGGCGGGCCCGGCCTTTGGCGCGACGCGCCCGGATGACGGCGCGGCCGCCACGGGTTTTCATGCGAACACGGAAGCCGTGGGTGCGGGCGCGGCGTGTTTTGGATGGTTGATAGGTGCGCTTCATGGCGAATCCTAAAAGGTTTTCGGGAAACCTGATATTAGACCCCGACAGGGTGTTTTCTGTCAATCCTTCGCTGCCCGGGCCACAGAGCGTCATTCCCGCTTGCAGCGTGGTTCCAACTTGGTTGCCGTCATCAATAAGGAGTAAAATCAGGGGTCGGTTTTCCCCATTTTTTTCAACCTTGCCTGCTGCCGCACCCGATAGGGACGAATGAACGATTTCTGGCAACATTGTCTCGCGTTTTTCGAAAAAGAACTCGGGCAACAGCAGTTTGTAACCTGGATACAACCGCTCGAATGTGCCGTTGCCGGCTCCCTGGTGAGGGTGACGGCGCCCAACCGGTTCGTGCAACACTGGGTCCGCGACCGGTTTCAGGCAAAAATTCTGGAAATCGCGCGTGAACGCCTTGGATCGGCCGCCAGTGTCGAATTGAGCCTGGCGGAAAAGACCGCGGCACCGATTCCCGAGCCCCAGGTCGCGGCAGAACCGCCTCCAGTCCGGCCCGCAGCGCCGGTGCGGGACGTATCCCGCCTCAATCCTTCATTCACTTTCGACACTTTTGTCACCGGCAAAGCCAATGATCTGGCCCGTGCTGCAGCCCGTCAAGTCGCGGAAAAGCCCGGATCGGCCTACAACCCGCTGTTCGTTTACGGCGGAGTCGGTCTGGGAAAAACCCACCTGATTCACGCCATCGGCAACCATCTTCGCGCGCATGCGCCTGAAAGCAAGATCCGCTACATCCATGCCGAACAGTATGTTTCGGACGTGGTTCGGGCCTACCAGCACAAGGCTTTCGACGATTTCAAACGTTACTACCATTCACTTGATCTGCTGTTGATCGACGACATCCAGTTTTTCAGCGGGAAAAACCGCACGCAGGAAGAGTTTTTCTACGCGTTCAACGCGCTGGTAGAGGCACATAAGCAGGTCATCATCACCTGCGACACCTATCCGAAGGAAATCTCCGGGATGGAAAACCGGCTGATCTCCCGCTTCGGCTGGGGATTGACGGTCGCAGTCGAGCCGCCTGAACTGGAGATGCGGGTGGCCATTCTTCTCAAAAAAGCGGAAGCGGACGGGCTCAGCCTCGACGAAAACGTGGCTTTTTTCATCGCCAAGCACATCCAGTCAAATATCCGTGAACTCGAAGGCGCGCTGAAGCGCGTGCTCGCCTACTCGCGTTTCACCGGTCAGCCGATCACCGTTGACCTGGCCCGCGAAGCCTTGCGGGACGTGCTGGCTTCACAGAGCCGGCAGGTCAGCATCGAAAACATCCAGAGAACCGTTGCCGACTATTACAAAATCAAGGTTTCGGAGATGTATTCGAAAAAGCGCACCCGCAATGTTGCCCGGCCGCGCCAGGTTGCAATGGCGCTGGCCAAGGAACTCACGCAGATGAGCCTGCCGGATATCGGGGAAGCCTTCGGCGGCAGGGACCATACGACCGTCCTCCATGCCTGCCGCAAGATCGCCCAGCTGAAAACCACCAGCAATGAAATGACTGTTGATATTTCTTCACTGCTGAAGGTTCTGCGCAGTTGAATTCCTGTGCGCCTTTTGTGGAAAAGAAGGCCGGAAAGGGGAAATCCCTTTTTTATCCTTTTCTATCCACAAGCCATTCACTGAAAATACAGGAAAGCAGAATGACAATAACTGCTTCGGATTCAAGCCTTACATGCAACTATCAACGGAAATGTGCGTCCTCTATTAGTTATTATTAATTTATTAAAGAAAAACCGCTAATATGAAACTCGTGCAAATGTCGCGTGATGCATTGCTCAAACCGCTGCAGGCGGTAACCGGCATCGTTGAAAGACGGCATACCCTCCCGATACTTTCCAATGTCCTGATTGAAAGGACCGCCGACAGCCTGCGTTTTGTGGCCACGGATCTGGAACTGCAGATTGCCACTTCCTGTGCAATCGACAAAAAAACCGGTGAGGCACAGGCCGTTACCGTTTCTGCGCGCAAACTGGTTGATATTCTTCGGGCCCTTCCCGACGACAGCGAAGTGGCGCTGGAATCCGCGAACAACCGCCTGCAGGTCAAGGCGGGCAAAAGCCGGTTTAACCTGCAAACACTCCCGGCCGCGGATTTTCCGGCTTTGGCCGATCCGGGAAAGCCGCTGAGCAGCTTCCAGTTGTCACAGGGCGCCGCCCGCAGACTGCTGGGTCTGGTGCAATACGCCATGGCGCAGCAGGACATCCGCTACTACCTCAATGGACTGCTTTTGATCACCGATGGTTCGGAAATCAGGGTGGTTGCGACGGACGGTCACCGCCTCAGCTACGCGGTCACCGGCCTGAAAGAGAAGCAGGACAAAAGCGAGGTCATCCTCCCGAGAAAAGCCATACTGGAACTGGCCAGACAAATGATCGATACCGATGAGCCCCTGGACATTGCCATTCATGCCAATCAGGTCCGTTTTCGTTTTGGTGACGTGGAACTGACGACCAAAGTCATCGACGGCAAATTCCCGGACTACCAACGGGTCATTCCGAGCAACTACGAAAAGAACATCACGCTGGAGCGCGACGAATTGCAAAGGGCCCTGCAGCGTGCGGCCATCCTGTCCAACGAAAAATTCCGTGGCGTTCGCTGGATGCTGACCAAGGACAGCCTGCGCATTTCCTGCAGCAACAACGAGCAGGAGGAAGCACAGGAGGAACTGGAAGTGGAGTTTGGCGGGGATCCGCTGGACGTGGGATTCAATGTGACCTATCTGCTGGACGTGCTGGGCAATGTTCCCCCGGGGAAAGTGGTCTGCTCATTTGGCGATGCCAACAGCAGCATGTTGATCACGCTGCCTGGTCGTGATGATTTCCGCTACGTTGTCATGCCGATGCGAATCTGAGTTAAAACACAAAGACTAAAGAGAAAATGAGCGACAAGGAACAGAAGTCCTCCGGTGACTACGGCGCCGACAGCATCAAGGTACTGAAAGGCCTGGAAGCGGTACGTAAACGTCCCGGGATGTACATCGGCGATACCAGCGACGGCACAGGCCTGCATCACACGGTTTTCGAGGTTGTGGACAACGCGGTTGATGAAGCCCTGGCGGGACATTGTGATGAGATCACGATCATCATCCATCCCGATAATTCGATCAGCGTTGCCGACAACGGTCGCGGCATACCCACGGACATACATCCGGACGACGAGGAAAAACGCTCGACCGCGGAAGTGGTGATGACCGAGCTGCACGCCGGCGGTAAATTCGACAGCAATTCCTACAAGATTTCCGGGGGCCTGCATGGCGTCGGTGTCTCGGTGGTCAATGCCCTGTCAGAGTGGTTGCGCCTGACCATCCGCCGCGACGGCAAGACACACCAGATGGAATTCCGCATGGGCGAAGCGGTGGCGCCGCTGAAAGTGACCGGCAAAAGCGAACGCCGCGGCACCGAAGTGCACTACCTGGCGAGCAAGGAAATTTTCGGCAACATCGATTTTCACTACGAGATACTGGCAAAACGCCTGCGCGAGCTTTCCTTCCTGAACCATGGCGTCAAAATCACGCTGACCGACCAGCGCTCCGGCAAGGAAGAAAAATTCGCGTTCAGCGGCGGGGTCAAGGGCTTTGTCGAATACATGAACCGCGCCAAAAGCGTGCTGCACCCGAATGTTTTCCACATCCAGGGCACCAAGGACGGCATCACCGTCGAAGTGGCGATGCAGTGGAATGATTCGTACCAGGAATCGATGCAGTGTTTCACCAACAACATTCCGCAGCGCGACGGCGGCACTCATCTGACCGGCCTGCGCGCCGCGATGACGCGCACGCTGAACAACTATATCGAGTCGACCGAACAGGCGAAAAAGGCCAAGGTCGAAACCAGCGGCGACGACATGAAGGAAGGCCTGACCGCGGTGCTTTCGGTCAAGGTGCCGGAACCGAAATTCTCGTCCCAGACCAAGGACAAGCTGGTGTCCTCCGAGGTGCGTCCCGTGGTCGAGGAGGTGGTGGCGCAGAAACTGATGGAATTTCTGCTCGAAAAACCGAACGATGCCAAGATCATCTGCAGCAAGATCGTCGATGCGGCGCGCGCACGCGAAGCTGCACGCAAGGCGCGTGAACTGACCCGGCGCAAGGGTGTGCTGGATTCTTTCGGACTGTCCGGAAAACTGGCCGATTGCCAGGAACGGGACCCGGCGCAGTGCGAGCTTTACCTGGTCGAGGGCGATTCGGCGGGCGGATCGGCGAAACAGGGCCGTGACCGGAAAAACCAAGCCATTCTGCCGCTGCGCGGCAAGATCCTCAATGTCGAAAAGGCCCGCTTCGACAAGCTGATTTCATCGACCGAGATTGCCACGCTGATCAGCGTGCTTGGCACCGGCATCGGCAAGGATGAATACAATCCGGACAAGCTGCGCTATCACCGCATCATCATCATGACGGATGCGGACGTCGACGGTTCGCACATTCGCACCCTGCTGCTGACGTTTTTCTACCGGCAGATGCCGGAACTGGTGGAGCGGGGACACATCTACATCGCGCAACCGCCGCTGTACAAGGTCAAGCACGGCAAGCAGGAGCGCTATCTGAAGGATGAACACGAGCTCAAGCAGTACCTGCTCAGGCAGGCCCTGGCCGAGGCCGAGCTGCATACCAGCGCCGAGGCCGAACCCTTGTCCAAGGACGCACTGGCGGAAGTGGCCAAGCATTACCTGCTGGCCGAGGCGGTCATCGAGCGCGAAAGCCGCCTGATTGATTCGGAAGCCCTGCACGGCCTGCTCAACAATCCGGTGACACTGGATCTCAGCGACGAAGCTGCCGCGCAGAAAAGCGCAAAAGCGCTGGCCGGACTTTACCAGGACGCGAAAAACATCAAAATTGAAGCGGTGTTCGATGAAAAGAGCGAGGGGCACATACTGCGCATCGCCCGTACCCAGCATGGCGTTTCACGCAGCACCATGATCGACACCGATTTCCTGCACAGCGGAGACTACGCGCAGATCCGTAAAACCGCACAGATGCTGCACGGCCTGCTGGGCGCCGGCGCCTACATCAAGCGCGGAGAGCAGATGCGGCCGGTCAAGGAGTTCCGTGAGGCCATTGACTGGATACTGGCGGAAATCCAGCGCGGCATCGGCATACAGCGCTACAAGGGGCTGGGAGAAATGAATCCCGAGCAGTTGTGGGATACCACAATGAATCCGAAAACCCGGCGCCTGTTGAAAACACAGATTGAAGATGCGATCGGGGCCGATGAAATCTTCACGACGTTGATGGGTGATGCCGTCGAGCCGCGCCGGAACTTCATCGAAACCAACGCCTTGGGCGTGCGCAACCTCGACGTCTGATTGCGCCGGGACCGATGGAAAACGGCCACGCCATCACAACGATGGGTGGCCGTAACTATTTGTTTTAATTGATTATTTTTTTGTTCGAGCCGCACGCTTTTTAGCCGGAGCGGATTTCTCGCCCACGGTGGCGGCTTCGGGCGCCGCCTTTTTGGTCCTGGTGGTTTTGCCGGCGCCGGCTTCCGGATCGGCTTTTGCCGCACGTGGCGCAAACTCAAAACCCACCTTGCCGTCAGGCTGGCGCACCAGGAAGGCCTTGAAGCGGCGGCCATTGCGGTTGGACACGAAAGCGTCGAGCAGATCGGTGCGGCCATCCTGCAACAGCTTCTGCATCTGCTCGCGCTGGATTTCCTGGCGCAGTATGACCTTGCCGGAGCGGAAGTCGCATTTGCGCGCGGGCAGATTTTCGCAGACATAATTCATGCCGTGCTCGTACACTTTGCCGCCGCATTTCGGGCAGACACCCAGGGCTTCCTGGCCGGAAAAATCAACCACTTCCGGTTCTCCATCCGGGTTGCTGTTGCCGAAATCGAACTCCAGCTTGAAATTGTTCGTTTCCTTGTCGGCAACGATGCGCAGAATGGCCGCGAAAGGCCGGCCCATTTTCGAGCGGAAGCCCTGCAGCGGACCGATGGTGCGTTCACGCAGCAGCGTCTCGACCTCATCGATTTCGAACTGGCGGCCACCCGGAATTTTGGTGATTGAAAATTCGCAGGCCTCGCAGGCAAAGCGCCGGTAGTTTTCCTTGATCGTGGCGCCGCAGTGCGGGCATGGCGTTTTCAGCGTCGCATAATCACCGGGGATGGTGTCGTTGTCGTATTCCTTGGCGCGCTTGACGATGCGTTCGGTGATGCCGGAAATTTCCTTCATGAACGTCGAACGCTTGAGCTTGCCGCGTTCCATCTGCAGCAGCTTGTATTCCCATTCGCCGGTCAGTTCCGGCTGGGTCAGTTCATTGACGCCCAGTCCGTTCAGCAAGGTCATCAGCTGGAAGGCCTTGGCGGTCGGGATTAATTCACGGCCTTCGCGCACCAGGTATTTTTCCGCGATCAGGCGTTCGATGATGGCGGCGCGGGTGGCCGGCGTGCCAAGTCCCTTCTGTGCCATCGCATCGCGCAGCTCGTCGTCTTCGATCAGCTTGCCGGCGCCTTCCATTGCGCTGAGCAGCGTTGCTTCGGAATAACGTGCCGGGGGGCGCGTTGCGAGTCCGATTGCATTGATTGCCGCAACCGGCGGCTTTTCACCCTTGATGACGGCCGGCAGGTTGGCATTTTCCTGTTGCTCGTCCTTGCCATAAATGGCCAGCCAGCCCGGCTTGACCAGGATTTTCCCCTCGGTCTTGAATTTGTGTGACGCCACTTCAGTGATGCGGGTGGTGACCAGGTATTCCGCCGGCGGAAAAAAAACCGCCATGAAACGCCGCACCACGAGGTCGTAAATCTTCTGCTGCACTTCGTTGAGCGCTTTTGGCGGTTGCGGCGTCGGAATGATCGCGAAGTGGTCGGAGATCTTGCTGTTGTCAAAAATCCGCTTGTTCGGTTTTATCCATTTGCCCTTGATGATTTCTTTCGCAAACGGTGCGAATTCCTTCTCCCCGGCAACCGCCTCCAGCGTTGATTTGACGGTCGGCAGATAGTCTTCAGGCAGGTGCTTGGAATCAGTACGCGGATAGGTCAATGCCTTGTGCCGTTCATACAGTTCCTGGGCAATCGACAGCGTGGTTTTTGCCGAGAAACCGAAACGGCCGTTGGCTTCCCGCTGCAGGGAAGTCAGGTCAAACAGCATCGGCGAAATCTGGGATGAGGGCTTGGACTCTTCGCTGACCGTGCCGGTCCTGCCCTGGCAATCCGCGGCAATTTTGTCTGCTGCGGCCTTGTTCCACAGCCGGCTTTCGCGTTTTTCAGCATCTGATTCGTCGCGCTTGAACGCCGGATCAAACCAGCGTCCCTCGTAATTGCCGGCTTTTGCTTCAAACGTGGCCCGAACTTCCCAGTAATCGCGGGGCACGAATTTGCGGATGTTCTGTTCGCGATCGACCACGATCATCAGCGTCGGGGTCTGCACGCGGCCCACGGTGGTCAGGTAAAAGCCGCCCCCCTTGCTGTTGAATGCGGTCATCGCGCGTGTGCCGTTGATGCCGACCAGCCAGTCGGCTTCACTGCGGCTGCGCGCGGCATCGGCCAGTGGCTGCATCTCTTCATCGGAGCGCAGCTTGGTGAAACCTTCGCGGATGGATGCCGGTGTCATGGACTGCAGCCACAAGCGCGAAACCGGTTTGCTGGTTTTGGTGGCCTGGGCGATATAACGGAAAATCAGTTCGCCTTCACGACCCGCGTCACAGGCATTGATCAGTCTGGAGACATCCTTGCGCTTGAGCAGTTTGGCCAGCACTTTCAGCCGTGGCTCGCTTTTGGCGATTGGATTGAGATCGAAGTGCGGCGGAATGACCGGCAGATTGGCAAAAGACCATTTGCCGCGCTTGACCTCGAATTCTTCCGGCGCTGCGATTTCCAGCAAATGGCCCACCGCCGACGACAGTACGAATTCGTCGCTTTCAAAATATTCAGCGTGCTTGGTGAACCCCCCCAACACCCGTGCAATGTCGGCCGCAACCGAGGGTTTTTCCGCAATGATGAGCGTTTTTGACATGTAAGCTATTGAATTAGCGGTCAAAAAAACCGCTGTGGATGCAGCGCAAGCCGGCTGCGCCATGGAAAAGAGCGCCCGATGATAAGAACAATCACCGGCCAGCGCAAGCCGGCTTGCGGACTGTTGGAAAAGTGATGCACGGGCGCTTCGGACGCGTAGCGACCAAGCGCACACGACTTCAAGTCATTGATTAAGCGAGTGTCGCTCGGGCATCTGGGCCCGACTCATTTGCGCTTGAAAGAGGGTTCCGGCAAATTTTCAGGACAGGCGCTGCCAGCGGCCTCCGGGCAAAGCCTCGATCAATCCCGCCAGTTCGAGTCCGGTCAGCGCTGCATGAAGAGCGCTCATGTCAAAACCGCTGCGCTGCTGCAGGGCGCTGAGATCCACCGGATCAAAACCGAAATGGGCCAGCAAGGGATGCTGCTCAGCTGAATGCATTTGCTCGGATCGGGATGTTGCCGGCGCCGGCAGCAATCCCAGCTCTTCCAGCACGTCCTGTGCGGATTCCACCAGTTTTGCACCCTGTTTGATCAAGGCATGGCAACCCTTGGCCAGCGGCGAGTGTATGGATCCGGGTATCGCAAACACTTCCCGCCCCTGATCGGCGGCAAAGCGCGCGGTAATCAGCGATCCGCTGGAAACGGCGGCTTCCACGACCAGACAACCGCGCGACAATCCGCAAATCAGGCGGTTGCGGCGCGGAAAATTTGCGGCCAGCGCCGGTGTCCCCAGCGGGAATTCCGAAATCAGCGTGCCCTGCGCAGCCACACGATGTGCCAACTCTCGGTTGCGTGCCGGGTACACCACATCCAGTCCCGTACCCACCACCGCGATGGTCGAACTGATGCCGGCAAGGCCGCCGCGATGCGCGGCGGCATCCACACCCAGTGCCAGTCCGCTGACAATGACCAGGCCGGCATTGCTGAGCGCAGCGGCAAAGGCTTCCGCATTGCTCAGTCCCTGTGCCGTAGCGTTGCGGCTGCCGACAATGGCAAAGCCGGCATGGTTCAACAAATCCAGGCGGCCTTTGACGTAAAGCAGCGGCGGTGGATCGGGAATTTCCAGCAGTGACCGCGGATAATCCGGATCTGCCAGCGTGATGACATGATTGGCCTGATCTTCCAGCCAGGGACCGACCGCGTCCCAGACCTCGGCAGAAGCGCCGCCATGGCGGATTGCCAGCGCAATTTTTTCCGGGACCACAGCGCACAGTTCGCGCTGGCTGGCGTTCAATATGTTCGCCGGAGTACCGAGCGACACCAGCAGCTTGCGCAGAGACTGGTGACCCAGCCCCGGCAACAGGCTCAGACGGAGCCAAGCTTCCAGATCAGCATCTACAGCCATTGGATACCCCTTTGGCAGGATGCTGGGAAGAAGACCGGGAAAAAGAAACGCGGGATTCCGCTTCCTGCGGCGATCAGGGGTTGGTGACGAAATCCGAAACGGCGACCGGGCGGCTGGCTTCCATCACCAGCGCAAAGGAAGCACGGTCAAAGGTGCGGAACACCATGACCAGGCCATAACGTTCCTCAGGCAGCTGTGCGATGCCTTTGGTGGTGATGGCTTCGCCCCTTTCCAGCAGGGTATCCCGCGGCGGGATGGTTTCACTGTAATAAGTGCGCGGAGAGTCGCTGCCGGAAAGACCGCTGCGGCCAAACAAGGGGGCCGTGCGCTGGCTGTACCGGGCCGTGGTCTGGCTGCGTTCGATGGCCAGTACGGTACCCACCTGCAATCCGTCTTTGCTGCCTTTGGACAGGGTGACGATGGACAGCGGCCCGGTTTCCTGCAGACCGCCGTAGGTGGAAACAATACGGCCCTTGATCGGCGACTTGGGCGGTTGTGGCACATAGGCGAAAACCGGCGTCTGCTTGCTCAGCGGCAGCAGCCGGTCGTCGCGGTAGATTTCCAGTACGGACTTGGTGATTTCCAGGGTCGCGACATTGCCATGCTGACGAACCTGGGCGTCACCGACATAAACGGCTTCATAGCCAAGGATCTGATTGTTTTCGGGATCCACCAGCGGATCGCCGCGGCGGAAAATCTGCCACTGGTCGCCTTTGTCCTTGGTGATGCCCTGTGCGAAAGCACGATCACCAAAGCCCAGTGTGACGCGGTCTTCCGCGGTCGCGACAATGCGGGGTGCGCTGTCCAGTTCATTTTCGCTGACGACCAGGGGCCTCGACATGAATGGTTCGATGGCGGACGGCAATATGCTGGGGACGGCGCTGCGCGCGCTGGGTTCACTGCGGACTTTCGGTTCCAGTCTCGTGGTTTCGAGCTGGACCAGTCGTAACTGGGCTTCACCGCTGCTGCGGTCCAGAACGATGACGTCGCCGGGGTAAATCAGGTGCGGATTCTTCAACTGCTCCTGATTCATTTTCCACAGCTCGGGCCAGCGCCACGGTTCTTTGAGATAGCGCCCCGAAATGCTCCACAGCGTGTCTCCCCGTTGTACGGTGTAACGGTCGGGGGCATTGTCCTGCATGGCGGCAGGCTGAGCCGCAAGCAATGCCGGAGTTATCAACAAAATCAGGGATATAATGGCTTTTCGCATATGGAGCCCAACCTTAATGTGAGCTTCGTCGGCGTACAATTGCAGGAACCGCAGCCGACGTAAGAGTTTGGTTTAAATTCTGCATCTAGCTGATTAAATTGGCAAGTTTTTCATGGCTTTACTTCCGATATTGCACTACCCCGACCCGCGCCTGCACAAGGTTGCGGCACCGGTAGCACGGGTAGACGACAAAATACGCAAATTAATCAATGACATGGCTGATACCATGTATGCGGCGCCGGGTATTGGTCTGGCCGCAACACAGGTGGACGTACACCTGCGGGTGATCGTCATTGATATCAGCGAAACCCATGATCAGTTGCAGGTTTTTATCAATCCGCAACTGATTGCCAGCGAAGGTGACGCCGACTACGAGGAAGGCTGCCTGTCGGTTCCGGGGATATTCGAAAAAGTGACGCGTGCGGCCAGAATTACCGTGACGGCCCTGGACGAACAGGGGCGGCAGCGCACGGTTGATGCGGAAGGCCTGCTGGCGGTCTGCATTCAGCATGAGATGGACCACCTGATGGGCCGGGTTTTTGTCGAAAAACTGTCCCAGCTGAAGCAAAAACGCATCGTCGCGAAGCTGACCAAGCAGCAGCGTCAGGCCATGTAGCCGATCCCGCCTTTTCCGAATCCGCAAATATTTTGAGAATCATCTACGCAGGCACTCCGGCGTTTGCCGCCACGGCGCTGGCGGCGCTGCTCGATGATGGCCACGATGTGCTGCAGGTGCTGACACAACCGGACCGGCCCGCGGGCCGCGGGCTGAAACCGCAGCCTTCCGCGGTAAAGCAGCTGGCGCTGGCCCGCCAGTTGCCGGTCATGCAACCGGCCACCCTCAAGGATGCAGCCGTGCTGGAAAAGCTTGCGCAGACTGGCGCCGATGTCATGGTGGTCGCGGCTTACGGGCTGATGATTCCCGAAGCGCTGCTGCGGCTGCCCGCCCGCGGCTGTCTGAATATCCATGCGTCATTGCTGCCGCGGTGGCGCGGCGCGGCGCCGATCCAGCGCGCGATACTGGCAGGCGACGACGAAACCGGAGTCACCATCATGCAGATGGACGCGGGTCTGGATACCGGCGCCATGCTGCTGAAACAGACGGTGGTGATCGCGGCAGACGACAACGCGCAGACACTGCACGACAAACTGGCGGCAATCGGCGCACAACTGATATTGCGCGCACTGCGGGAATCACCGCGGCCCGTTTCCCAGGAAAACGCGGACGCAAGCTACGCGGCGAAAATCAGCAAGGCTGAAGCGCGCATAGACTGGGCGGGTACGGCCGTCGAGATCGATCGCATGATCCGCGCGTTCAATCCGGTGCCCGGCGCTTATACGGTCTGGAACGGACAGACACTGAAGATTTGGCGCGCAGAACCCGCTGTTGCGGGGACGGCCCTTCCCGGAACGGTCCTGCAGGCGGACCACGACGGTGTCCTGGTTGCGGCTGGCGATGGCGTTGTTCGTCTGCTGGAGTTGCAGCGGGCCGGCGGCAAACGGCTTTCGCCACGGCAATTTCTGGCAGGTACGCCGATCAGTGCCGGAACCCGTTTTGACCGCTGAAAACAAAATAATCAGGCAAGGCGTCTGAGCATGGAACGCGTGCAGTGCCTGTCAGCCGGAGTCGTGATGCGTGTGCTGGCAGGACGCAATCTGGATATCGAACTCGCCGCGACCTGGCGCAATGAAGCCGCGCTGACTGCTCAGGAGCGCGGAGCGATACAGGATCTCGCCTACGGCGTATTGCGTCATCTGGGCAACCTTGAGGGGCTGCTTGCCCAGTTGCTGCATCGTCCGTTGACCGATGTACCGGTGCGACATTTGCTTCAGGTGGCGCTGTACCAGCTGCGCTACAGCAAGGCGCGACCGTACACCATCGTTGACCATGCTGTGCCCGCCTGCGCCCAGATGGGTTTCCCGCAGGCCCAGGGACTGGTCAATGCCGTTCTGCGTAATTTTCTACGGCGGCGCGCTGAACTGGAAACGGCGGCCCTGGCCACCGATGTGGGGCGTTACTCATACCCGCAATGGTGGATCAGCAGGCTGGCCGCGGAGTTCCCGCAGGACTATCGCAAGATACTCGAAACCGGCAACACGCGGCCGCCGCTGACGCTGCGGGTCAATCGCCGCCGCATCACCCGGGAGGACTATCTTGCAATGCTTGCAGATGCCGGAATCGACGCAAGTCCGGTGGGACGTCATGGCCTGATCATCGACAAGCCGCGGCCGATTGCCCAACTCCCCGGATTTGCCGACGGGCTGGCATCGGTGCAGGACGCCGGTGCGCAACTTGCAGCCGAACTGCTGGATGTTGCCGACGGCATGCGCGTGCTCGATGCCTGTGCTGCGCCCGGCGGCAAAACCGCGCATCTTCTTGAACTGTCGGCGCTTGAACTTACCGCCGTTGACATCGACGCCGAACGCCTGCAGCGGGTGGCGGACAATCTGACGCGCTTGTCGCTGCGGGCGCGACTCCGGCAGGCGGATGCCGGAGAGCCGGCGCAATGGCGTGATGCTGGAAGTTTCGACCGCATTCTTGCCGATGTGCCCTGCACCTCCTCCGGCGTTGTGCGTCGCCATCCGGACATCAAATGGCTGCGCCAGCGGGGAGACATCGCAAAACTTGCCGTCCGGCAGACACGCATTCTCGACACGCTTTGGCAGTTGCTGGGCAGAGGTGGTAAATTGCTGTATGCAACCTGCTCTGTTTTCAGCGAGGAGAATAACCGGCAGGTCGAACAATTCATTGCCCGTCATCCCGATGCGCGGCAACTTTTTCTTCCGCTGCTCGCTGACGGCTTAAAACATATCGACGGCCAACTGCTTCCTGACGCAGCGCATGACGGTTTTTTCTACGCCCTTCTGGAAAAAGTTTGATCTGGCGACAGCGCTGCTGGCGCTCATGCTGGCCATGCCGGCGCTTGCTGCCGCCCAATCCCATGGCATAGACGTCCGCAGCGCCGGCGTCACGGTGGCAGATGATCATTATCTGCTGGAGGCCGATATCGAGATCGTGCTCTCCCCGCCGCTGGAGGATGCGCTGCACAAGGGCATTCCGCTTTATTTTCTTCTGGAGTTTGAACTGGTGCGCTCACGCTGGTACTGGTTCAATGACAAGCCGGTCTTGCGGCAGCAGCAGTATCGCCTGCAGTTCAATGCGCTGACCCGGCAGTACCGCATCGGCGTCGGCGGGTTTTACCAGAATTTCCCGACGCTGGCCGAGGCACTGCAGGTGATGAGCAAGGTGCGGCGGCGCGAGGAACTTGAGCCCGGCACGCTCAGCAGGGGAACCACTTATACCGCCGGCCTGCGCTTGCGGCTTGATACTTCGCAGTTGCCCAAACCCTTCAATCTGAATGCACTGGGTTCCAGGGAATGGAGCCTCGGGTCTGATTGGGCGCATTGGACGGTCAAGCCATGACCACAGCCACCGGCAATCTGCCAAGAACCGCCGCCGTGATGCGCTACTTGTTGCTGCTGTGTGTCGCGCTGGGCATCATCGCGGTATTCCTGCTGGCTTCGGTGAGCACCAATTCGGCCTTGTTCTCCGAATATTATCCGGCGCTGCTGGCAGTCAACCTGGTGATCGCGGTGATGCTGGCGGGCATGGTCGTTTACCAGCTGATCAGTCTGCGCAGGAGGCTCAAGGCCGGCGCATTTGGCGCGAAATTGACCCTGCGCCTGGTTGCATTGTTCGCGCTGATGGCGGTGCTGCCCGGCGCACTGATTTACGGCGTGTCGGTGCAGTTTGTATCGCAGAGCATCGAATCCTGGTTTGAGGTGAAACTGGACAGTGCGCTGGAGAGCGGCCTCAATCTGGGGCGCGGCACACTGGATGGCCGCCTGAAAGAACTGGCGGGGAAGGCCGACCGCATGGCCCTGACGCTGTCGACGCGTGCGCCGTCCGATCACATTGCCGTGCTCAATGAGTTGCGTGAGCAGCTTGCCGTGGATGAGGCGACGCTGTTCACCGCGCGCGGCCGGGTCATTGCTTTTTCGGGGAATGAACGCAGCGGCATTGTGCCGGAGCCTCCCGGCGCCGCGGCAATGCGCCATATCCGGCTGCAGCAGACGTACAGCGTGATTGAGTCCATACCTGAGCGCGGCCTGTACCTGCGGGTGCTGGCGCCGGTCAATGTCGTGGCGCTGACCGACGAAACCCGTGTCCTGCAATTGCTGCAGGCCGTTCCTGCGCAGCTGGCCCGCGATGCCGAGATTGTGCAGACCGGATATCGCGAATATCAGGAACTCCAGCTGTCCCGGCGCGGCCTGAAGCGGTTGTATGCGATCACGCTGACGCTGACCCTGCTGCTGGCGCTGTTGTCCGCGCTGGGTTTGGCATTTGTCCTGTCCAACCGGCTGTCGGCGCCGTTGAGTGCGCTGGTCGAGGGTACGCGCGCAGTGGCGCAGGGGGACTTCAGCCGCCGCGCCGCGGTGGCCAGTCGGGACGAGCTTGGCCAGCTGACCCAGTCTTTCAACAGCATGACGCTGCAGCTTGCCGAAGCCCAGGCCCGTGTTGAACGCAATCAGGCGCAATTGGCGCATGCCAAGGCCTATCTGGAAAGCGTGCTGGCGCATTTGTCGGCAGGCGTACTGACATTCGACGCCGGCCTGCGGTTGCGTTCCGCCAATCCGAGCGCAGCACATATTCTCGGCGCCGATTATGCCCCGCTGCTGGGCTCGGCCCTGAGCGAATGGAGCGCACTGGATGCTTCGCTGTCGCCGCTGGCGCAGGCGGTGATGGAGGCTTTTGATCGCGGCGAAGCGACGGAATGGCAACGCCAGGTCGAGCGCGAAGTGAAAGGCGGCACACAGGCGCTGTTGCTGCGCGGTACGCGTTTCGGCGCCGGCGGTGATGCCGGGCTGATTGTGGTGTTTGATGATGTAACGCAGTTGCTGCAGGCACAAAGGGACGCGGCATGGGCCGAAGTCGCGCGCCGCCTGGCCCATGAAATCAAGAATCCGCTGACACCGATCCAGCTTTCAGCCGAACGCATGCAGCTTAAACTGGAGCCGAAACTGGCTGCCGCCGATGCGGAAATTCTTGTGCGTTCGACGCAGACCATCGTCAGCCAGGTGGCGGCGCTCAAGCGCATGGTGGATGCTTTCAGCCAGTATGCCCGCACCCCGGAGCCGGCCATGCGCGCACTGGACCTGAATGCGCTGATCCGTGAAGTCCTGATGCTCTACGAATCGCTGGGTTCGAGCATGAAGCTGCAACTGGCCGCAGGCCTGCCGCCGGTGCAGGGCGACGCCACACAGATACGCCAGGTCATACACAACCTGCTGCAGAATGCACAGGATGCGCTGACCGGGACCGAGGCGCCATACATTGAAATCGCGACAGCATTGCATCACGGCAATGCCGAACTTTCGGTTACTGACAACGGCACCGGTTTCCCGGAGCAGCTGATGAAGCGCGCTTTCGAGCCGTATGTGACCACCAAGCCGCGCGGCACCGGTCTTGGTTTGTCAATCGTGCGCAAGATAGTCGAGGAACATCACGGCGAAGTCACGATCAGCAACGTTGCACCGCATGGTGCGC
This sequence comes from uncultured Bordetella sp., assembly GCA_964606765.1. Taxonomy (GTDB): domain Bacteria; phylum Pseudomonadota; class Gammaproteobacteria; order Burkholderiales; family SG8-41. The sequence continues at coordinate 2,574 of CAZSIR010000020.1, read as the reverse complement.
GGGTGGCGATCGTGTTGCCGGCGGTCAACCAGGGCGCCGGAGAGCGCTCGGCCGCCTGAACATCAAAAGCACACCACTATGAGACAAATCTTGGTAGTAGATGATGAAATCGGCATCCGCGAACTGCTCTCGGAGATTCTCTCCGATGAGGGCTACGATGTACAGCTCGCGGAAAACGCGGGTGCAGCCCGCGCCTTCCGCACCCAGATACGCCCCGATCTTGTGCTGCTCGACATCTGGATGCCCGATACCGACGGCATCACGCTGCTGAAGGAATGGGCGAGCAGCGGGCAACTGACCATGCCGGTGGTGATGATGTCGGGTCATGGCACGATTGATACGGCCGTGGAAGCCACCCGCATCGGCGCTTATGATTTTCTTGAAAAGCCGATTGCGTTGCAGAAACTGCTGGCCACCGTCGGTCGCGCCATCACCCGCGGCGAACAGCGTCCGCATACCACCGCGGCGCTGGCCATGCTCGGACGCACGCCGGTCATCCAGGAACTGAAGCAGCGCCTGGAACGCATTGCCGCCGGCCGGGCCCCCCTGTTGATCCAGGGCGCGCCGGGCTGCGCCTTTGAAGCCTGCGCGCGTGCGATCCATACGCCGAGCAATCCGTGGAGCATCGTCGATCGCGGCACTCAAACCGTGGAAGCACCGCTGGATCTGCTGCAAGCCGCGCGCGGCGGCACGCTGTTTGTGCGCGATGTTTCCGAGTTCAGCAAACTTGAGCAGCGCGGGCTGCTGGTGCTTCTGTCGCAGGCCGAGCGTTACAACGTGCGCGTGGTTTGCGGTTCGACCCGCCCGTTGTCCGGCATGGTGGCGGAGGGCGGCTTTGATGACCGCGCTTACCAGATACTCGGCGCGACCACCATCCAGTTGCCGCTGCTGCGCGATCAGCGTGACGATATTCCGGAGCTTGCCGGCGTGATGCTCAATGACCTGATCGAGCAGAAACTGGTGCCGCCACGGCATTTCAGCACCGCCGCGCTGAATGCTCTGCGCACCCACGACTGGCCCGGCAATTTTTCGGAATTGCGCAGCGTGGTGCAGACGCTGGCCAATACTGCCGTCGGCGAGCAGATTTCGCTGGAAGAAGTACAGCGCACCCTGCCCCAGGCTGCCGCGCCGAACGCCGCCGCTTCGCTGCAGCTCGATGCGCCGCTCCGCGACGCACGCGATGCTTTTGAACGCGTCTATTTTGACTATCACCTCGCCCGAGAGGGGGGCAACATCAGCAGGGTGGCGGATGTGGTGGGTCTCGAACGCACGCATTTATATCGCAAGCTCAAGCACTTGGGCATCAAGATCTCGCGCAAGAACGAAGAGTAGCTCCGCCGGGCCGGCCTCTTGCCGCCGCAACAGCCTGCCAACCCTCGCGCCGGTCACGGGGCTGCCGTTATAATTGCGCTTTTCCCACCCTCCGATTTCGTTTCATCAGGATCAGGCAAGCCATGAGTTCCCGACCCGAGTTGGCGAACGCGCTGCGCGCGTTGGCAATGGACGCAGTGCAGCAGGCCAACTCCGGCCACCCCGGCATGCCGATGGGCATGGCGGAAATTGCCGAAGCCCTGTGGCACCGCCACCTGCGCCACAATCCCGCCAATCCGCAATGGGCCAACCGTGACCGTTTTGTATTGTCGAACGGGCACGGCTCGATGCTGCTCTACGGATTGCTGCACCTGACCGGCTATGACCTGCCGATCGACGAACTGAAACGTTTCCGCCAGCTGCATTCGAAGACGGCGGGTCATCCCGAACACGGCATGGCGCCCGGCATCGAAACCACCACCGGCCCGCTGGGCCAAGGGATCGCCAACGCCGTCGGCATGGCGCTCAGCGAGCGCGTACTCGCCGACAGCTTCAACCGCGATGGCCACACCGTTGTTGATCACCGCACTTACGTTTTTCTCGGCGACGGTTGCCTGATGGAAGGCGTGTCGCACGAAGCCTGTGCACTCGCCGGCACGCTGAAACTGAACAAGCTGATTGCTTTGTATGACGACAACGGCATCTCCATAGATTCCGAAAAAGGTCAAATAAAACAATGGTTTACCGACAACACCCCGCAGCGCTTCGCGGCCTATGGCTGGAACGTGATCTACGGCGTGGATGGCCATGACACAGACGCCGTTGATGCCGCGATCCGCCAGGCGCAGGGCGAAAAAAACCGCCCGTCGCTGATCTGCTGCAAGACCCTGATCGGCAAGGGCGCGCCGAAAAAACAAAACACCGGTGGCGCGCACGGCGCGCCGCTGGGAGCCGAAGAAATCGCCGCCACGCGTGCCGCCATTAACTGGCCGCATGCGCCATTTGAAATACCGGAAGCCGTGCGCGCTGAATGGAATGCCCGTGAGCGCGGTGCGGCACAGGAATCCGCGTGGACCCAGAAATTTTCAGCCTATGCTGCTGCGCATCCGGAGCTGGCGGCGGAATTCAAGCGCCGCATGAGCGGTGAATTGCCGGCCGGCTGGACAGCACACCGCGATGCTTTCCTCGCACAGACCGTGCAAAAAGCCGAAACCATCGCCACGCGCAAAGCTTCGCAGAATGCAATCGAAGGTTTTGCACCGG
>CAZSIR010000019.1:0-29975 GCA_964606765.1 uncultured Bordetella sp. | reverse complement strand
CTTTTTATTGCCGCAGGAAACGGATGCTGACGCTTATTGCGCGCCGGACTGGGCGGCGCGCAAGGCTGCGATGCGCACATCCAGCGGCGGATGCGACATGAACAGCGCCGCCAGTCCGCCGCCGCCCGAGATGCCGAAAGCCGACATCTGCGCGGGCAGGGCCGACTGCTCATGGTTCATTTTCAGGCGCTCCAGCGCGGCGATCATTTTCTGCCGGCCGGCCAGTTCGGCGCCACCGGCATCCGCGCGGAATTCACGCTGACGGCTGAACCAGGCCACCACCATGCTCGCCAGTACGCCCAGCACCAGCTGCGCGGCAATCGTGGCAACGTAAAAACCCATGCCCTGTCCGCGTTCATTCTTCAACAGCACGCGATCGACAAAAAAGCCGACCACGCGCGACAGGAACAGCACGAAGGTGTTGAGCACGCCCTGCACCAGGGTCAGCGTCACCATGTCGCCATTGGCCACATGGCTCACTTCGTGGCCGAGCACAGCCTCGGCTTCGTCCTGCGACATGTTGTTGAGCAGGCCGGTGCTGACCGCGACCAGCGCGTCATTGCGGTTCCAGCCGGTGGCAAAGGCATTGATGTCCGGCGCGTCATAAATCGCCACTTCCGGCATGCCGATGCCGGCGCGTTCCGCCTGGCGCTTGACGGTATCCACCAGCCAGCGCTCGGTCATGTTGGCCGGGACTTCGATGACCTTGGCGCCGGTTGACATCTTGGCCATCCACTTGGAAATCAGCAGTGAAATGAACGCGCCGCCGAAACCAAAGATGGCCGCGAACGCCAGCAGGCCCTGCAGGTTGAGGCCGGTCTCGTTTTCCAGCGCAGCATCGATGCCCAGCAACTGCATGGTCACACTGAGCACCGCGAGTATCGCGAAGTTGGTGACGATCAGCAGAAAGACACGTTTCATAGGTTTTCAAATCCCCGATGGTTGAACACGGACATTAGATAGGGGCGAAGTATGCAAGTTCAAGATCTGCCCTGTCTCAAGTGAATAATATCAAGTATTTGATTTTATTGATATTTTTATATCCCCCTTAACACACGCCGGCACCGCGATACCAGCTCAACCCCCGGCTTTCACCTGCAGCCAGAAAGTCACCGGTCCGTCATTGGTCAGCGTAACCTGCATGTCCGCGCCAAATCGGCCCGTGGCCACCCGTGCATACGCATGCCGCGCCCGGGCCACCACATGCTCAAACAGCAGCCGGCCCTGTTCCGGCGCCGCCGCGGTCGAAAACCCCGGGCGCAGCCCCTTGCGCGTATCCGCGGCCAGCGTGAACTGCGGCACCAGCAGCAGACCGCCGTCCACATCACGCAGGGACAGATTCATTTTTCCGGACTCATCGCTGAACACCCGGTAATTCAGCAGGCGTTCGAGCAGGCGGTCCGCCTCTGTCGCGGTATCCCCCGCCTCAACGCCCAGCAGCACCAGCAAACCACCTTCAATCGCGCCCACGGTCACGCCATCGATGACCACCTGCGCCTTGCTGACCCGCTGCAGCAGGGCGATCACCGGCTTGCCTTCAGCATCCCATCACCAGCGACGGCAGGCAAAGGCCGGCGCTGCATCCTACCCGGCCGGAAATGATCACGATCATCGTAATAAGCAGGCTGTGCATTGTCGGCACACCAGCCGGGTACGCCAAGAACCGGCAGCGGCGCGAGTTCATGCGTATGCTGCAGGGTCTGCGGATCGGCAACATGCAATGCCAGGCGCCGGTCAATTTCCCGTAATCGCTCCTCGGGCTGCAAAGCGAAAAAATCCCGCTCCACCTCCAACAGGCAGCCCCGGCCGGTGATGCCTTTGTACGGGGCAAGTGCCTTTTCACACAAGGCGTGCCCGAACGGCAGAAAAGCCATGTCAGAGATCACTTCGGCACGGCGCTCCCAGAACAGCGGCTTCCAGCGGAATTCGCGGATCATGTCCAGCAGTCCGGCCTCAGCCGACAGCACGATGACACCGCTTTCATCAAACAGCGTCAGTGCGTCGCGCACCGGTCCGCGCCCTCCCGCCTTTGCTGCGGGCAAGGCTGCATGATGTCGTGCATTCAATGCGGCCTTGGCCCGCGGAAACGTCAGCCATACCAGCACATTGAACAGGTCATGCCAGTTGCGTTCACGGAATTCCAGCTCACCCCTTGCGTAGAGGCGCTGCTCGTACGATGCGCCCGCAACCGCCCCCGGCAGCACCAGTTGCAGCGGCAAACCGGATGCGGTGCGGACGCCGGCGCGCACAATGATTTCCTGCAACTGCGGCAACGCAGGCCAATCGTCACCCTTGAACTGCCGCGCCACGGCGAGCAGCGCTGCCAGCGGCGGTGACTGTGCGGCAAAATCCCTGTTCCATTGATCCATGCGGCTAGTGTACGACGCAGCGGCCTTTTCAAGTAAACTCGCAGGCTTTCCGAACTCTCCTGCGAACCCTCCTGTTCCGGAACTAGTGCAGCTTTTGGGCATCGAATCATCGGGATCGGTCATTGCCGGTCACGTTGCTGAAGTGCTGGCATAAAGGCCCGGGATAAAAATTCACCATGACCCAAAAAACCGCTTATCGCACCACCACCAAAGGCGTCGCCGAAGTTGCGGCGAAACCGGGGACGCTGAAACCGGGCATCAAGGGCCTGCTTGCCGCGGTCGGCGCCCGGGCCACGGCGGAAGAACTGCGCAGCAAGTTTCCGCGCGCCGGCGACATCTCCGCGGCGCTGGCTGCGCTGGCCGACGAAGGTTATATCGAAAGCCTGCCGGCAGCGCCGGCAAAATCCGCCCCCGCCATCGATGACCTCGAGAGTTTCCTCAGCGAACGCCCGAAGGAGCCGACACTGCAGCAACGGCAACAGGCCGAAGGCACGTTGTCCGGTGCGCGCAAGCTGAAAGCCGGCTACCAGATCAGCATTCTCGACCGTCCGGGCAAACCGCTGCCCTCACGCGGCGGCGGCAAACACGTAGTCCTGATCATCGACAGCCACGAGGCGGAGGCACTGGCCGCTGCACGCGGCCTGATGCAGGGCGGCTTCGACATCCGCGGCGCAGCCAACCGCAGCGAAATCGCCGCCGCACTGGGCAAACAGCCCCTGCCCGACCTGATCATCATCGATGTGGAACTGCGCGACGCCGTCGGCCTCGACGTGCTCGGCAAACTGCGCGAACACCCGGAATTCAGGACCATACCGATCATCGTCGTGACCGCGCGCGCCGAACGCGATGACATCGTCGCCGCGCTGGCCTACGGCGCATCGGGTTACCTGAACAAACCCGTCAAGCCGGATGCCCTGTTGCGCCATACCAGGGACGCGCTCGGTCTGAACTGATTACGCGCGGCTGAAGCTCCCGCCGGCTCAGCTGCGGGAGGGGCCGACTGACTCAGCGCCGCCATCGCAGCGGCGGTTCATCCAGCGCCGCCGCCTGCTCGCGCAAGGCGAGCACGTGGTCCTGCCAGTAACGCTGGGTGTTGAAAAACGGAAAACTCGCCGGAAACGCCGGATCATCCCAGCGCCGCGCCAGCCAGCCAGCGTAATGCACGATGCGCAGCGTGCGCAAGGCCTCGATCAGCCTCAGCTGCACCGGATCAAAATCATAAAACTCGCAATACCCTTCGAGCAGGGAACCCAGCTGCAGCTGTTGTGAAGCGCGATCACCGGACAGGCACATCCACAGATCCTGCACCGCCGGTCCCATGCGTGCATCATCGAGGTCGACAAAATGCGGCCCGGCATCGGTCCACAGGATATTGCCGGCATGGCAGTCACCGTGCAGGCGCAGGTTGCGCATGGGGCCGACTGCCGCCCAGCACTGCTCAACGCGATCCAGCACGTCCTCAACCACGCTGGCATAGGCCTCCTGCAGATCGTCCGGAACCAATCCGCTGTCACAGACAAACTCCGCCGGCTCCCAGCCGAAACTTTCGATATCGATGAACGGCCGGTGCTCAAAAGACCGCGCCGCGCCGACGGCATGGATGCGCGCAATGAAGCGTCCCAGCCAGCGCAGCGTTTCTGCGTCACCGAACTCCGGCGTACGCCCGCCGCGGCGCGGATAGAGAACAAACTGAAAACCGCCGTGTTCCTGCCGTGTTCTGGCGTTCAGCTGCAGGGGCGCCACCACCGGAATCTCGCGGGCCGCCAGTTCCAGCGCGAAATCGTGCTCCTCCTGGATAGCCGCCGCGCTCCAGCGCTGTGGACGATAGAACTTGGCGACGATTGAAGAACCGTCATCGAGCCAGATCTGGTAGACACGGTTCTCGTAGCTGTTCAGCCCCTGCAAGCGGCCGTCGCAGCGCAAGCCGCAGGATTCGACCGCATCCAGGATGCAGTCAGGCGTCAGTGTCGCGTAGGGAAACATGGTCGCCGAACTTAGCACATCACCGCATGTGCATGAGTCATCCGCGACCGGTTGTGGCCGCCGCCAGTCCGTCAGCCCGCTTTGGGAATGCTGACGCGGATCACCGTGCCACGCCCGCCCGCCGGCAGGCCAATGACGGTTTTACCGCCATGCAGATGCGCAATCTCCTGGACGATGGCGAGGCCCAGCCCGCAACCCTCCCCGCTCGATCCGTCTATCCGGTAAAACCGCCGGAACACGTTTTCACGCTCGGATGCCGGTATGCCGACACCATCATCCTCGACCTGCAACACCGCATATCCGCCCTCCGTGGTCGTCGAAACGGTAATGCGCCCGCCCGCCGGCGTGTAACTGATGGCGTTGTCGAGCAGATTGGACAGCAATTCAGCCATCAGGAAGGCGTCGCCACGCATGCGGGCCGGCCGCAACTCCAGGCCAAGATCGATTTTTTTCGAGATGGCCGCCGGCATCCAGTTTGCCGTGACATCCTCGACCGTCTGCCGCAAATCCAGATCACGCATGGCATCGATGCGCGGAATCCCGACCTCGGCCCGGGCCAGGGTCAGCAGCTGATTGGCAAGGTGGACGGTCCGCTCCGTTGACTTCTGCAGCGTATCCAGCACCCGCCGGTACTCCACCGGATCATGCTGCTGCAAACCCAGCTCGACCTGCATGCGCAGCCCCGCCAGCGGTGTGCGCAGCTGGTGGGCGGCATTCGCAACGAATTCCTGCTGGGAACGCAAAGCCAGTTCAAGCTGACGCAGCAGGTCATTCAACGCCAGCACCACCGGCCTCACCTCGACCGGCGCATGGTCCGGAGGCACCGCACGCAGGTCGCGGTGCGAACGGGCCTCAATCTCCTCGCGCAGACGCGCCAGCGGCTCCAGTCCCTTGCCGATGCCGAACAGCACCAGAACCACGACGGCCACCGCAATCACCACTTCACTGGCGATCATTCCGGTCAGGATCTGCGTTGTCAGCTGGGTCCGCTTCACCGTGGTCTCGGCCACCTGCACGATGGCCTCGGCGCCGCGCAGGTCGACGCGTATGGCTGCGACGCGAATATTCTCGCCGCCGATTTTTGCGTCATAAAGCAGCTCGCCGCCCAGCAGGGCGTCCGCTTTCGGCGGCGACAGGTGCGCATCACCGGCGATCAGCCGTCCCCGCATGTCATGAACCGAATAGTAGATGCGGTCAAACTGGTCGGTACGCAGCAGTACATCAGCGGATTTGGAAAGCGCTTCCGGCGTAACGTCCTGTTTATCGTTGATCAGGCGGGTCAGCGACTGCGCGGTGTCGACCAGCGCCCAGTCATACGCCGCCGTCGCAGGCTGCAGCGCGATCGGATAACCGATAATCGCCGCAGCGCCGAGAACCAGGACCAGCGGCGCCAGCAACCAGCGGAACAGCAGCCGCCGTATGCTAGTTCGTACTGCCGGACGGTTTGTCAAGGTAGTAGCCGAAACCGCGGATTGAATGGATCTTGACCCCGGCGGGCTCAAGTTTGTTGCGCAGCCGGGATATGTAGACCTCAACGACATTGGGACTTACATCCGCATCCCAGCCGCTGACGGCGGAGGCGATCTGGTCCTTGCTGACCATTTTTCCCGCCCTCAGCACGAGGAATTCGAGCACCGCCCATTCCCGCGCGGTCAGCCGGACCGTCTCACCGGCCAGCCAGACCCGGCGCGCCGCGATGTCGATCACCAGCGGTCCGTAAACAATCTGTGTTTCCGTCGTCGCCTGTCCGCGCCGGATGACTGCCCGCACCCGGGCCTCGAGCTCAACCAGGGAAAAAGGCTTGACCAGGTAATCATCGGCGCCGAGATTGAGTCCATGCACGCGGTCTTCAACCTCATCCCTTGCCGTGAGCACCAGCACAGGCACATAACGCTCACGCTTCCTTGCGCGCCGCAGCACCTCGAAACCGTCCATTCCCGGCAAACCGATATCGAGTATGACCAGATCAAAATCCTCATGCACCAGCAACGCATCCGCCTCGGTGCCGCTGGTCGCCGTCTCCGCGATGTTTCCCGCCTGACGAAGATAACGGACCAGCCCGTCGCTCAGGGTCTTGTCATCTTCCACGATCAGTATGCGCATGCTTCTCCAGTACGGACTGTCCTGATGGCTCAGGAACCCGGGACTTCATTGATTGTGCTCAGCCGCATTCGTGCATGCACTTTAATACATCAAGGCCACAGCACCAATGCAGGGGCGAGAGTAACCGGATTCAGCGGCAATCACACAGTCCGTCGCGCCTCACGCGCGGATTTCACGCAAACAGGCTGCGCCATTCAGCTTCGCGCAAGCTTCGTTTCAGGCAGCCGGATGACCGCGGACATAGATTCCGCATCATGCAAATTTCACGCTTATGCCGACCGGTGGAACCCCGCATCCAGGAGGCCATGTTTGCCGGCGGGATGCGCCGGCACGGCCGCAGGTCCGCCGGCATTGCACTGCTCGCAATGTTCGTCCTGTGTGGAAACGCATTTGGCGCAGACGCTTACAGCACCAGTACCAGTACAGCGCCGGTGCTCACGGAATTGACACTGACGCAGGCAGAGCGGATTTTTGCCGAACGCAACCGTGAACTGCGAAACGCGCGCCGCATCACCGAAGGCGCGGAAGCCGATGTGCTCAGCGCGGCGGCCCCGCCAAACCCCAATCTGTCGATATCCACTTCGCGCATCAGCCCGACGATCGGCGTCGGGCCCGGCAGGTTGAAGGACAAAACCGTGGATACGGTCGTCGGGCTGTCGCAGGTTTTCGAGCGCGGCAACAAGCGGGAACTGCGCACCGAAGCCGCGCAATTCAACGCCGCCGCTGTCCGTCACGATGAAACCGACGTCATCCGCCAGCAGCAACTGGTCCTGCATGCGGCCTACTACGACCTGAAGCTGGCCCAGGAACGCTTCCGGATATCCAATACGACCGCTGACCTCTTTGACAAATCCGTGGCGGCCGCCGAACACCGCCTGCGGGCCGGCGATATCGCGGCCACCGAACTTTCCCGCATACAGGTGGATGCGCTGAGGGCGCACAACGATGCACGGACCGCGCGTTCAGACCGTGAGCGCAACCAGCTTGCCCTGGCTTACCTGCTCGGCGCGGAACGGGATGCGGGAAACATCGTTGCCGCCGACTCATGGCCTTCGGCATCGCAGCAAAAAAGCCCGGGTGTGGATGAGATCCTGGAACGAAGAACCGATGTCCGCGCGGCGCGGGAGCGCGTCAATGCCGCCGAAAAGCTGCGCGACCTGGCAAGATCCCTGCGCACCCGCGACATCACCGCCGGCGTGCAGTACGAGCGCTTTCCCGGCGACACCGCGAACAACAGCTACGGCTTCTCGGTCTCCATCCCGCTTTTTGCCCGCTACCAGTATTCCGGCGAAATCCGCCGGGCCGAGGTTGAACTCCTTGCCGCGCAGGAAAACCTCGAGCGCGTGCAGGCACTTGCGCTGGGGGAATTGCGGCGCGCCGACAGCGATCTGTCCGCCGCCGATGAGCGTGTGCGCCGGATCAACGGCATTCTGCTGCCGGCCGCAGAAAAAGCCGCAAACGGCGCCGAATTCGCGCATACCCGCGGCGCCATCGGACTGATGGATCTGCTCGACGCACGCCGCCAGCTCTACGCCGCGCAGCTGGAAGGCATCGCGGCGCAGGCCGATCTCGCCAAAGCGCTGGCGGCGAAGCGCAGCGCCACAACCATACTTCCCGATTGAACAAACCCATGAAGACTTTTTTCAGCCTGGCATTGTCCGCCATCATTCTCGCGGGCTGCGGCAACCCGGCCCCCGAGACAGCCCCGGCCGAGCCGGTCATTGAAAAAGACCGCATCACTTTTCCGGCCAACAGCACCGGCCTTGAAGGCATCCAGTCCCTGGCCATCGAAATGCAGGCGATCCCCCTGACCCGCCTCAACGGCCGCCTGACCTGGAATGAAGACCGGACGGTGCGCATTTATACCCCATTCGCAGGCCGCGTCGAGCGCATCCTCGTCGAAGCAGGACAGGTCGTGAAACCCGGACAGGCACTGGCCGTCATCGCTTCACCGGATTTCGGTCAGGCCCAGTCCGATCTCCGGCGCGCTGAAAGCGACCACGGACTGGCCCAGAAAAACCTGCAGCGCATGCGAGAACTCGAGCAGCATGGCGTGGCCGCCCGCAAGGACCTGCAGGTGGCCGAAGCGGATGCAGCGAGGACACTGGCCGAACTCGAGCGCACCCGGAAACGGCTGACCCTGTACGGCGCGGCGCGGGAGAGCGTGGACCAGTCTTACACCCTGACCAGCCCGATCGCCGGAACCATTGTCGAACGCAACATCAATCCGGGCCAGGAATTGCGCCCCGACCAGCTGGTGGCCAACAGCCCGCCGCTGTTCGTGGTGACGGATCCGGCGACGTTATGGGCGCAGTTTGATGCGAATGAGCGGGATCTTGCGCACCTGCGCTCCGGCAAAACCATCACCGTGCGCACGCCGGCCTGGCGTGATCGTGAATTCCCCGCCCGCATCGAAGCTGTGTCGGATTTCCTCGATCCCGCCACCCGGGCGATCAAAATCCGCGCCCGCCTCGACAATACGGATAAAAAACTCAAGGGCGAAATGTTCGTCACCGCCGACATTGATGCCGACGGCGAAAAAGAGCTGCTGGTGCCCACCAGGTCGGTCTATTTCCAGAATGAAAAGAACTTCCTGTTCATCGACGAAGGCAATGGCCGCTTTCTGCGGCGCCAGGTCCGCACCGGCGACGTGCGCCAGAACCAGGTTGAAATACTGGCCGGGCTGAATGAAGGCGAAAAAGTGGTGGTCGAAGGCTCCCTGATGCTGCAGCAGGTCATGCAGCCGCGGCGCGTGCAGAAGTAACCTGCAATGATCAAACGCATCGTCTCCTTCGCGCTGCACAAACCGCTGTTCATCCTGCTCGGCACGGTGCTGTTCATCGGCGGCGGCATTGCCGCATTCAAGGCGCTGCCGGTGGAAGCCCTGCCCGATGTCACCGACACCCAGGTGCAGGTCATCACGCTGTTTCCGGGCCGCGCCGCCGAGGAGGTGGAAAAGCAGGTCACCTACCCGATCGAGGTGGCGCTGGCCGGGATGCCGAACATGATCCGCATGTTCTCGCATACCCAGTTCGGCCTCTCATTCATCATTCTCACCTTTGACGACAAGGCCAACGCCTATTTCGCCAGGCAGCAGGTGCTGGAACGGCTGCGCGAGGCGGAAATACCGCCCGGCGCACAGCCACAGCTCGCCCCGCTTTCAACCGCCGTCGGTGAAATCTACCGTTACCGGGTGAAGAGCGCGAATCTCGACGCCCGTCACCTGCGCACCATCCAGGACTGGACCGTCAGCCGGCAGCTGAAACTGATTCCCGGCGTGGCCGACGTCGTCAGCTTCGGCGGCTTCATCAAGCAGTACGAGGTCAATCCGGACCTGGCCAAGCTGAAGTACTACAAGATCAGCCTGCAGCAGCTGTTTTCAGCCCTGGAACGCGGCAGTTCGAACGCCGGCGGGGGTTATGTCGAGCAGGGCCAGCAGCAGTTCCTGATCCGCGGCATCGGCCTGCTGCGTTCGGCGGACGAGATTCTCGACATCGTCGTCGCGGAACGCAACGGCGCCCCGGTGCTGGTGCGGCATATTGCCGCCCTCTCCGTCGACTCCGTCCCCCGCCAGGGCGTCATCGGCCAGGATGACGACCCGGACATCGTATCCGGCGTGGTGCTGATGCGGCGCGGCGAAAATCCGGGTGAAGTGCTGGCCGCGGTGAAGGAACGCGTGGCACAGCTCAATGCGTCGGTATTGCCGAAGGGCGTGCAGATCGTGCCCTTCTACGACCGCACCTGGCTGCTCAACAAGACGCTGAAAACCGTATTCACCAACCTCGTTGAAGGCGCGATGCTGGTCACGCTGGTGCTGCTGCTGTTCCTCGGCAACCTGCGCGCCGCCGCCATTGTCGCCGCCATCATCCCGCTGTCGCTGCTCGGCACCTTTCTCGGCCTGACCTGGCTCAACGTGCCGGCCAACCTGCTGTCGCTGGGTGCGATGGACTTCGGCATCATCGTCGACGGCGCCGTCATCGTCGTGGAAAACGTGTTCCGCAAGCTGTCGGAGCAGCACGGCGAAATGCGCCCGCGCGAGCGGCTTAATGCCATTCTTGATGCGGTCGTCGAGGTCGGCCGACCGACACTGTTTTCGATGCTGATCATCATCGCCGCGCACATCCCGATTTTCACGCTGCAGCGCCACGAAGGCCGCATTTTTGCACCGATGGCCTATTCCGTGACTTCCGCCCTGATCTGCTCGCTGATTTTCTCGCTGACGCTGGTGCCGCTGCTGTGTTCGCTGCTGCTGCGCAAAAACCTGCCGGAAAAGGAAAACCGGCTGGTGCACTGGTGCAAATCCATTTATGAGCCCTCCCTGCGCTGGGCGCTGGGGCAGCGGCGCAAAGTGGTATTGTCGGCGGTTCTGGCCCTGGGCATCAGCCTCGCGCTGGCCCCGCGGCTGGGCACCGAATTCCTGCCGGAACTCAACGAAGGATCCATCTGGATCAACATCCCGCTGCACCCCAGCGTCTCGGTCAGCGAAGCGCGCAACGAGATGGCGAAAATACGCGCCGCCATCGCGCATATCCCGGAAATCAACACCATCGTGTTCAAGGCGGGACGGCCCGAGGACGGCACCGACCCCAAGCTGATCAGCATGGCCGAGTTTCTGGTCGACATCAAACCCGAGAACGAATGGAAGCGCAAAGTCAGCAAGCAGGACATCCTGCGCGAAATGGAAGCAGCCCTCGACCGCCTGCCCGGCGTCCAGGCCAGTTTTTCGCAGCCGATACGCGACAACATCCTGGAGTCCATTTCGCAAATCGACGGACAGATCGTGGTCAAGGTATTCGGCGATGACCTTGCGGTGCTGCGCAGCATCTCGGGCAATATCCTGGCCGCCATCTCCGATGTGCCGGGTGTGGCCCGGGCCATGATCGACCGCCAGGGCGAATTGCCGCAGGAACTGGTCGAGATCGACCGCGCCCAGGCCGCGCGCTACGGCCTGAACATCGCTGACATACAGGACGTGATCGAAACCGCGCTCGGCGGGCGCGAAGCCACCAGCATCTGGGAAGGCGAGCGCAAATTCGGCGTGGTGGTGCGGGTGCCGCCCTCGCAACGCTCATTGACGCAATTGCGCGACATCCTGCTGACAACGCAGTCCGGCGTGTTCATCCCGCTGGCACAGGTTGCGACCTTCAAGACCATCGGCGGCAGCATGAACATCAGCCGCGAAAACGGCGGTCGCGTGATGGCGATCGGCGTATTCATCGAGAATCGCGACATGGGATCGGTGGTCGCCGACATGAAGGACCGCATCGAAAAATCGGTGAAACTCTCCCCCGGATATTCGATTTCCTGGTCCGGGGAGTTCGAAAACCAGGAACGCGCAATGAAACGCCTTGCGATCATTGTGCCGATTTCAATATTGCTGATTTTCCTGCTGCTGTTCGACGCATTCGGGTCATTCCGCAGCGCGCTGCTGATCATCCTCAACATCCCCTTCGCGCTGATCGGCGGCATCCTGGCATTGCTGATCACCGGAATTCCGCTGTCCGTGTCCGCAGCCATCGGCTTTATCGCGCTGTTCGGCCAGGCCGTGCTCAACGGCGTGGTCATGGTGTCCTATTTCAACCAGCTGAAAAACGCCGGCGCATCGCCGGAGGAAGCCGTGATTACCGGCTCACTGGTGCGTCTGCGCACCGTGCTGATGACCGGACTGCTGGCCATGATGGGACTGATGCCGATGGCGCTGTCCCACGACATCGGCTCGGAAACCCAGAAACCGCTGGCCGTGGTGGTCATCGGCGGGCTGATCTCGGCAACCTTGCTGACGCTGATTGTCCTGCCCACGCTGTATGTGATGTTCGAGCGCCGCTGGCACCATGGCCATCGCGGACCCCAGCATCCGGAGCAGGATCACGGCGGCGCCCCTACGGGTCATTGAGACGCCAGGCTGCGACGATTCAATTCGCAGGCAACAGAGCGGCGGCCTGCCGCCTGGCAACAAACATCATGTCGCGCTCAAGCCTTGCCGGCAGCACCCGTCCGATGAGGGTCACGTTGTCCACGCGGAAATCCGTCAGCGCACGCTGAAAATCCCGGACGACTTCGCCGATTTCATCCAGCGGGTGCAAGGGCCAGCAGAACCCTTCCAGCATCGATTCATCAAACGGCGAACTCAGGCTCAGGCGCAGCTCACCGGCGCCTGCATCCAGCCCGTGCGCGGTCAAAACCGCTTCCGGGTCGCCGACGCTCAGCCTGAAACGCCGCACGGTATTGCCGAGAAAAAGGCTCAGCGCCGCATCCAGTTGCGCACAACGCCCGAGATAGGCCGCCTTGGCCAGCAACAGCGGCGGCCGCGGCATCGGCAGCACTTCCAGTCCCGGCTGTGACAGCTGACGCGTCAATTCCCGCGTCAGCGGCATGCCCCAGGTGCCGATATTGGAAGCCGACTCAAGGAAGGACGGCAGATGATGCGGCGTGACGCCGGCGCCGGTGATGAAACGCAGATGCACCTGTTCCCGTCCCGGCTCGACACTGACCGGCGCCGGCACCAGGGCATCGGCCACCGTCCGTTCCGCAGGGTCATGCGCGGCGCGCCACAGCGCACAGGGCGGCAAGGCCTCCAGCGCATCCAGATCGCTCAAAGCGTTGCCCAGACCAAAGTTTCGCGTCGCCCCCACGGCACCGTGCTGCTGCAGCAGAGCCACGACCTTTTCGATTTCCGGAATGATCCCCGGCAGCCTGCACGGCGTACGCGCTCCGGCGACAATCAGCAAGGGGATCGCGAACAGCCGAAGGCCGACGCCTTCCCCCCCGCCATCGGTCGCAGCAGCCAGCGCCTGCCAGATCCTGCGCGCGGCCCCCGGAGGACCCGCATGCAGCGCCGCGCGGATCAGCGCATCGTCGCCGGCCGCGAGCGCGGCACCGAGTGCCGCCGCCAGTTTCTCGCCTGAATCCTCCCCCGAATCGGGGCCGGCGGCCGAGGAAAGCGCATTGCCGGCTGCAGCGAAAAACCGCGGGTCCGGCAGGGACTCTGCCACGCTCAATCCACCTTCGCGCCGGAAGCCTTGACTGCCTTGCCCCACTTCACCAGCTCGGTCCTGATGAAAGCCGTGAACTGCTCGGGCGTATCGCCGACAAAATCGGCGCCTTCGGCAATCATCCGGTCCCGCAGATCCGGCGCCTGCAGGGCCTTGGTCGATTCCACATGCAGCTTCATCACGATGTCGCGCGAGGTGCCGGTTGGCACCGCCATGCCGAACCATGAGCCCGTCTCGAAACCTTTCAAACCCTGCTCGTCCAGCGTCGGCACGTCCTTGGCCGCGCTGACCCGCTTCAGGCTGGTCACCGCCAGGGCCCGCAGGCGGCCGCTGCGGGCGTGCGGAATCGTCGAAACCATTGCGCCGAAATAAACCTCGATATGTCCGGCGATGATGTCGGCGATGGCCGGCGTTGCGCCTTTGTACGGCACATGCACCATTTTCACGCCGGCCATGGTCTTGAAAATTTCGCCGGCCAGATGATGCGGGCTGCCGATGCCGGTGGAGCCATGGCGCAGTGAATTCGGATTGGCCTTGGCAATCGCAATCAGGTCCCGGGCATTTTTGGCCGGCAGGGAGGGATGAACGACCACGATGCCCGGCACCTTGGCGAAGTTGGTGACGTAGATGAAGTCCTTCTGCATGTCATAGCCGAGTTTCGGGTACAGCGTCGGATTGATCGCATTGGCCACGGTCGGCATGAACAAGGTATAACCGTCCGGCGCTGCTTTCGCCCCCAGCTCAGTGCCGATGTTGGTGCCGGCGCCGGGACGGTTGTCGACGATGACCTGCTGCCCCCATGCAGCCGCCAGCTTCTGCCCCACGGCACGCGCCAGCATGTCGGCCGTGCCGCCCGGGGTGTAGCCGACGATATAGCGCATGGTGCGCGACGGATAATTCGCCGCGTCCTGCGCCAGCAAGGGGCCAGCCGCAGCCGCCAGCAGGAGTCCCAGCAGATAATTATATAAGTATTTGTTTTTAAACATTTTTCCTCCAAATCAAGGGCGAGATTATTGTTTGAAAACCATCACCGGGGCGTCAACAAAAAACCTGCGCCTCAATCCACCCGCGCACCGGACGCCTTTACGACCTTCGCCCATTTCGCGTAATCCGCCTTGACCACGCGCGCAAAATCTTCCGCACTGCCGCCCACCGCATCCGCTCCCTGGGCGTTCAGGCGCCTGATCAACTCCGGCTCACGCAAAGCGGTGTTCAGCTCGGCGTTGAGACGCTTCACGATGACAGCCGGAGTGCCTGCAGGGGCAAAAATTCCGAACCAGTTGACGACCTCATACCCGGGTACCGTTTCCGCGATGGCAGGCAGTTCGGGAAACGCCGCCGACCTTTTCGGTCCCGTCACGGCAAGACCGCGAAGTTTTCCGGATTTCACCTGCGGCGCCAGAGGTACCGCGCTGGCGATGGTGACGCCGATCTGCCCTCCCAGCATGTCGGTGATCAGCGGACCCGTGCCTTTGTAGGGGATGTGTTCCATGCGTATGCCCGCCATCGACTTGAACAGTTCCACGGCCAGATGGCTGGACGATCCGCCGCCGGCCGATCCGTAATTGAGCTTGCCGGGATTGGCTTTGGCGTAGGCAATCAGCTCCTTGACGGATTTTGCCGGCAACGACGGACCCGCAGCCATCATCAGCGGCACCGAGACAAACTGAACCACCGGGGCGAAATCCCGGATCGCGTCGTACGATACTTTTTTGTAGAGGTGGGGATTGATGACATGGGGTATCGATGAAAACAGCATCGTGTAACCGTCGGCATTGGCACGCGCCGCAATTTCCGTTGCGATCAGCCCGCCGGCGCCACCGCGGTTATCCACCACCACCTGCTGCCCCAGGCGGTCGCTCAACTGTTGCGCTGCGATGCGACCAAGGATGTCGGCCGCGCCGCCCGGCGGGAATCCGACCACCAGCCGCACCGGACGATCCGGGTATTCAGCGGCGGCCACGGCGGGTTGCAGCAGGACTGCGGCAATCAGGGCTGGAAACAGGGTTCTGGCAACTGGGAAATTCATGACCGCTCCTCGTAATCAATGCGGGATTGCGCTGGAATCCGCATGAAAGCATGCGGAATCGCGCAACCATTCATGGCAGCAATCCATAGCAGCAATCATGCCACCGGCGGCCGTTTACCACCCCAGCACATAAGCCGGCCGCCGCGGATCCGCCCCGCCGTGCAGCACGCCCTGCGCGTGATCATTGACGATGGTGCAAACCGAGCCGGCCAGCCAGGTCATGTCATCCCACCAGTAGACCTTGTGACCCATCGCCTTCAGGGCCTCGCCGGTCTTGGCGTCAATGCGCGACTCGAGATACAGGCGCCCCGGATAATACGCATGCGGCTCAAAGGAACCCGGATAGCTGTAATTCGCAAAACGCGGCGCCTCGACGGCATCCTGCACCGCCATGCCGAACACATTCACGTTGAGGAAGACCTGGATCATCGCCTGGATCTGCACGTCCCCGCCCGGGGTACCGAAAGGCATGTAGGCCTTGCCGTTTTTGAGCGCAAGCGCCGGGTTCGGCGTGAGCCGCGGACGCTTGCCCGGCGCAACCGATGACGGGTGCGAGGGATCCGACCAGGACTGGGTGCCGCGGCCGGAGCAGACGATGCCGACGCCGGGAATGATCGGCGATTTGTCGGAGCCGTCGGAAGGTGTGGCGGAAAATGCATTGCCGTGACGGTCGATCACGCAAAGATAGGATGTGTCGCCCGGCCCCGGCGCTTCTTCGGTTTGAGGCGCCGGTACGCAGATATTCTCCATCTCGGACAGCGTTTTCGGATCCCCCGCCGGCGGCATTCCCGGCCATGCCCGGTTGTCCCGGATCAGCGTGCGGCGCCACGCCGAATACTTCTCGGACAGCAGTCCCGCCAGGGGCACCTTGACGAATTTGGGATCGCCGAAATACTGGTGACGGTCGGCAAACGCAAGCTTCAGCGCTTCGGTCACGACATGGATGTATTGCGGCGTGTTATGTCCCAGTGCCTTCAGGTCATAGCCCTTCAGGATATTCAATGCCATCGGCAGTGCCGGCCCCTGTGACCACGGGCCGCAGGCGTGCAACTCGATGTTGCCGAACTTTGATTTCACCGTCGGTTCGAAATTGACCTTGAAACCGGCGAAATCCTCGTAGCGCATCAGACCGCCCTGTTGCGTGATCCATTTCGTCACGTCGCGCGCGATGTCGCCCTTGTAGAACGCATCGCGCGCCGCCTGCAGGCCGGCCTTGCGCCCCTTGCGTTTTGCGCGGCGCTCCTGATCCACCATGTATTGCAGCGTGCGGCCGAGGTCGGCCTGCACAAAGACCTTCCCCGGCACCGGCGGTTTGCCGCCGGGCATGAACACTTTTTTGCTTGACGGCCAGCGCGAATAATTATCGACGTTGTCGCCGATGAATTCGGCCATCAGCGGATACATCGGAAAACCCTTGCTGGCGAACCGGATGGCCGCCTCGGCGACCTCACCGAAACTCATGGTGCCGAAACGCGACAAGGCGGTAATCCAGGCATCGGGCGCCGCCGGCACCACGCTGCGGAACACGCCCGGAGGAATCTTGCCGCCATGGTTTTTCAGGAAATAGTCCGGTGTCACAGCCCGCGGCCAGACGCCGAGTCCGTCGATGGAGTGCACCTTGCGGTCTTTGGCGGTATAGATGATCTGCGGGGCAACGCCGCCGATGTTGACTTTCTCGGTCTGCAGTACGCCGATCGCCAGGCCGGCGGCAACGCCGGCGTCAATCGCATTGCCGCCGGCTTCGAGTATTTCAAAGGCGGCGTGTGCGGCGAGGTAATGGCCTGCGGCAACGACATGCCGGGTGCCCATGATGGTCATGCGTTTGCTCGTCATGCGGTCTCCTTGCGGGTACGAAGCAGAAATAAAGAACAGGGATGTCAACAGCGGGAATGAAGCGGATTCTACTCCGCGCCGCATGCGCTGCCGCAGCTTCAACCACAAACTGGACGCCGGTGATGACTGCACAGACTGCACAAGCCCGGCAAGCTTGGTAAACTCGGATTTCTGACAAACACCTGTGACGGAATTCGTCCCGGATACAGGCCACCGAGGAGAAATCTGATGAAGCTGTCCCATCTGGGCATTGCGGCCGTCGCCGGCGCCCTGACCCTTTCCCTGTCCGCCCCCATACAGGCGCAGAATTACCCGACGCGGACCATCCGCATGGTGATTCCGTTCGCCGCAGGCGGGAATACCGACATCATCGGCCGCATTTTTGCGCCCAAAATGGCCGAGATCCTCGGCCAGCAGATCATCATCGACAACCGCGGCGGCGCCGGCGGCACGATCGGCACCGAAGCCGTGATGCGCGCCGCGCCTGACGGCTACACCCTGCTGATGGCATCCGCCGGCCACACCATCAACCCGGCGATGATCAAGAAGCTGCCCTATGATTCCGTCAAGGATTTCACGCCGATGGGCATTGTGGCCGACGTGCCGACCGCTTTCGTGATCCATCCCTCGCTGCCGCCGAAAAACCTGAAGGAGTTCATTGCACTGGCCAAGGCGCGCCCCGATGACATTTTCTATTCGACCGCCGGCATCGGCACCGTGGGCCATCTTTCCGCAGAACTGCTGATTTCCACGGCGAAAATCAAGATCACCGCGGTGCATTACAAGGGCAGCGGACCATCGATGATTGACCTGGTCGGCGGCCATGTGCAGATGCAGTTTCCCAGCATGCCGGCCGCGGTGCCCTATGTCGCCTCGGGCAAACTGCGCATGATCGCGCAGACCGGTGAAAAACGCTCTCCTGCCGCACCGACGATCCCGACCATGATCGAGCAGGGCATGAAGGATTTCATCGTATCCAGCGGCTTTTCGATGTTCGGACCGGCCAATACGCCGAAAGCCATTGTCGACCGCGTGAATGCCGCACTGGCCCAGTCCCTGAAAGATCCCAGGGTCAGCAAAACCCTGCTGGACCAGGGCGCAGAGCCCAACGGCAGCACTGCCGAAGCACATGACAAATTCAACCGCGCCGAAATCCAGAAATGGATCAAGGTGGCGCGCGCAGCCGGCATTCAACCCAACTGAGCCGCCCAACCGGGGGTAAAACCCCATCTGCGCTTGCGTTAAAATACGGGGCCATCAGCGCCCCGTTTTTTTTTGCCGTTTTTTCCGACCATTTCCCGAGAAACACCATGCCTCCACTCGATTTCCAGTTTCCCTACACCTCCCAGCGCATGCCGGTGCTGGCGCGCAACGCCGTGGCCACTTCGCAACCGCTGGCAGCCCAGGCCGGCCTGCGCATGCTGCTGAAGGGCGGCAATGCCGTTGACGCCATACTGGCGACCGCGATTTCCCTGACCGTGCTGGAACCGACCAGCAACGGCATCGGCAGCGATGCCTTCTGCATTCTGTGGGACGGCAAAAAACTGCATGGCCTGAACGCGTCGGGACGCTCGCCCGCCGCATGGACCGCCGACCGCTTCAAGGGTGCGCAGGCGATGCCCCAGCGCGGCTGGGACTCGGTGACCGTACCGGGCTGCGTTTCAGCCTGGGCGGAAATGTCGGCCAAATTCGGCAAACTGCCTTTTGCCGACCTTTTCGAGCCCGCCATCAAATACGCCACCGACGGCTACATGGTCACCCCCACCATTGCCCGGCTGTGGGCCAACCAGGCGCCGGAACTGAAAAACCAGCCCGGCTATGCCGAAGCCTTCATGCCGCGCGGCCGCGCGCCCGCCGCTGGCGAAAAATTCTCCTTTCCCGCCCAGGCCAAAACCCTGGCGCGCATCGCGGAAACCAAAGGGGAGGCTTTTTACAAAGGCGACCTTGCCGAGAAAATCGTCGCCTGGGCCAAGCAGAATGGCGGCGCGATGACGATGGATGACCTTGCCGCCCACAAAAACGACTGGGTGGAGCCGATCGGCATCGACTATCGCGGCTACACGCTGCACGAAATTCCGCCCAACGGCCAGGGCATCGCTGCGCTGATTGCGCTCGGCATCCTCGAAAATTTCGATATCGCGAAAATGCCCGTTGATTCGCCTGACAGCATGCACCTGCAGATCGAGGCCATGAAGCTCGCCTTTGCCGACATCAATGAATATGTCTCCGATCCGGCAACCATGCGCGTCACGCCGGCTGAAATGCTCGACAAGTCTTACCTGAAAAAACGCGCCCAGCTGATCGACATGAAAAAAGCGCAGGATCCCGGCTTTGGTCATCCGTCCAAGGGCGGCACGGTCTATCTGACCGCCGCGGACGAGTCAGGCATGATGGTTTCCTATATCCAGTCCAACTACGCCGGCTTCGGCTCCGGCGTCGTGGTGCCGGGTACCGGCATCAGCCTGCAGAACCGCGGCTTCGGCTTCACCCTGAAACCCGGCCACGCCAATGTCGTGGCTCCGCGCAAGCGTCCCTTCCAGACCATCATCCCCGGTTTTCTCAGCAAGAACGGCAAACCGCTGATGAGTTTCGGCGTGATGGGCGGCTCGATGCAGGCCCAGGGCCACATGCAGGTGGTTTCGCGCATGGTTGATTACGACCAGAACCCCCAGGCTGCCTCTGATGCGCCGCGCTGGCGCGTCGATACCGGGCTCAAGGTCGGCGTCGAATACGGCGTATCGGCCGAAACCATCGCCGAACTGCGCTCACGCGGACACGACATGCCGCAGGCAGACCGCTGGTCCACCGATTTCGGCCGCGCCCAGCTGATCTACAAAATGGATGACGGCTATTTTGCCGCGTCCGAACGCCGCACCGACGGCCAGGCCGTCGGTTACTAAAATCCAAGGGCGGAATCCAGATGAAGTACAGCCTCGGTGAACGCAAGGTCGTCTGCAAAGGCGATTACTGGATCGCGCCCAATGCGGTGGTCATCGGCAGCGTGACGCTGGAAAACAACGCCAGCATCTGGTGGAACTGCGTGCTGCGCAGCGACAATGAAACCATCACCATCGGCGAAAATGCCCAGGTCCAGGACGGCTCGGTGCTGCACGCCGACCCGGGCTTCCCGCTGACCCTGGAAAAAGACGTCAGTGTCGGCCACATGGCCATGCTGCACGGCTGCACCATTGGCGAAGGCAGCCTGGTCGGTATCGGCGCGGTGATCCTCAATGGCGCAAAAATCGGCAAAAACTGCCTGATCGGCGCGCGCGCCTTCATCGGTGAAGGCAAGGAGATACCCGATGGCTCGATGGTGCTGGGCATGCCCGGCAAGGTCGTGCGCCCGCTGTCGCCCGAGGAAATCGTGCGCATCAACCGCATTTCGGCCCACTACGTGCAGAACTTCAAACGTTTCCGCAGTGAACTGAAGCCCGATCCTTCCTGACCGTTCAGCAGAGGAACGCATCCATGGCCGGCATGACCAAGTTCGGATTCAGAATCAGGACCCGCGGCGGCATGGTGGTGGAAAACCTGCTGGTGCAGGCGCGCAACCGGGACGAAGCCGAAACGCGGATCCGCCAGATCTACCAGCACTGCGAAATCCTCGAATGCAGCACCCTCGCCCCGGACAGCCGCGGTGACGGCGTCGATCTCGAGAGCATGATTTCGCTGATCAGCAAACAGGAAGAACCGCGATAGCCGGTCGGGCCGGCTCACAAAATGACTAAGTGCCGGCGCGCCGCGTCTGCACCAGTTTCAGGCTGGCGGCCACGCCACGCTGAGCCAGCGTCTCCTGTTTGGCAGCCAGGGCCGTGCGTGCCCCCGGGGGCGGCATCCGCACCCCCGGCTTCACTTCGCGATCCGCCAGCCGGATAAACCCGACTGTCATCAATTCATCCAGCAGCTCGGTGTAATCCCGCGCGCCGCGGCTTGCGGGTGCATGTTCAAACACGTCCTGGCTCGACGCCGGACTCTCGGCGAGGCTGACATTTTCGGCAATGCGCGTGGCGCAAACCTCGTCGCCATAACGCTCCCGCAGCTGGCGCTCGATATCCGCGGACATGCGCCGCCGGGGATCGTAACGGGTGATCAGGTAACGTCGCGGCACACGCCGCTTCAGCACCTGCTCCAGCGCCTTCAGGGTGCGCTCCATCTGCACCGCACCCTTCATCGCCAGATAATCCGTCGAAATCGGAATGATCACGCCGTCGGCGGCGAACACGCTGCCCAGCGACAGCACACCCAGCATCGGGCAGGCATCCATCAACACCGGCCGTTCTGCGGGTTCGCGATCCAGCGCGGCGGCCAAGCGACCGAGAACCGCCGGCCCCTTGCCGAACTGGCTGTCGACCTTCGACAACTCGATATGCGAGGGCACCAGTTTCCAGCCATTGCGGGTATTGCAGGTCAGCGAGGCCAGGGGCGTGCCGTGTGCATACAGCCCGTAAATGCTGGCATCCGCGCGGGGCACTGAAATGCCGCAGACGCTGGTGAGATGGGATTGCGGATCCAGGTCGATGACCAGCGGGTCCGCGCCGCGCCGCTGCAGCAGGCCTGCAAGATTCAACGTCGTCGTGGTCTTGCCCACGCCGCCTTTCTGGTTGAATACCGCAATACGAGCCACCCCAACCCCCTGTCAGCCTGCGTCTGTTTTTATATCCGGAACTGGTGATTTTGCGCTGTCAATCAGCATGTTGGCAACCACTCATGCAAAGCATCATGAGAAATTGCGCGCAAGCGTTTGACCTGCCTTGACTCCAATCGCAACATCGGCTCGCTCAAAATAAATATCTTTTTAAAATCATATATTTAATTAATGCTCACCTCGGCAAGCAGAAAAATGCCTGCCCACCGCATTCCACGCATCCAGACATGACTGACGCGAATCGGCTTCGCCCTTCACGGCGGCCAGCAACACGCACGCATGACCGGCCGACAAGCCTGCAAAATAAAATGTGACAAATTGCCTGTGACTGCGACAAATCCGCATTGCCGGAAAGCAGAAGGCAGCCGCCCTGCGATGGCGAGCCCAGCTGAATTCGGTTATCCTCCACACGGAATTACAGGGGAGTCTGGAAATGGCGTTCTACGCGTTCTATGTTATTGCCGCGATCGTGCTGATTCTGCATTTCACCGGCTGGCTGAAACGCAACCGGCTGGAATGGCTGGTACTGGTCATGGCTGTCGCCGTATTCCCCGTGGTCATCTTCCTGCGCTGACCCCTCCCTGCTACTTCAGCAGCAGGCTTATCCCGCTGGCCAGCAGCATCACCGCCAGTATCCGCGAGAACGTTTCACTGTCGACCCGGTTGCCCAGGCGCTCTCCGGTCACGGTTCCCATCCACATCAGCGGCAACAGGGCTGCGAACAGCAGCAACACCTGCGCATTATAAAAACCTGCCCAGGCATAGCCGCCGATGCGGGCAATCATTTCCGTGAACCACAAGGCCGCCACGGTCGCGCGGAATCCGGCTCGACCGATGCCGCGGGCATTGATGTAAATCACCACCAGCGTCCCGCCGCCTCCGCCGAACAGGGTGTCGAAAAAGCTGCCGAAAAATCCGACCGGCAGCGCCCAGCGCTGAGAACAGCGCAACTGCGGCAGTCCGAGCACACTGACAGCAAGCATGTAACAGGAGTAGCACACCAGAAAAGTGCCGAGCATGAGCACCAGCATGCGGTTGTCGAGGCTGGCAAACAGCCACAGCCCCGCAACGGCGCCGACGATGGTCGGCGGCACCAGCAGTTTCAGCTCAGCCCACACCACCTCGCGCCGGTCGCGAATGACCAGAATCACGAACAGCACAAACACCAGCAGGCTGCACAGGGGGACCGCCATCT
The DNA here is from genome assembly GCA_964606765.1 of uncultured Bordetella sp. Classification (GTDB taxonomy): domain Bacteria; phylum Pseudomonadota; class Gammaproteobacteria; order Burkholderiales; family SG8-41. The sequence goes on along the minus strand of CAZSIR010000019.1, from coordinate 6,826 downwards.
GCAGCGGAATCGCGAAGGCCAGCAGCGGCACGGCAATCATGCCTGCGCCGAACCCCGACATGCCGCGCACGACAAATGCGAGGAATGACACCGCGGCGATCCAGGCCAGTTGCATCCAGGTCAGGTCAAACATCGGCTTACTTGAAAATCAGCGCGGCGCCGCTGATCAGCAGCACCGCCGCAACCGCCCGGTTGAAACGCTGGGCGTCGAAGCGGCGCACCACCCGGACCCCGGCCCAGGATCCGATGACCATGAACGGCAGCGCGATCAGCAGCAGCATCAGCACCTGCCGGTCATAAAATCCGAGCGTGGCGTAGCCGGCGATGCGCGTCAGGCCCTGAAACAGCATCACCGTGGTGATGGTCACGCGGAAGGCATCACGGCCGAGACGCACGGCGTTCAGATAAATCACGTACAGCGGGCCGGCGGCGCCGCCGAACAGTGAACCCACAGTGCCTGCGGCAAAACTCGCAAGGGCCGCCACCGGCAGCAGCCAGCGTTGCGGAATGGCCGGTATGCGGCTTGCCAGAAACAGCACGTAGAGCGCATAAAACACGACAAACACCCCCAGCGCACGCCCCAGCGGCTGCGGGTCAATCAGGGCCAGAAGATAAAGCCCGAAAAACACGCCGATCAGGCTGCCGGGCAGGATGCGCCAGATTTCGCGCCAGACGATGTGGCGCCAGTCGCTGATGCCGTGACCCACCGACGACAGTATGTTGAGCACGGTGACCACCGGCACTGTGACCGGCACCGGAAACACCAGCGCCAGCAGCGGCACGGCAATCGCGCCACCGCCGAAGCCCGCACCGCCGCGCACCGCAAATGCAAGCATCACCACCACGGCGCAGAACACCAGCTGCAACAGGCTGAGCTGCTCCATCATGCCGCCTGCGGCACGCGGCGCGCCGACCACAGTGCCAGAAAAATCACCATCACCATCGCCGCCATCGCCCCGTAGGTCCAGGCATAGCTGCCGAGCACTTTGTAAACCAGGGTAAAGGCCGTAGGGCCGGCCAGGATGCCGGCAAAATTCCATACCATCGCACCGCCGGTCGCGATGCTGACCTGCCCTGCCGGGCTGCGTTTGGCCACTTCCGCAATGTACAAGCCGTTCCAGCCGATCGCCGTTGCACCGAATACCGCAAACAGCAATGCGGTCAGGGGCACCGGCCAGCCCTGCTGCAGGAAGAAAATGGCAAAGCAGCAGAGCAGCATGCCGATGGTCAGCCATTGCAGCACACGCAGGCTGTCGCCGAGGCGATCCGCCAGCCAGCCCCAGGCAATGCGTCCCGCAACACCGGCGATCTGTGCAACGGACAGCATCAATCCGGCCTCGACCAGCGTGTATCCCGCTTCGCCGACCAGCATGATCACGGTAAAAGTGCTGACGCACAGTTGCACAAACGCCATGCCGAAAGCCGCAACGCCCAGCCAGCGCAGGGCGGGCAGGCTCCACACCAGCTGCAGGCCTTCGAAAATCTGCGCCCGCACCGGCAAATCAGGCCGACGGTCATCATCCCAGCGCTCGCGCACCGGCTGCAGCCCGAGCAGGGTGGCCAGCGCCGCCAGCAGCACCAGTGCCAGCGCCCAGCGCCAGCCCCAGGCCAGCGTGATGGTCGGCGCCAGCAGCGCCATCAGCGCCCAGGCCAGCGGCACGCCGGTCTGCTTCAGTGAAAAAATGAAATTGCGGTGCCGCGGCGGACTGAAGCGGAACAGCAGATGCGCCGCCGCCGGCAGATTGATGCTCATCGCCACGCCGATGAATATCGACGTCGCCACCAGCGCGGCCACGCTGCCATGCAAACCGATCGCCAGTCCGATCACGCAGAGAATCATTCCGATCTGCGTGGTGCGGCAGGCGCCGTACCGCGCCACCATCCAGGTGAACAGCATGGAACCGAGCAGCGCTGCGCCGTAGATCAGGCTCATCTGATAGCCGATCAGCGAGGCCTGCACGTCCAGCACCCGCGCCAGTTCCGGTGCAATGACGGGAAACACAGCCGCGCCCATCGCGCCGGCCACCTGCGCCGCCGTGGTGGCCGCAACCACGGCCGCCACCGACGGAACAGCCGCGATTGCAGCCTTGTTCATCGCGCCCGCTCCTGGCGCATGGCCAGGGCCGCAAACGCGGCGCTGCTCAGTGCGACCGCGGCAAGGCCGCCAAAGGTCGTCGTATAACTGCCGATCCAGCGGTACGCCGCCGCGAACAGGGCCGGCCCGGACAGGATGCCGGCGAAAATCCATACCATGATGCCGCCGGTCGCCACGCTGACCATGCCCTGCGGGCTGAGTCTTGCAATCTGGGCGTGCAGCACACCGTTCCAGCCGTAAATCACGATGCCGAACAGCACATAAAACACGACCAGTGCGGCAACCGGCCAGCTTCCACTGACAAACATGCCGGCCACGCAGCCAGCTGCAGCCACCAGGCTGGAGATGACCAGTACCGCGATGGCGCCGTCACTGCGATCTGCCAGCCAGCCGAAAATCAGGCGGCCCGACATGCCTGAAACCTGCAGCAGGGAGAGCATGACGCCGGCAGCCACCAATCCGTAACCGGCATCTTCCACCAGCAGATTGACGGTAAATGTACCGATGCAAAGCTGCACGAAGGAGAAACAGAATCCGGCCGCCGCGAGGTAACGCAGCGTCATGTAACGCCACAACACCGCAACGCCGGTCAGCATGTTGGTTTGCGAGGCCGCACCGGGATTTCGGTCATCGTCCCAGCAGGCGCGCCAGCGCTCCAGCAGCAGCGCGCCGGCCACTGAATAGGCCAGCACCAGCAGCATGGGCAATCGCCAGTCGAAAGACACCGCCAGCGCGGGGGCAATCAGCGCGATGGTTGCCCAGCCCAGCGGAACGCCGGTCTGCTTGATGGAAAAAATCAGATTGCGGTGTCTGGCCGGCCCGAAACGGAACAAAAGATGCGAAGCGCCCGCGGCAGCCAGCGCGGTGCTGGCGCCGGCCAGCACCGCCGCCAGCGGCATCAGCAGCAACTGCCCCGCCATGGCGGCGAGCATCGCCACGGCACACAGCCCCAGTGAAATCTGCATCGAACGGCAGGCGCCCCAGCGCAGAACCACCGTACCGACAAAGCCCGACATCAGCATTGCTGCGCCAAACAGGATGCTGATCTGGTAACCGACATGCGAAGCATCGACCTCCAGCATGCGCGCCAGCTGCGGTGCCAGTACGGGAAAAATGGCGATGGCCATCGCCGATGCGATCTGCGCGGCCGTCGTCGCCAGCACCACAACCCGGATTGAAGGCGCGGTTGCGGTCACCGGTCGTTCCGTGACAGGACCTTGCCCGGCATCATCGTTCATGCGGCGCCGGATCATCAGCCACCCGCCGCGCCAGCAGCAGCAGGAAAAAAGCCGCGATCGCGGAGGCGGTCACCAGCAGGAAAGTATGGCTGTAGCTGCCGATGCCGCCATAAGCCGCAGCAAACGCCGCGGGACCGATCAGCACGCCGGCAAACACAAAAAACGTGGTGCCGGCAGCCACCACACTCGCCATTCCCGGCGGGCTGAGCCGCGCCGCCTCGGCATGAAACACGCCGTTCCAGCCAACAGCCGTCACGCCGATGACAAAAAATAGCATATAAATCAATAACTTATTCCATTCCGGACGATAAAACACGAGCATCAGGGACGATGCGATGGTAATCACGCAAATGATCATCAGGACGGTGAGACTGCTGCGCAGAAGATCGGCCAGCCAGCCCCAGCAGATGCGCGAGGCGGAGCCGCCAATCTGCACCACTGAAAGCATTACGCCCGCCTCGACCAGTCCCATGCCGCCTTCGGCCACCAGATAGATCACCGTAAAACTCAGCACGCAGCGCTGGATGCCGGAAAAAATCATCGCCACCAGGGATACCCAGCGCAGGCTGGCCTGCCGCCACACCAGCGGTACGCCGCCGAATGCCGACTGAGCATCGCGCACCGCACGACCGCGATCATGGTCCCACAGCGCCCGGTAACGCTGGGTATACAGCACCAGTGCAAATATCAGCATTCCCACCATGACCAGCGACCAGCGGAATCCGTAGTGCACGGCGATCGCCGGTGCGGTCAGCGCGGTAATCACGCCGCCAACCGGAACACCGGTCTGCTTGATCGAAAACATGATGTTGCGGCGCTGCGGCGGCGTGTAAGTCACCAGCATGTGCGCCGCCGCCGGATTGATCAAGCCCATGCCGATGCCGACAAAGGCCGAGCCCAGCGCGATGGCCCACAGGTTTGGCAACGCAAAAAACAGCAGGCCGGCGCCGCAGCACAGCGAAGACAGCTGCGTGGTGCGCGCAGCGCCGTAACGCAGCACCGCGGGTCCTCCCAGCATGGTCGCCAGCGTGGCCACACCGAAAGTCAGGCTGACCTGATAACCGATCAGAATCGGGCTGACCCCGAGGGATTCCGCCAGTTTCGGCGCAATCGTCGGCAGCAGGATGTTCGACATCGCAACCACCATCTGCGCAAGGGTCGCAACGGTGACCACGATCCACGGGCCAGGCAGGGCAACGGCAGGGTTCACGGTTTTTGTTCTTTTATTCAGGTAATTGCGCAGAGGGTGACTCTGCATTGTCGTGACTGCGGCTGCGCGGTGCAAGACGCATTTTCACGATGCGGTCCTGAATCGCTGGCATTCCGGCGATGAACCCGGCCTTCTCCGTTGACATGTCAGACGTCATTTACTAAGATTTCAGGTGTCTGCACTGTTGCCTGCACTTTTCCACGCACCACGCCTCCGCAAACGCCGCAACCGCAAATGACCGCTGTTTCCGCAAAAACCATCCCGCTGCTCAGCGACCGCGCCTATGAACGCATCCGGCACGACATCATCTGCTGCCTCTACGCGCCGGGCACCGAAGTCTCCGAAGCCCAGCTCTGCGCCCAGTACAAACTCGGCAAGGCCCCCGTGCGCATGGCCCTGTCGCGGCTTGCGCATGACGGACTGGTGCGCGCCATCCCGCGCCGCGGCTACATGGTGACACCGGTCACCCTCCAGGACATCCAGGATGTATTTGCCCTGCGGCTCATGCTCGAACCCGCCGCGGCGCGCATGGCCGCCGGCCGCGTGGATGCGCAGCGCCTGCGTGTGCTCGATGATATCTGCCGTGAGGGTTATCAGACCGGCAATGCCAGGAGCACGGCACGATTCCTCGATGCCAACAAGGCCTTCCACGTCACCATCGCGCAGGCCGCGGGCAATGCGCGGCTTGCCGGAACCATTGAGCAACTGCTCGATGAAATGACCCGGCTGCTGCATCTCGGACTGGGCCTGCGCAACCGCTCCCAGGAAATGCAGCACGAGCATCGCGCGCTGGTAAAGGCGCTGGCCAAGGGCGACGGCGGGACTGCGGAAAACATCTGCCGCGAGCAGATCGAAGCCGCACGCAGCATGGTGCTCGGCGCCATCCTTGCCAGCAAATCCGTGCTGAACCTGGCCATCACCGCGGACGGCAAATGAAACCGCCGCTGCAACGCCTGATACGGCGCATGGACGAAGCGGTGGCCGCGCCGCTGACCGAACTGCCCGAGCGGGTCACCGCAGCCCTCGAAGAATCACTCGCCTGCCCCGACTGGCTGACCAGCGAGCAGTGCCGGCCCAGCCATGACCATTACACCAGACATGTACTGCACGGCGACCTTGAAGGCCGCTACACCATCGTCGCGATCGTCTGGGGCGCCCGCCAGCGCAGCCCGATACACGCGCACCATACCTGGTGCGGCGTCGGCATCTACAGCGGCAAAATCACCGAAGGGCTGTACCGCGAGAATGCCGAAGGCGGGCCGCCGATGCTGGCGAGCATTGCACAACGCGGCAGCGGCACCCTCAGCTTCGACCTGCCGAACAGCAGCATCCATCGCATCGCCAACACCGAACCGGATGCGGCCGTATCCATCCACGTTTACGGCATAGAGCGGTCGCGCATCACGACCGGCGTCAACCGCGTGCTCGGGTGGGCATGATTGCGGTAAACCCGGATAATCAGCAGGCAATCCACAGGCATTTCAATCTCGATCAGACTGGAGAACGGCATGAAAGCAGTAGTACTGCGGGAACACGGCGGGCTGGACAAACTGGAATACGTGCAGGATTTCCCGGATCCGGTGGTCGTCGAAGGCCACGTCGTAATCCGCGTCGGCGCGACCTCCTTCAACTACCACGACGTATTCACGGTGCGCGGCATGCCCGGCATCAAGGTGCCCTTCCCGATGATCATCGGCCTAGACCTCGCCGGTGAAATCCTCGAAGTCGGCGCCGGCGTTACCGGCTGGAAAGCCGGCGACCGCGTGCTGGTCAATCCGCTGAACAAGAAAAAGGGGCTGATGGGCGAAATGATGCACGGCGGCCTCGCGGAAAAATGCCTGGTCGCCGCCGACCAGCTGATCAGGATGCCGGATGACGTCAGCTACGAGCAGGCCGCCTCGCTGCCGGTCGCCTATGGCACCGCGCATCGCATGATCGTCACCCACAACACCATCAAAAAAGGCGACAAGGTGCTGGTGCTCGGCGCCAGCGGCGGTGTCGGTACCGGCTGCGTGCTGCTCGCCAAGATGCTCGGCGCCGAAGTCATCGCCTGCGCTTCGAGCGCCGACAAGATCCAGCGCCTCAAGGATCTCGGCGCCGATCACGTAATCAATTACAAGGAAACCGATTTTTCCAAGTGGGCGGTCGAGAAATTCGGCAAGCCGCAGCGCCGCAGTTATGAAGGCGGCGTCGACGTGGTGATCAATTTCACCGGTGGCGACACCTGGGCCCCGTCGCTGAAATGCGTCAAGCGCGGCGGCAAGATCCTGGTCTGTGGCGCCA
>CAZSIR010000018.1:0-30951 GCA_964606765.1 uncultured Bordetella sp. | reverse complement strand
AGCTGCGCCATGAAGACCGGCTGCGCCGCCAGCGCGAATTTTTTGCATTGCTGGAGCAGCGCGGCGGCGAACGCAGGGCATTCGCGCAAAAGCTGCGCGACTGGCTGGAACACTGGGAAAGCGGGCGCAGCGCGGAACAGACCCGGCAATTTGAGGATTCCTGGAAAAAACGCGCCGCCTTCTATGCCGCCGTGGACCGCCTGCTGACCGCTGAACAGCGCCGACACCTGACCGGCAAGCTGCAGGACTACATCGATGATTTCCGCGAGCTGTCCCGGCCCAAAGCCGGTCTCGCACAGAACCGCTGAGCGTACAATGCGCGCCAACTGATTTTCACAACCATAACCTGCCATGCCGTCCTATCCCGGTCTGATCCAGTCCAAACTCCCCCATGTCGGCACCACCATTTTCACGGTGATGTCGCGCCTTGCCGCCGAACACAAGGCGATCAACCTGTCGCAGGGTTTCCCGGACTTTGATTGCGCACCGGCACTGCGCGCACTGGTCACCAAACATTTCAATGCCGGTGTCAACCAGTACCCGCCGATGGCCGGCATTGCGCCGCTGCGCGAAGCCATCGCGGAAAAAATCGCCACGCTGTACGGCAGCCACTACGATCCCGAGCATGAAATCACTGTCGTGCCCGGCGCCACCTACGCGATCTACACCGCGGTCGCAGCGCTGATCCGCCCCGGCGACGAAGTCATTCTGTTCGAACCGACTTACGACAGCTATGGCCCGGCGGTCGAAGTGCATGGCGGCGTGCCGGTCTATGTGCAGCTGCGTTATCCCGACTACAGCATCGACTGGCAGGCGCTGCAGGCGGCGATCACGCCAAAAACCAGGCTGATGATCATCAACACGCCGCACAATCCGACCGCCACCGTGCTGTCGTCCGAAGACCTGCGGCTATTGGAAAATTTACTGAAATACACCAACATCGTGGTCATCAGCGACGAAGTCTATGAACACATCGTGTTTGACGGCCATCAACACCAAAGCGTCGCACGCTTCCCCGGCCTCGCCGAACGCAGCTTCCTGGTGTCGTCCTTCGGCAAGACCTACCACGTCACCGGCTGGAAAATGGGTTATGTCGCTGCGCCGCGCGAGCTGATGAACGAATTCCGCAAGGTGCACCAGTTCAACGCTTTCGTCGCCAACGGCCCGCTGCAGTACGTGTTCACGGAATACATGCAGGACAAGGCGCCGTACCTGCAGCTCGCCGCTTTTTATCAAAAAAAGCGCGACTTCTTTCTCGACGGCCTCAAGGGTTCACGCTTCAAGCCCCTGCCCTCGCGCGGGACGTTTTTCCAGAATTTGTCCTATGAAGCGATCAGCGAAGAGAAGGACACCGAACTTGCAGTGCGGCTGACCAAGGAACATGGCGTCGCTTCGATCCCGGTATCGGTGTTCTACCGCCAGCCGCCGGCGCATCGGGTGCTGCGCTTCTGTTTTGCCAAGTCGGAGGAGACGCTGGCCAAAGGCGCGGAAATCCTCTGTAAACTCTAACGCCCGGCCGACAAAATAAATATCAATAAAAACAAAAACTTAATTGATTATTGCCGCACTGCCCGTTTGCAGCACATACAAGTCCTGCTCTTGCAGATGAGCAATGTTTTCGCCGCGAATGGTTGCCGGTTTTGTCTCCAATTTAGTACTGTAGTCAGGCTTACGACCGCGGGGGAGGCACGTGAGACAAAACCGTTTTCATCAAAACTGGATCACCATTCAGTGAAAACAGCCTGGAGGGTTATCCCGCAACACTGATGCCCGAAATTAAATTAAAGCTGGACGATTGCAATCATTCTTCGATCCGGAGTTCAAGAAAGAAGCCTATGCAAAAACTGTTTGGCAGCTTACTGACATCGGGTTCGATCTGCGCTTTCTTGCTCTCGGCCAACAGCCTCGCTGCCACGATGCCGAAGATCGATGTCAAAGCGCTTGGAACGCCAAAGAACGTTGTTCTCATAGACTTCCCCAAGATGCGTACTCTCGCACTCATCGGCGTCTATGTGGCATGGGCGCCCGGGCCCAACCAATTCCACTTTTCCACGCGCGCGGACCAGTTCTTCGAAGTCGGGGCACAACCAACCGTGCCATTTGCGGACCGAAGGCCATCGAACTACGGCATCATTGGCACGCTAATCGAGGGCAATGCTGCGGACACCGGCACCAAGGCAACAGGGTTCAGCGCAGAGATCCTCAAGCGATTTCCGGAGTACGACCTCCACTCAGACTTCATGAAGGCGTTACGCGAAGGACTTTCTGGCGCAGGGATCACCCTCACCATGGCTGACGGACGACGTAACTCCGTACCGCGTCTGCTCTGGCCCGCGGACGATGGCGAGGGCAACAAGTATCCTGCCGGCAATCTTGAAGATATGCCTGCATTTGACGCCGATCTCGTGCTGCAGGTGAGCCCGATCGCCATTTACAACGCAAACGGTCCGCTCAATGCATACCAGCGCAATGTGACTGTCGGCATTGCGCTTTACAACGGCCGCACCCGCCAGTTCTTGGGCCGGCAAACACTTCGATACCTGGCACCCGATTCCCGCTTTGAGTACTCCCAATACTCCGCGTTGGTCGAAGATCTTCCCGCAGCCGCGCCTGCCCTGCGTGAGGCACTGCTATCGCTTGTTCCAGAGGTTGTCGATATTGTGAGCGCCCGCAAGCGTTGAGACATGCAAACGCCCTCTTATTGAGGTCAAAATTCAATTGTGGCGGATGCAGATAAGGACTGTCCCGCTCATGCAATTAATTAGCTAAGGCGGGATAGAGTTCCCCTCGTTCGCACTTTCGGAAGAAAGACCTCATGTATTCAAAATCCCTCTTCGCCAGCTGGGCCGACATGGACTTCAATGCGCACATGAAAAACACCGCCTTTCTCGACAAGGCCGCCGATGTGCGCATGATGTTTTTCGCCGAGAACGGTTTTCCGGTTGCGGAGTTCTCGCGGCTGCGGCTGGGACCGGTGATCATGAAAGACGAAGTGGAATACCGCAGGGAAGTCGGCCTGCTGCAGGAGATCACCGTGACCCTGGCCCTGGCCGGTCATTCGGAAGACGGCAGCCGTTTCCTGCTGCGCAATGAAATCCTGCGACCGGACGGCACGCTCTGCGCGCGGGTGACGAGTGCAGGAGGCTGGCTGGATCTGGCCACGCGCAAGCTGATTGCACCGCCGGAAGCCTTGCACAAGGCGATGCAGTCGCTGCCGCAGACCAGTGACTTCACGATGCTGCCGTCCAGCGTCAAGTAAGGCTGCGACTAAGCGATCCCCTTCACCGCCGCATACACATACAGCACCACGATCCCCACCGCCGTCATCTTGATGCTGTAACGCCGGTTCAGCGCCAGCAGTTTTCCGAAGGGCAATCCGTAGCGCCCCGCCATGCCGAGCATCGTGTTCGACATCGGACAGGCCGTCAGGCCGACGCCCCAGCTCATCAGGAAAGGCATCGCCAGCAGCGTCTGATCGGGATTCAGGGGCAGTATCCACGGCCCCAGCACCGACACCAGGATGATCGGATGCAGGCCAATCCAGGCGCAGACGTTCATGACGACCAGCACGAGGCTCGCCTCGAATGCGCCAAACTGCGCAAACGGCAGACCGAGATCCAGCGCATCGATGGTGCCGCTCATGCCCGCCGACAGGATGCCGGCGGCAAGAAACAAGGTCAGTTCGCCGTTCATGCCGGGCAAGCGGACATGGACATGGCGCAGCAGCGTGGTCCCGGCCTGCGCGCCCTTGCGCACCAGCAGCGTGGCGACGCTCACCAGCGAAGCCATTGCAGCAATGATCGCCATGATCGACCAGCGCGGCTGCCACTCATGCACCAGCAGCACGCCGACGGCAAGCACCGCCGGCACCCACAGGGCTTCGAGGTGCAGCGGATAGCCGACAAAGTCCTCTCCCCCGCCATGCCTTCTGGAGGTCAGCGTGAACCAGGTCACTGTCATGCCGATCGCGGCGACCGGGATGCCCCAGAAAATCAGCGACGTCAGGCTGGCCTCGGGCGCCGAAGTCAGCACCGCGGCCATCGCGCCATAAAACGGCGACCAGGTCGAACCGACGATGAAGGGCTGCGACAGCCCCATCGCCTGCTCCATGGTCAGTTTCGTGCGCGCACTCAGGCGATCGGCAAAAATGGCCACCGCGGAATAATTGATCACCGCGCCGAACAGGTGTACGCCGATCATGGTCTTGATCAGCGCACCGCGGCCCTTTTCCAGCGGTTCGGACTCGCTGTTTTCCTGCACCGCGATCAGCTGCAGGAAGGACACCGCGATCAGCATGCCGGACAGCGGCACGTTCTGCGTCAGTGCCGTGCGGATCAGGCCTTCACTGCCGCGCGCCATGCCGAAGGCAATGCCCAGCGCGCCGATGCCGGCGAGGGTCAGCACCATGTACAGCTGATGCCGCGGCAGGCGCGGCATCAGCAGGAGGCAGGCGATCCAGGCGATGACGCCGGTGATCCACGCGGGATAGCCGGGCAGCCCCACCGCGGCGACCACCAGGACGACCACCGCGACAAAACACCAGGCAGCGAACTTGTCGCGAAGGGAGTGTGAACTCAACTACGGGCCTTCAGAGAAGCCGTCATTCCGGCCAAGCGAAGCGCGAGCCGGAATCCAGGAAGCTTGGCAGAAAATCTCTGGATTCCGGCTTTCGCCGGAATGACGAATCTGAAATGGGCGATCAGAAATAATCGCCAACAACCATCAAAGCACGCCGGACATGCCGCCGTCGACGTTGATGCAGCAGCCGGTGACATAACTCGCCGCATCGGAGGCGAGGAAGGCAATCACGTTCGCCACTTCCGCCGCTTCGCCCATGCGCTGCATCGGCACGGTCTTGCCGGTATCGACGTAATGCTGCTCCACCGATTTGCCGGACTTCGCCGCGCGACGTTCCTGCTGCATGGATTTGATCTTGCCCACCGCGACGACGTTGACGAGGATGTTGTCGCCCGCCAGTTCCTTCGACAGGCCCTTGGCCAGCGCCAGGCCCGCAGCGCGGCTGACCGTGGTCGGGAACATCGCGGCGCCCGGTTGTTTGGCGCCGACCATGTTGAGGTTGATGATGCGGCCGCCGCCGACTTTTTTCATGTGCGGCACGGCGGCGCGGGTGGTGCGCACCTGCGCCATGACCTTGATCTCGATGTCGTTCTTCCACGCCGGGTCGAGGACCTTCACGAACGGGTCCTGTCCGGTGCCGCCGGCATTGTTGACGACGATGTCGAGGCGGCCGAAATGTTTCGCGGCGTCCTCGATGAATTTTTCCATGTCGCCTTCCTTCGCCGCATCGGCCACCAGACCGAGCACGTCGCCGCCCTGCTTTTTCAGTTCTTCGGCAAACGATTTGACCAGTTCGGCGCGGCGCGCACAGAACGCGACCCTGGCGCCTTCGGCCACCAGCCGCAACACGGCCGCCTTGCCGATGCCTTCGGTGCCACCGGTCACTGCCGCCACTTTGCCCTTCAATCCGAGTTCCATAACGTGATTCCCTTCGTGTTTTTTTCGGTCAAGGCCGCGATTGTGACACATCTTCCGCGCTAAACTCCCGCTCCATGATCATCGCCATACCCGACGACTACCACGGCCTGGTGCCTTCGCTCGACTGCCTGAAACTGCTGGCCGGACACGATGTGCGCGTCTTCCGCGACGTCGCGCCGCCCGAGGCCACGCTGGTCAGGAACCTGCGCGAGGCCGACATCATCGTGCCGATCCGCGAGCGCACGCGTTTCACCCGCGCCATCATCGAACAGCTGCCGAAACTGAAACTGTTCAGCCAGACCGGCCGCAGCTACAAGCACATCGACGTCGAGGCCTGCACCGCGCGCGGCATCGCCATCGCCGCCGGCGGCCACGCCTCGCCCTACACCGTCGCCGAACACACCTGGGCGCTGATCATGGCCAGCCTGCGCGACGTCGCACATGAATCCGACGGCATGCGCGAGGGAATCTGGCGCAACCGTTTCAATACCGGTCTGCACGGCAAGACGCTCGCCATCCTCGGCCTCGGCACCATCGGCAGCCTGGTCGCGCAGACCGGCGCCAGTTTCGGCATGCGCGTACTGGTATGGGGACGCGAAGGCTCACTTGCCGCGGCCCGCGCCGCCGGTTACGACACCGCAGACAGCCAGGATGATCTGTTCTCGCAGGCCGACGTGATGGTGGTGATGGCGCGGCTGTCGAAGGACACGCGCGGATTGGTGAAAGCAGAACATCTCGCCCGGATGAAACCGACCGCGCTGCTGGTCAACACTGCGCGCGCCGAACTGATCGCGGCCGGCGCGCTGGTCGCGGCGCTGAAAGCCGGCCGGCCCGGCATGGCGGCAACGGATGTCTATGAAAACGAACCCGTGCAGCACGGCGACCATCCACTGCTGAAACTCGACAATGCGCTGTGTACCAACCACAGTGCCTGGCTGGAACGCGAAACCTACGAGCTGTATTTCGGCGAGGCCTTCAGGAATGCGGCGGCCTATGCCGCGGGTGCGCCTTTGAGTCTCGCGCACAAACCGTAAAATATCAATAAAATCAAATACTTACATTGATTTTCCGGGGCGTGCTCAGCACACGCGCCACTGCCCCGATGCCTGCGCCGCTCGCCCCAGGTGTTCCAGCCGCAGCAGATGCGCATGCAGCGAACGCATCGCGACATTGTGGATGCGCTCGGGCACATCGTCATAGGCATGGCGCACCAGCACTTCCAGCGTCGCGGGACCGGCCGCGGCCAGCGCTGAAAAAATCTTCTCTTCGCGTTTGAGGCGGTGCGCGATCAACCGCCGCACTTCCTTTTCCGGCGTTTCAATCACGCGGCCGTGTCCAGGCGCCAGCGCGCGCAGCGGCAGCGCCAGCAATTTGTCGAGGGAATCGAAATAAGCCTGCATGTCGCCGTCAGGCGGCGATATCACCACGGTCGAACCCTGCATCACGTGATCGCCGGTGAACAGGATGCCGCGGTCTTCCAGCAGGTAACACAGGTGATTGGAAGCGTGGCCGGGCGTATGCACCGCGCGCAGCCTGTAAGCGCCGCAGTCGACCACATCGCCGTCAATCAAGGCACGATCCGGCCTGAAATCCTCGTCCTGGCGGCCATCGCCGGGCGTCACGCCAAATCCCATCACTTCAGCGCCGGTGGCCGCTTTCAGCGCGCGCGCCAGCGGCGAATGGTCACGATGCGTGTGCGTGCAGAGTATCCAGCGCAGCTTGTCGCCAACAACCTTGAGCAGGATGTCGCGATGGGCTTCCAGGTCGGGACCGGGATCGATCAGCGCCAGTTCGTCATCGCCGACCAGATAGGTATTGGTGCCGGGCCCGGTCATCACGCCGGGATTGGGCGCCGTGATGCGCCGCACGCCGGGCGCAATGCCGACCACGGCGCCGGGGACGATGGCGGGCAGTTCAGTCATGCTCAGAGGCCGGCCCCGGCACCCGCCTCTTCATAACCGGGCTCGCCGGGCAACAGGCGGCGGCCGTCTTTGCCGATGCGCGGCTGCATGGTGCGGATGTCGCGCCGTCCCGCCAGCGCGGCGCGCAGATTCGCGACACTGTGGTAATCCGCAAAGGTTTCCAGCGTGCGCACCGTCGGCGTACGCATCTCGAATTCGCCGCGCTGATGCCGCGACAGCGCTTCGCCCGGACTGACCCAGGTCGCTGCAATGGTTTCACGTTCGTCCTGCAAAGGTTCCTGCCCTGCCGGCGCCTCGGCCATGAAAAACCGCGTGTCATAACGCCGCGGCAGGCCGGCAGGCGTGATCCAGTGCGCAAAGTATGTCAGCTGGTCTGCGGCCAGCTGCAGCTTCTCCTCCTGCAGCAGGTCCGGAAACGCCAGCGTACCGGCATTGAGCCGGCGGCGATGCTCGCTGTAACGCTGGGCGATGGCCGGATCGCTCAGCGACAGCAACTCACCGCGGCCGTTGCGCGCCAGCAGCAGTCCGGATTCCTCGAAGGCCTCGCGGATCGCCGCCACCCAGTACGCCAGTCCGTCACAGGCCATGCCCAGCGTGCCGCTCGCGACGGTATCGTCAAAACAGGAACACAAACCATTGCTTTTAAATGACAAATCACTGTCATCCAGGCCGCCGCCGGGAAACACATGCATGCCCGGCACAAATCCCGATTTCAGGTTGCGCTTCATCATCAGCACTTCGATGCCGCCAGCTGCATCCCGCACGATGGTCACCGTGGCCGAGGGCATCGGCGTCACGGGTTTGCTGCTCTCAACGTTCACTCTTCACCTTTCGCCGTCACGGCTTCAACAGCAGTTTGATCAGGCTGGATGTATCGAGCTTACCACCGCCCTGTTGCTGCACCGTGGCGTAGAACTGGTCGATCAGCGCAATCGCCGGCAGCTGCGCGCCGTTGGCGCGTGCCTCCTCCATCGCGATGCGCAAGTCCTTGCGCATCAGGTTCACCGCAAAGCCGAAATCGAACTTGCCGTCGACCATGGTCTTGCCGCGGTTTTCCATCTGCCAGGAGCTTGCCGCGCCCTTGGAGATCACATCGACCGCACGTTTGGCATCGAGTCCGGCATGCAGCGCAAACGCAAGGCCTTCGGCCAGTCCCTGGATCACGCCGGCGACGCAGATCTGGTTCACCATCTTGGTTTTCTGCCCGGAACCGGAGGGCCCCATCAGCGTCACGGCACGGGCAAAATGCGCGATCACCGGCTCGGCGCGCGCATACGGTTCTTCATCGCCGCCGACCATCACGGTCAGGATGCCCTGCTCGGCGCCGGACTGCCCACCGGACACCGGTGCATCGAGGAAATGCAGGCCCTGCGCCCGCGCCACTGCATGCAGTTCCTGCGCCACCGCGGCGGAGGCCGTGGTGTGATCGACAAAAATCGCGCCCGGCTTCATGCCCTGGAAGGCGCCGAGCTTGCCGGTGGTCACTTCGCGCACATCGTTGTCGTTGCCGACGCAGCTGAACACGATGTCCGCGCCGGCAGCCGCCGCAGCCGGGGTATCCGCGACCGTGCCGCTGTGCTGCGCCGCCCAGGCCTGCACCTTGTCACGGGAACGGTTATAGACCGTGACCGAATGTCCGGCCTTGGCCAGATGACCTGCCATGGGGCCGCCCATGACGCCGAGTCCGATAAATGCCAGTTTCATGGCTGCATCCTGAATGAATGGGGAAAGTGCTGGAATATATCCCGGCCCACCGGAGCGGCAAAACCAGGGACTGCATCAGAGGGCCCGCAGAAGGAACACAATAGGCGGCTCCCTGTTCAAATGGCTTGCGGATAATAATGAGAACAATTATCATTAATATCCTCCAAGATCGATAACCATCCGGCAAACAAGCGCTTACCGCGTCGCATCATGAACCAGCGCATCCTGAATCCCGCCTCCGCCGCATTGAGCAAGGCCCCGTCACGCCTGCCCGGCGTCGTCGTTGCGGTCGCGCTGCATGCGGCGGCGCTGCTCGCGCTGCTGAGTTACGCGCCGGCACGGCAGACGCTGGCGGAACTGGCGCCGATCATGGTCAGTCTGGTGCAGGAAAAACAACCCGAACCGCCGCAGGAATTGCCCAAACCCAAACCAGTGGTTAAACAGCCCGTGCGTCAGCCGGATCCCAAACCGCAACCGCTGCTGACCATCAATGAAGCAACGCCCGCACCGGCAGCGGTCGTGGTTCCGCCACCGCCGCCTCCGCAGCCGGAACCGGTCGTGGTTCAGCCGGCGCCGCCGGCGCCGGTCATCCCGCCGCAGTTCAACGCCGACTACCTGAACAACCCGGCGCCGCACTATCCGCCGCTGTCGCGCCGCCTCGGCGAGGAAGGCCGCGTGATCCTGCGCGTGTTCGTCGACGAAAAAGGATTGCCGGCCCGCATTGAAATCCGCAGCTCCAGCAAATACGAGCGCCTGGACAACATCGCGCTGGAAACCGTGAAGCAGTGGAAATTCGTGCCGGCGCGGCGCGGCGACCAGCCGGTCAGCGCCTGGGTGCTCGTCCCCATTTCATTCAGCTTGAGGAGTTAGTCATTTGGAACCGCAACAAACCATCGGCTTCGCACATTTTCTCGGCCAGACCGACGTCGTCGGCAAGACGCTGCTGTTCATCCTGCTGCTGATGAGCGTCATCACCTGGTACCTGATCATCACCAAGACCATCACCACGCTGACGCTGCGCCAGCGCACGAAGCGCTTTCTCGATGCGTTCTGGAATGCCCCTTCGCTGCAGGCAGTCGCCACGCGCCTGGAAGACCAGCATCCCGACGAGCCCTTCTCGCACCTGACCTGGCATGCCATCGTCGCCGCGCGCCACCACCAGCGCCATGGCGCCAACAAACTGAACGAAGCCGGCTCGGGCGCGGATTTCATCACCCGCTCGATGCGCCGCGTCATCGACGAGGAAACCGCGCGCTTCGAATCCGGCCTCACCGTGCTGGCCTCGATCGGCAGCACCGCACCCTTCATCGGCCTCTTCGGCACGGTGTGGGGCGTGTATCACGCGCTGGTCAACATCGGCATGAGCGGCCAGGGCACGCTGGACAAGGTCGCCGGCCCCGTCGGCGAAGCGCTGATCATGACCGCGCTGGGACTGGCCGTGGCGATCCCCGCGGTGCTCGCCTACAACTTCGCAGTGCGCAGCAACCGCATGGTGCTGGCGCAGCTCGACTCCTTCGCCCACGATCTCTACGCCTTCCTCACCACCGGATCGCATGTCAATGACGTGGCCACGGTGACGCCGGTGCGTCCGGCGGCGGTCGTCAAGAACGGAGCGTAACGGCCATGGCCTTCGGCGGATTCAACAAATCGGGCGACAGCACGCCCATGGCGGAAATCAACATGGTGCCGCTGATCGACGTGATGCTGGTGCTGCTGGTGATTTTCATCATCACCGCGCCGCTGCTGACCCACGCGGTGAAAATCGACCTGCCACGCGCGAACAGCCAGGCCAACCACACCAAACCCGACAATATCCAGCTCGGCGTCCGCGCCGACGGCGACATTTTCTGGAACGGCGAGCTGGTGGACGCGGCGACGCTTGAAACCCGCATGCAGTCGGCAGCCGCCATCGACCCGCAACCCGAACTGCACATCCGCGCCGACCGCAGCACCGAATACCAGAAAGTCGCCTCGGTGATGGCCGCGGCAGCACGGGCGGGACTCAGCAAGATCGGCTTTGTATCCTCACCCGAGGGCAAAAACTGATGAATAAATTCCGCATTTAGACAATCAGCACCAGCAACCGCAAGCCATCCGGAATCCCGGTAGCCAGCACAAAGACTCACGACTACCAGGGAGAACTCCGTGAAAAAATGTTTCAAATTACGCCCCATTGCCGCAGCCGTTTCCGGCCTGCGCTTCCAACCCCGACCCCTTGCCGCAGGCGCGCAGGCCCGGCCCGCCATGCGCAAACTGCTGCCGCTCGGCGCGATGCTCGCCGGCATCTCGCTGGCCCCGGCCGTGCTCGCGCAAAACACCGCGCCGGCCCGGGAAACCACGCTGCCCACCGTCAACGTGCAGGACAACGCCGACAAACCCGACGGCATGCTCGGCACCACGACGCGGGTCGGCAAAAGCCTGCAGGATCCGCATGACATTCCGCAGGCCGTGACCACGATCACCAACAACATACTGGAAGAGCAGCAGGTCGGCAGCCTGCGGGAGGCGCTGCGCAACGTTTCCGGCATCAGCTTCAACGCAGCGGAAGGCGGGCGTTCCGGCGACAACATGAGCCTGCGCGGCTTTTACACCTTCGGCGACCTGTATCTGGACGGCATCCGCGACACCGCGCAGTACAACCGCGAGACCTTCAACCTCGAGCAGATCGACGTGCTGCGCGGCGCCGGGGCGGTGCTGTTCGGCCGCGGCCAGGCCGGCGGCGTGATCAACCAGGTCACCAAGACGCCGATGCGCGTCGAAAAATACAAGGTCACGGGCAGCGTCGGCACCGACGGTTACCGTGAAGCCACCGCCGACCTCAACAAGCCGTTCAGCCCGGACACCGCCCTGCGGATCAACCTGATGCAGCGCGACGAAGGCAGCTGGCGCAGCAACCCTGAAACCGGCACGGAAGCCGAGATACACCGCAAAGGCATCGGCATCAGCCTTGCGATGAACCAGAACTCCAACAACCGCTTCTGGCTCAACTATTACAACGCCAAGACCAACGACAATCCGGATTACGGCATTTCCTTCGACAACGCGACGCGGGCGCCCACCACGCAGCTGCCCGCCAGCTATTTCTGGAACATTGACCGCAATTTCGACAAAAGCGACACCACCATCACCACGCTGGTCAATGAATATTACTTCTCCTCCGACACCATGCTGCGCACCCAGCTGCGCGCCGGTGACTACGAGCGCAGCTACTGGGCCAAGACTCCGAATGCGTCCACGCCGCCCAATGCGCTGGGCGGCGTCGGCGGCAACCAGACCCGCGCAATGGACTATGAAACCATCACGCTGCAATCCGACCTGACCACCAAAGTCCGGGCCTTCGGCATGAAGCACGAGCTCCTCGGCGGCGTTGAATACCTGAAGGAGGACAGCCACCGCAAGGGCCTGCAGAATTTCGGCAGCAATCCCGCCCCGGCCTATTATCCGTACCAGGAAGCCGTCGCCGGCAATGCAACGGACTTCACCGGCAGGTCTTACGCCTTCTACGCGCAGGACAGCGTCGAGTTCATGCCGAAATGGAAAGCCACGCTGGGCATCCGCCGCGACCAGCTCGATGCCGATTACAGCAGCGCCACCTCGCCCTCGCTGAGTTATGGCGAAAACAGCTATCGCAGCGCGCTCTCCTACCAGCCCGATGCCGCCACGCATTACTACATCGGCTGGAGCGACTCTTTCAGCCCGACCGCCGACCTGTACCAGCTTACGGTGGCGCCCCTGCCGCCCGAACGCAGCAATGTCGTCGAAATCGGATCCAAATGGCTGCTGATGGACGGCGACCTCGCGCTGCGCGCCGCCCTCTATCGCGCAACCAAAACCTGGGAACGCAACACCGATCTCGAATCCACCGCTTCGGTGCTCACCAAAAAGCGCCGCACCGACGGCATCGAGCTGGAAGCCGCCGGACGCATCAACCACCACTGGGAGGTGTTTTCGGGACTGGCCCTGATGGACTCGACCATACTGGAGGTCGCACAGAACGTGAATGCCACCACCGGCGCCATCACCTCCGGCAATCCCGAGTACACCGGCAAACGCGCGCGCAACACGCCCCGCTACACCTTCAACCTGTGGACGACCTACAAATTCGAGAGCCCGTGGAAAATCGGCGGCGGCGTCGAAGTCAAGGGAGACCGCGAGGCCTTCAACCCGAGCGGCGCCGGCCCGGTGCCGACCCTGAACGGCGCCTACCACCCCAATACGGCGCCGGCCTACGCCCGCTGGGATGCGCTGATCGCCTACGAGCAGCCCAAATGGGCGGTGCGGCTGAACATCAAGAACCTCTTCGACAAACTGTATTTCGACTCGGTGTACGACAACGGCGCCTTCACGGTGCCGGGCACACGCCGTGTTGCCATACTCACCACCGAGCTCAAATTCTGATCGGAAAAAGCGGCATGCTGGTCACCATCGACAATCTATTGACTGCAGACGAGCTGACTGCCGCCCGCAAACTGCTTGCGGCGTCTTCATGGGACAGCGGCCGGATGACCGCAGGCGCCCAGGCGGCGCAGGCCAAGAACAACCTGCAACTGGCCGAAAACGCCGAACACCTGCCCGCCCTGCGCAGGCTCGTGTTCGATGCGCTGAACCGCGACCCGGTGTTCTTCGCCGCGGCGTTGCCGCTCAAAATCCTGCCGCCGCATTTCAACCGCTACGGCGGCTCCACCAACGCCTACAACTTCCATGCCGATGGCGCCATGCACGGCGTGCCCGGCCAGCCCGGCCTCTACGTGCGTACCGACATTTCCGCTACGCTGTTCCTGTCCGATCCGGAGGACTACGACGGCGGCGTGCTGACCATAGAAGACACCTTCGGCTCGCACGGCATCAAGCTGAAGGCCGGCAGCCTGGTGATTTACCCCTCCTCATCGATGCACGCCGTGAGCGCAGTCACCCGCGGCGAGCGCATCGCCTGCTTCATGTTCATCCAGAGCATGGTGCGCGATCCCGGCCAGCGCCGCCTGCTCTATGACATGGACATGGCCCTGCTCAGGCTGCGGCAGGATGTGGGCGAGACCGATGCCGTGGTGCGCCTCACCGCCACCTACCACAACCTGCTGCGGCGCTGGACTGAAAACTGATGTCCGGCGACGCAAACAACCGTGCCCCGGAACATGTGCACGAATATCTTCCGCTGGCCGAGGCGCGCCTGGCAGATCAGGTCCGCCACTACCTGCAGGAGGGCGATGGCGGGGACAATGCACAGGCTTTTGCCGCGCTGCGCCTGATGCCGCGCCCCTTGTGCGATGTGCGCGGCGGCAACACCCGCATCACCCTCCTCGGGCAAGCGCTGGAGCATCCCATCCTGCTGGCGCCGGTGGCATACCAGCGCCTATTTCATGCGGAAGGCGAAACCGCCAGCGCCATGGCCGCCGCCGCCCAGGGTGGCCAGTCGCTGGTCAGCAGCCTCGCCAGCCAGCCTTTTGCGGATATCTTCGCCGCCGGCCGGAATGCACAGGGATGCGGGCCGTGGTTCCAGCTCTACTGGCAGGGCGATCGTCCGCGTACGCTGCAGCTGCTGCAGCGCGCCGTCGCGGCGGGCTGTTCCGCCGTGGTGCTGACGGTGGATGCCCCGGTCAAGCGCGCCACACTGACGCTGCCACATGACGTGGCCGCGGTGAATCTGCAATCCCCGGCGGCTGTACCGCCCCTGCCCTCCGGCAGCAGCCTGGTGTTTGACGGCTGGATGGCCCAGTCACCGACATGGCAGGATCTTGAGTGGCTGCGCGGCGCCACAAAACTGCCGCTGCTGGTCAAGGGCATCCTGCATCCGGACGATGCGGCGCGCGCACTGGATGCGGGATGCGACGGCATCATCGTTTCCAACCATGGCGGCCGCGTCATCGACTCCGCCCCCGCCAGCCTGCATGCCCTGCCCCGGATCGTGCAGCGGGTTGCCGGACGCATGCCCGTGCTGTTCGACAGCGGCATCCGCCGCGGCCGGGATGTTTTTATTGCCCTGGCACAAGGCGCCAGCGCGGTCCTGCTGGGGCGGCCCTACGTCTGGGGTCTCTCCGCGAATGGCGCGATGGGAGTCGCCCATGTGATCCGCCTGCTGCGCGATGAACTGGAAATGACCATGGCGTTGGCCGGATGCGCGCATCTGGCGGACATCAGCACATCCTCCCTCGTCAGCCCCCGGCCATGAACAATATTGGCCGCAATCCGCTGCCGATGATCACACGCCTGCTGCTGGCGGCTTTGCTGGCACTGTCACTGGGCGCGCGCGCCGATGACACAGTCCAAACCATCGTACACATGCTCGATTACATCAGCGTCGACTACGCGCAGTTCGTCAAAGACGGCAAGGTCCTGGATGAAACCGAATACAGTGAACAACTGGAGTTTGCGACACAGTCCGGCGTACTGCTGGCGAAACTGCCGCCCGTTCCCGAACAGGCAGCGCTGCTCGCGCAGGCCGGGCAGCTGAGGCAACGCATCATCGCCAGGGCGCCCGGCGCGGAAATCACCGCCCTCGCCTCCGCGCTGCGCTGGAAAATCATTGAAACCTACAAACTGGCGGTTGCGCCGAGGACCAGCCCCGACCTGAAACGCGGCGCGACTCTGTTTGCCGCGCAATGCGCCGCATGCCACGGTAACGAAGGTCGTGGCGACGGCATCGCCGCCAAGGGGCTGGATCCGTCACCGTCGAATTTCCATGACCACGCACGCATGGCACAGCGCAGCATCTACGGGCTCTACAGCACCATCACGCTGGGCGTCGGCGGCACCGCGATGACCGGCTTCGGCAAGTTGAGCGAGGATGAACGCTGGGCACTGGCACAGTATGTTTCCACGCTGGGTCAGGATGTGGAGCGCGCGAAAAAAGGGGCTGCGCTGTGGCAGGCCGGCATCGGCAAAAAGGAAGTCGGCACGCTGCGCGCAATGGCCACCCTCACCGACAATGCGGTCGCCGCAAAACACGGCGCGGATGTCGCGGCGGTGTTTGCCTGGCTGAAGGCCAATCCGCAAACCCTTGCGACGGCCACCAATGAGGCGCCGATCCCCTACGCCCGTCGCCTGCTCAGCGAAAGCCTGGCGGCCTACCGCGCCGGAAAACCGGCTGAAGCACAGCAGCTGGCGCTGACGTCCTACCTTGAAGGCTTTGAGCTGGTTGAATCCAGCCTCGATACGCTGGATCGCAATCTGCGCCAGGAAGTCGAAACGCAGATGATCGCCTACCGCGACCTGCTGCGGCGCGGCGCGCCGGTGGATGCGGTGGCGCAACTGGCGGAACGCATCGACGGTCTGCTCGCCGCCAGCGCCGACCGATTGGGCGGCGGCGGCCTCTCGCCCACCACGGCGGCCATCTCCGCCTTTTTCATCCTCGTGCGCGAGGGACTGGAGGCGCTGCTGGTGGTCGCCGCCATCGTCGCTTTTTTGAAAAAATCCGGACGCCGCGAAGCCATGCCGTGGATCCATCTCGGCTGGATCGGTGCGCTGGCGCTGGGCGTCGTTACCTGGATCCTTGCATCGAGCCTGATCACCATCGGCGGCGCCACGCGTGAACTGACCGAAGGCGTCACGGCACTGCTCGCAGCAGTCATCCTGCTCTACGTCGGCTTCTGGCTGCACGGCAAGAGTTACGGTCATGCGTGGAAGAAATTCATCGACCAGCATCTCGGCGCCGCGCTGCAGGGCGGCACGCTGTGGGCGCTGGCTGGGGTGTCTTTTCTCGCGGTCTATCGCGAGGCCTTCGAGACCGTCCTGTTTTATCAGGCGCTGTGGCAACAGGTCGGTGATGGCGCGCACGGCTCGGTAATCATCGGCTTCTTCTGCGGCATTGCAGTGCTCGCGATGCTGGCCTGGGCAATACTCCGTTACAGCATTCGCCTGCCGATCGGCCCCTTCTTTGCTGCCTGCTCAGCGTTGATGGCCGTGCTGGCCGTGGTGTTCACCGGTCACGGCATCAAGGCGCTGCAGGAAGCCGGCATGATCGCCGCGGTGCCGTTCACCCATTTCAACCTGCCCGCACTGGGCATTTATGCCACCGTCGAAACCATGCTGGCACAGCTGTTCGTGCTGCTCTCGGTGGTTGTTGCATTTGCATGGTCGCATTTCGCCAACCGCAAAGCCGCGAAAACCGCATAGACCTCCGATACTGCCAGCGTGGCTGAACACGCCGGGAAGCCGGCCATGCCGGGCGCACATTCCCGTTTACGATGTTCCCGGACTGCCCAGGATCAGGAGGCGCCGCCCCCGTCCATCTGCGACTGCATGTAGTTCTGGATGCCGACCTTGCCGATCAGGTCGAGCTGGGTTTCGATCCAGTCGATGTGCTCTTCCTCGGACTCGAGGATGTCTTCGAACAGTTCGCGGCTGATGTAATCGCCGACTTCCTCGCAGGTGACAATGGCGTCCTTCAGCATCGGATGGCCGTGCATTTCGGCCTTCAGGTCGCACCCCAGGCATTCCTTGACGTTCTCGCCGATCATCAGCTTGTTGAGCTGCTGCAGGTTGGGCAGACCCTCCAGGAACAGGATGCGCTCGATCAGCCTGTCGGCATGCTTCATCTCGTCGATCGACTCATGGTATTCATGCTCGCCGAGTTTTTTCAGCCCCCAGTTCTTGAACATGCGGGCATGCAGGAAGTACTGGTTGATCGCCGTCAGTTCGTTGGTGAGTATCTTGTTCAGATGGCTGATGACTTTTTTGTCGCCCTTCATGGCAGCACCTCGCGCGTGTAAAAAATGACGGTGCAGCCTAACACAGGAACAAAATCACGCCGCGAATGGGAACAAGAATGCGAATACGTCTCAGCACCGTGAACACGGCAGCGCCGTGGAGGCCGGCAAAAAGGAAAGTGCGGTGAAAAGTGGAACCGGGCCGCTAAGCCGCCTGCAAGGACCCGGCAAACGAACATTCGCGCCGCGCTTCGCGCAACAGGCACTTGGTTTCCTGGGTGCACTGGCCACAGCCTGAAGCAATGCCCAGTTCACGCTGCAGATCAGCAAAAGACCGTGCGCCATCATCGATGGCGGAGCGGATGTCGCGTTCGGTTACGCCGTTGCAGACACAGATATACATGGAGTCTGAATGATAACTCTTACCTTAATAGGAATCATTATCAGTAAATCCCAAGACGCCTGCAAGAAAATAAATAAATACTTGATTTTAAAGTGTTTTTTTACGGCCGGCGCTGAGCAAGCGCCCTACCTAATCCACCGCACAACCCGCCGTGGTCGCCTTGGGCGGCTCGACAAAGGTTGCAACATCCACGCCGTTACGGATGGCGGTCATTTCCGCAAGAATCGCCACCGCGATCTCCGGCGGCGTCTTGCTGCCGATCTTCAGACCGACCGGACCGTGCAGCCGCGCAATTTCCGCCTGCGACAGGTCAAACTCTGCAAGGCGCTGGCGCCGCGCGTCATTGTTCTTGCGCGAACCGATGGCGCCGATATAGAACGCCGGCGACTTCAATGCCTCGAGCAGCGCCATGTCGTCGAGTTTCGGATCGTGGGTCAATGTCACCACCGCGCTGTGGCCGTCAAGGTTCATCGCCGTCACCACGTCATCAGGCATGCCGCGCTTCAGTTCGGTGCCGGGCAGGTTCCAGCTCTCCGTATACTCTTCACGCGGATCACAGACGGTGACCTGATAATCCAGCGCCTGCGCCATCTGCGCGAGGTAGACCGACAACTGCCCGGCGCCGATGATCAGCAGGCGCCAGCGCGGCCCATAAACCGTGGTCAGCGTGGCGCCGTCGAATACAAGTTGATCCTGCCACTGCGCAGGACCGGTGGTCGCGCGACCGGTTTTCATGTCGAGCCGGCGCAGCACCAGTTCGTGGCGTTCGATGCGCGCCAGCAGGTCATCAAGGCCGCTGTCTGCCGTCAGCGGTTCCAGCACCAGTTCCAGCGTGCCGCCGCAGGGCAGCCCGAAGCGCTGCGCCTCTTCCGCGGACACGCCATATTTGGTGGTGGTGGGCGTGTTTCCGGCCAGCGTACCCGCCTTCACGCGGGCAATCATGTCGTCTTCGACGCAACCGCCCGAGACGGAACCCACGACCATGCCGTCGTCGCGAATCGCCGACAGCGCGCCGATCGGACGCGGCGCGGAACCCCAGGTGCGGATCACCGTGGCCAGCACCACGCGACGACCGCCTCCCACCCATTCACGGGCGGTCCGAATCACCTGCAGATCAACACTGTCCATCCATCAACTCCGAACGGGGTTTTGCATGCCCCTATTGTAGCGCGCCGCATGCGGTAACATCGGGATGCAGAATTCTGGAGAAAACACGCAATGGAAATGACCGGCGAGCAACTGATCGCCCTGCCGCAGCAGGCCACCTGGGACGCACTGAACGATACGGCGGTACTGAAAGACTGCATTCCGGGCTGCGACTCGATTGAAAAACAGTCTGACAGCGAATACCTGCTGACCATGACCGCGAAGGTCGGACCGGTCAGGGCAAAATTCAAGGGGAAAATGACGCTGGCTGCGGTTCAGGCGCCGGATTCCTACACGCTGCAGTTTGAAGGCCAGGGCGGTGTCGCCGGATTTGCCAAAGGCGAAGCCGAGGTCGGCCTCACGCCCGAAGGCGACGGCACGCGGCTGCGTTACAACGTCAAGGCCAGCATCGGCGGCAAACTCGCGCAGGTCGGCGCGCGCCTGATCGACGGCGTTGCAAAAAAAACTGCCGAACAATTCTTCGTCGCATTCAACAAGCGGGCCAGTTCCGGTCAATAGGGCCTGCCAGACAGGGAAACCGGTCTTTCACATCGTGCAATCCGCAAGGAACTTGCGCAACAACCCGTTGTCATAATTGCACCCTGCAGCACCGCACACATTCAGGCTTGAACCTGGATAAAAATTCCACATTTCAATTTTTGGACAAGCGTCATTGCGCCTGCCCGCATGCCATTGGAGGGATCAACACATGACAGGAAAATTCAACATCGAGCATCACCGGGATCATCTGCACGTTGCACTCGCGCCAAACTTCCAGTTCACGCTGGAAGCCTCAAAAAAAATACATCAGGCTGCCGCCGCTGCAATCAAAAAAACCGGCCTCAAGCGGGTGCTGATTGAAGGCGACTCGCCGCAATGCCGGATGGACACCATGGATGTCCTGGACCTGGGTGAAACCGCGGCAAACCTGTTGCGCGGCATCCCCACGGCGTATTGCCTGCGCAACTACATCACCGACCACCTGACGGTTTTTTTCGGCAATGTCGTGCACAATCGCGGCGGCCAGATCGGCTTTTTCGGAGAAAAATCACCGGCGATGCACTGGCTGGGCATTGATACCAGGCGGACGGCCTGAAACCAGCCGGGGCCACGAGCCCGGTGCCAACAAAAAGCCGGCATCAGCCGGCTTTTTTGCGTGCCGAACTTCCTGGCACACGTCCTAGCCCACGTGCTTGCGCAAAAACGCCAGCGTGCGATCCCGTGCCAGCTTGGCGCTGCCCGCGTCAAATGAACCGCGCTGGTCGCAGTTGAAACCATGCCCCGCCAGATAGACAAAATGCTCCGCCCCGGGTTGTGCCGCCTTCACCTTGTTGACGGCCTCCATCGGAATCGACTGGTCTTTTTCACCCCAGTGGAACATCACCGGGCATTTCGGCTGCAATGTTGCGTGGTTCGGGATGCCGCCGCCGTAATGCGGCGCCGAGCAGGCGATGCCGGCCACGTCCGCCGCGGCCTTCCACGCCACCGTGCCGCCCCAGCAATAACCGACGATGCCGACCTTCCCCGCGGATTGCGCCACTTTCAGCGCGGCGGTGACGTCCTTCATCGCATCATCGAGGCTGGCCTTTTGCATCAGGCCGCGGCTGGCCTCGATTTCGGGCGGCGTGTATCCGCACTCATAGTTGCGCTGCACCCGGTCAAACATCGCCGGCGCAACGACCAGATAGCCGTCGGCAGCGTACCCGTCCGCCACCGAACGGATATGGCTGTTGACGCCGAAAATTTCCATCACCAGCACCAGGCCGCCGCGCGGCTTGCCCGCCGGTTCCGCCCTGTATGCGCCGAATTTGTGCCCGTCTGCCGCCGTCAGTTCGATCATGCCGCCCATGTGATTCCTCCCCGGTTCATGAAACATTTCATCAGTAAAGCGGGCAAATTATAGCCCGCCGGCAGCGCGTCCCAACCATGCTGCTAGACTAGGGCCCCGCCAAAAAACCGCCAAGGGAGTCACTGCAATGCTGAAAATCTGGGGTCGCACCAATTCCATCAATGTCCAGAAAGTGCTGTGGTGCTGCGCCGAAACCGGCGTCCAGTACGAGCGCATTGATGCCGGCATGCAGTTCGGCATCAACAACACGCCGGAATACAAGGCGATGAATCCGAACGGCCTTGTGCCGCTGATCAATGACGACGGCTTCGTGCTGTGGGAATCACACGCCATCGTGCGCTACCTGGCGCGCAAGCACGGCCTCGGCACCCTGTGCCCGAGCGACCCGAAAATCGCAGCAGACGCCGACCGCTGGATGGAGTGGTACAGCACGACGTTGTGGAATTTCATGAAGCCGATTTTCTGGAACCTGGTGCGCACGCCGCCGGAAAAACGCAATATGGCCGAAGTGGAAGACTGCCGCGGCAAACTCGCCGCCAATCTCGCCATGGCCGACGCCCAACTCGCGAAACAGCCCTATCTCGCCGGAGCGCAGTTCACGATGGGCGACATCCCCCTGGCCGTCATCGGGCACCGCTGGTTCAACCTGCCGATCGAGCGTCCGGCGCTGCCGAATTTCGAACGCTGGTTCAAGACCGTGTCCGCGCGCCCGGCATTCCAGCAGCACTGCGCCGGTTCGCTGACATAAAAATCAAAAGCCGGAGTCATGGCCACAGGGCGCACAGGGGAAAACCAAAAAACAGGACTGCGAGGCAGGCCGGAAACGTTCCAGCAATGACCATCCCGACCCGGTTTTCATCTTGCCCTCCGTGACATCTGCGGCCACCGCTTTTTGCCATCAGCCATGACGCCACAGCGCAGTTACCGCTACTACGAATTCGTGATGGCGGCTTTCGTCACGGTGCTGATCTGCTCCAACCTGATCGGCCCGGCAAAAATTGCGCAGCTCGACCTGCCGCTGCTGGGCGCCGTCACCTTCGGCGCCGGGGTGCTGTTTTTCCCGATCTCCTATGTGTTCGGCGATGTGCTGACCGAAGTCTACGGCTATGCCCGCGCGCGCCGGGTGATCTGGGCCGGGTTTGCCGGACTGGGATTCGCCTCGCTGATGACCACCATCGTCGTGGCGCTGCCCCCCGCCCCGTTCTGGCAGCACCAGGGCGCCTACGAAATCGCCTTCGGCAACACGCCGCGCATCGTCGCCGCATCAATGCTCGCCTACTTCTGCGGCGAATTCGTCAATTCCTATGTGCTGGCGCGGATGAAAGTCGCCACGCAGGGACGCTGGCTGTGGACGCGCACCATCGGCTCCACCATCGCCGGGGAAGCGGTGGATTCAGCGTTGTTTTACCCGCTCGCCTTTTACGGCGCCGGCATCATTCCGGATGACAAACTGCCGCTGGTCATGCTCGCACAGTTCCTCACCAAGGTCGGCGTCGAGGTGGTTTTCACCCCGCTCACCTACAAGATCGTGAATTTCCTGAAACGGGCGGAGAACGAGGACCACTACGACCGCAACACCGACTTCAGTCCGTTCCGGATCTCGACCGAAGCGGATCAGGCGCGCAGATAACGCGCAAAAGCCAGCAAGCCGCCGCCAAAGATCAGCCCGAAGACCACCAGCTGCAGCGTATAGCTGATCCACGCATAACCGGTTTCCTCGCCGCGCTCGGCGAGGTTGTGGCAATAGAGCAGGAATGGCGACGGGGAGTCGAACAGCGGCATTTTTTCGTAGCGCACATCGACCAGGGCTTTGACGCCCAGCGCCGCGGTCAGGATCAGGAAGGCGGCAGGCGCCGGGATCGGCATGAAACCCAGTATCGCCCCCAGGAACAGTGCGAACAGCATGATGCGGTCCAGTCGATTCAGTAAAAACAGCAAAGATTCTGGTCGGGGAGACAGGATTCGAACCTGCGACCTTGGCGTCCCAAACGCCCTGCGCTACCGGACTGCGCCACTCCCCGAAACGGCCAAAGCTGCAGAACAACCGTGCGGGCACGGGATTGCCGGGCATCACGGGCCGCGGCTTCCGGCAATGCACCGGCGCCTGGTTCGGCAGGCCCGGATTTTACCGGAAAAACAACGCTCG
This sequence comes from uncultured Bordetella sp., assembly GCA_964606765.1. Taxonomy (GTDB): domain Bacteria; phylum Pseudomonadota; class Gammaproteobacteria; order Burkholderiales; family SG8-41. Next base: position 7,643 of record CAZSIR010000018.1, on the reverse strand, counting down.
CCGGATGATCCGCAGGGCTTTCCGCTAGAATCGCCGCTTTGCTGAACGCTCCCATGCCTTCCTCCAACTGGCGCACACCCGCCGTGGTCCTGTTCTGCGGCGGCATGATCCTCACCGTGGCCCTCGGTGTGCGCCACAATTTCGGCCTCTACCTGCAGCCGATGACCGCAGACCTCGGCATCGGCCGCGAAACCTTCGCCATTGCCATTGCGATCCAGAACCTGCTCTACGGCATTTCACAGCCGATCACCGGCCTGATCGCCGACAAGTTCGGCACCGCGCGCGTGCTGGTCGGCGGCGCGCTGCTCTACGCGCTGGGCCTCTACCTGATGTCGGTTTCCGGCACCGGGCTGGAACTGACGCTGAGCGCCGGACTGCTGATCGGCGCATCGCTGGGCTGCAGCGGTTTTTCCATCGTGTTCGGCGTCATCGGCCGCGCCTTCCCGCCGGAAAAACGCAGCGTGGCGCTGGGCATTGCCGGCGCTGCGGGCTCCTTTGGCCAGTTTGCGATGCTCCCTTACGGCCAGTGGCTGATCAACCAGGTCGGCTGGATGCAGGCGCTGGTCATCCTTGCCGTGACCGTGCTGGTGATCATCCCGCTGTCGAGCGCGCTGGTCGAAGACAGAAGCACGCAGGCCGCCGCGCTGTTCAAACAATCCGCCGGTGAAGCGCTGCGAGAAGCCTTCGCGCATCGCGGCTACCTGCTGCTGTGCACCGCATACACGGTCTGCGGTTTCCAGCTGCTGTTCATCGCCGTGCACTTTCCGGCCTACCTGGTGGACCAGCACATGACGCCGGAGACCGGCATGATCGGCCTCGCGCTGATCGGTTTTTTCAACATGATCGGCAGTTATGCCTGGGGCTGGCTGGGCGGAAGGCACACCAAGAAATACCTGCTGTCGCTGCTTTATTTCACGCGCTCGCTGGTGATCGCAATCTTCATCCTGCTGCCGGTGACGCCGCTGTCGGTTTTCCTGTTTTCCTCCGCCATCGGTTTCCTCTGGCTGGGCACCGTGCCGCTGACCGGCGGACTGATCGCGCATGTGTTCGGCGTCAGATACCTGTCGACGCTGACCGGCATCGCGTTCTTTTTTCACCAGGTCGGGAGTTTCGCCGGCGTGTGGATCGGCGGCTACGTGTTTGACGCCACAGGTTCGTACACGATCATGTGGCTGCTGACCATCGGCATGGGGCTTGTTGCCGCCCTGCTCAACCTGCCGGTGGATGACCGCCAGATCGACCGCGGCGCGGCAAAGCCGGTTCCGGGTCCGGCGACCTAGGCGCCTGCCCTAGGCGGTTCCGACCAGCGCGGCATCCTTCGCCGCCTCGGCAATCAGCCAGTCGCGGAATGCGGCAACCGCGGGACGCGTTTTTGCATGCGGCTCGCACACCAGGTAATAGGCCGACTGCAGCGGCACGCGCAGCGGAAACGGCATCACCAGCCGGCCGGCCACGATGTCCTCGGCGGCCAGTGCCGGCATTGATGCGACGACGCCGACCGCATCCATCGCCGCTTCAAACGCCAGCACGGCATGGCTGAAACGCGCGCCGCGCTTGGCATCGACGCTTTTCACGCCGGCCGCCTTCAGCCAGACATCCCAGAACGATTCACCGTCGTACATCTCGCCGGTGTCGTCATGCAGCAGCATGTGGTGCTTCAGATCCTCCGGCGTGCGCAGGGGATGCTCGCCCGCCAGCGCCTGCGGACTGCAGATCGGCGTGATCTCCAGCGGCAGCAGCTTGTGCACATCCAGATCGGGGTAATGGCCGTGGCCGTAGAGAATCGCCACATCCGAATCATCCAGCCAGTTCTCGATCGTGGCGCGCTCCGCGACGTCCGCCTTGCCGTCGACGCTGGCGCGGCGCATGCGCGCCGAGATCCGCACGTCGACTTCCTGGTGTGCGGCAATAAAACGATGCAGGCGCGGCATCAGCCAGCGCGCGGCAAACGACGGCGCCGCGCTGACCGTCAGCATGCCGCCGCTGGTGTGGGTGCGCAGCCGGTCCACGGCCTGCGCCAGGCAATCAAAACCTTCGCGCAGCTTGGGCAGGCAGGCCCGCGCAGCATCGGTCAATTCCAGCGCGCGGTTGTAGCGATGGAAGAGCTGGACGTTCAAATATTCTTCCAGCGTGCGGATCTGGTGGCTGACCGCCGCCGGGGTCACATTGAGCTCGACCGCGGCTTTTTTCACACTTAAATGGCGGGCGGCGGCCTCAAAAGCCTTCAAGGCGTTTAATGGGGGCAATCGTTGCGACATAATGACGTTCAGCTTAGCATAACTTAATCGATTATTGACAAACTATCAGGTGGTGCGACGCAACAAACCGGGTATCCCCGGGTCTATAATTCAGTCCGAACTCATTGAGTTATATGACAGTGAGACCTCAACGCCGGGACGGCGAACTACTGGAAAGGTTTAGGTAAATATCATGAAAAGCAATTTTGAAGTCAAATTTGGCTCAGTCGTATACGACAAGATCAACGCCGTGCAAATGAGCGCCACCGAGCGCCAGGCCGCCATCAATGCCATGCGTGACGCCGATGCACTGGTGGACGCGATTCTGTGGGTCACCCGCAAGATTGAACAGCTGGGCGCCTCGCTGTTCATGAAGCCCAGCGTCAAACACTGATCCGCCCCACTGCGGATCGCGCGACTCCGACCGGGAGACCTCCTCCCTCCCGGTCAAAGCGGCCCTCGCGGGCACGCTGAGTAAACGCGGCGGCTGATGCCGCCGCGTTTTTTTATGGAAAATCCGCCGCGACGGGTGATTTTCCGCTTCCGGTCGTCGCCCTGAAACGACCTGAAATAGCCATTAAAAACAATTAGTTAAGCTTAATCCCCCGATCCTCGTCTCTGGGTAACGACGGATTTCAGGCATTATTCCACAGGAATTTTATAAGTATTTGATTTTATTGATATTTTTTTGTGGCCCTGATGTTGCTTAGTGTGCTGTGCACCTGCAGGCCATTTTTTACTGCACCCCTCACAGGGCGCGCCCACATCAGGAGGTTCCATGCTGAATCGAGATTCATTCTTCAAAAAAAACGAAGACGCCGCCCGCCGCAACGTCAATGTCACGCCCGCCCTCGGCCAGGGCCCTGAGTCTGTAACGCGCCCCGCCGCGCCCGCCCCGCGCCCGGAATCCCCGCCGGAACGCGCCAAAACCGAGGGCGGCACCGGCAGCCGGCTGATCGTCGGACCGGACATCAAGCTGAAAGGCGTGGAAATCACCGACTGCGACACGCTGGTGGTGGAAGGCACCGTCGAAGCCTCGATGGACAGCCGCGTGGTGCAGATCGCCGAACACGGCGTGTTCAACGGCAAGGTCAGCATCGACATCGCTGAAATCCGCGGCCGCTTCGACGGCGAACTGACCGCGCGCGATCAGTTGATCATCCATGCCAGCGGGCGCGTCTCGGGAAAAATCCGCTACGGCAAGATCAAGATCGAGGAAGGTGCGGAAATCTGCGGCGATGTGGCCCGCGGCGACCGCAATGAAGCGCGGCCGCTGCGCGCGCCGCAATCGGTGCTGAAAAGCGCCAGCGCCGGCGATTAAACAACTGCGGTTGTTACGGCACCGGGGCGGCAGGCGCCCCGGCCAGCGTCTGAACCGCGCTGAATTCAGCCAGGATCAGATCGTTCAGGTCGCGCGGTATCGGCGCCACGCGCGCCCTCAGCAACTGCAGCATCTGCTCGCGCTCCTGCGCCGGCAGCCGCTCGTATTCCGCGCGGGCATCCACGGCTATCGCGCGTTTTTCAGCCAGCGACAGCGCCGACAGGCGTTCATGCGCAGCGCGCACCGCGGAAGCCTTGATCGCCAGCTGCTCGATGATCAGGGGCCGCGCCAGCGCGTTTTTCGGATCCGCCAGCATGCGCGTCAGGCTGGCATAAACCTCGCTGCGCTGCGTGTCATCCAGATGCGGGAAACCGGCATCCACCAGCGCGCGCAGCTGCGCCTCGCTGACGCCATGCACGCCCGCCAGGGCCGACTGCGCCGGGGCGCGCGGCGCGGACTGCGGCATGCCGTCCACTGCGGACTCGATCACCGAAGTCGCCAACTGGTCGCGCAGCATCTTCAGCAGGAACAGCGTCACCGGATCCGCCGCCTGCACCGGCGCTGCGGCCACGGCCAGCAGCAGGGTGATGGAGACCGCTCGCCAGTAGCGCTGAAGTTTGAGCATGGAAAACCCGGAAAAGGAAAAACCGAAAAAAACACCCGGAAACGGGCAGGCAACACGCGGAGGACACCATGAAAACGCCGTACGGCGCGCAGTGTCAAGGCAGGATTGGGCGGGCGCCCGGGAGGGGAACTACAACTATTTGATTTTAAAGAGTTTAATTCGCCGGCTATAGACTCTCCACGCGCCACTGGTGGTCGCATTTCTTGCAGGACACGCGCATCCATTGCGGATGATCATCGGTTTCCACCGTGCCGGCGCCGAGGACGCGGATGGTGCCGTAGCTGGCGCAGGCGGGACAGACACACTGCTCCGCCAGCGCCTCCGCGCGATTGAGCATGCGCATGTAGCGGCGCATCGCGACGATGCCGAGCAGCGTTGCGGCGAGGATCATGGCCAGCGATGACAGGGACAACGGCCCAGGGCCGCGCAGGTTCAGCTCCTCCATCAGCGCCATGATCAGCACCGCGCACAGGAAACCGGTGACAAAGTAAACATGGCTTTCAATCAGCTGGCGTTCATACCAGATGCGAAAGCCGTGTTTGGCGATGCCTTGGGCGGGAGTAGCCATGGTTCAGAGGATTGGTGGCGCAACTCCCGAAAAACTTACGCGCGACGGAAATCCTCCACCGATTTCGCCAGCCTGCCGTCCGCGGTCTTCAGCGCGCGGGTCACCGCGCGGGTCGCGCCGAAGGTCGGCACAAAAGCCGAATGCTTGCCGGCCCCGCCGATCACCGCGATCAGCAGGTCTTCGGCCCGCTGCACGGTGTACATCAGATCCTCGGGCTTCGGATTGGCCAGCCGGTCCTTGAAGGTGATCCTGATGCGGCGATCAATGTTTTCCCGGGAGAATTTTTTCACCGGCAGGTGGGCATGCTGCTGGAGGAATTTTTTCGCCCCGGCCTTGCTGAATCCGGACGCCACCATCTTTGCATGCTCGGGCCCCATGATCACCAGCGGCTGCGCCTGGTAATAAATGTCGTTGACGCCGGTGCTGCCCATGGTGCCGGCGATGGTCATCAGCAATCCCTCGGCGCTGAGGCTTTCGTGGTCATTGACGTTATGCGGGCATTCGGCGCCGATCACCGTCACCGCGCTGGCCTCGCGCGGCAGGCCGCGCTCCACATGCAGCGGCTCCCAGGGATTCTCGGCCTCGTTTTCGGCCACGAGATAACTGTATTTTGCCGGCGAACCGAAGGTCGACATGTCGCCCAGCGCCGGAATCGCGCCGCCGATGTTGACCAGCGCCAGCCGGATCGCGCGGCCGATGGTCGCATTCGCCTGATGTCCCGGGCCGAAGGCGTTGTGGCCGCCGTTGATGTCGAGTTCTTTCGCCACCGGACCGTTGACGATGACCAGCGGCGCGCAAAGATGCGTCGTCGCCTGCACGCCGTAGAGATTCAGCGGCTCCTCGCACATCGCCTCGATGGCCAGCATGAACAGCGGGAAATAACGCGGCTGGCAACCCGCCATCACCGCGTTGGCGGCGAGCCGCAGCGGCGTCGCCTCGCCCCAGCGCGGCGGAATTTTTGCGATCGGCTGGTCCCAGGGACGGTCACAGTATTCCAGCATTGCCGCGACACGCGTCTCGGTCGGCGGCACGACGGGCAGGCCGTCGCTCCAGCCCTTTTCCCGCATCAGCGCATTGATGGCGTCAAAATCGTCTTCGGCCTCGACGCTCGCACCCGACATTTCCAGCATTTGCGCGAGGCCGCTCATTTCATGCGCTCCTTCACCAGATCAACGAACAGCGGCACCGCGATTTCGGCGCGCGCCTGCACCTGCTCGATGCTCACGCCGCCCAGCGGATGCGGAATCAGCAGCAACGGCAGATCCGGTACGCCGAATACGCGCGCCTGGGCCTGCCCCAGTTTCATGAAGGGGCCGGAGCAGATCACTGCGGTCGTCAGACCGCGCTTCCGGAGGTTCGACATGTCGTGGACACTCCACGACGTGCACGACCCTCAATCAGCCATTGCGGTCAGGACGTAATCCGATTCCGCAGCGAGTTGATCGAGGATGGCATCCGGTGCCGGCAGGCTGACGCTTTCCTTGCGCAAGGACACCACCGAAGCCACCGGCAGCAGCGCCTTGACGCCGTCGACGATGAACCTCAGCAGGTGATCGGCGTTGCCCTTGCTGTTGTCGAGTATGCCGAGGCGGATGCCGCCCTTGGCAACGGCACGGCTCTCGGTAACGGCAACAGCCTGCGGCGACGGCGCTTCCGGAACGACCAGACGGACTTTCTGCTTCATTGTGGACTCCTGCAAACAGGTGAAACATGACGGCAATGCGGTGCAGCGGAAAGACTGCGGACTCTAGCGCATGCGCCCGGGCCTCGCAATGCGCCGGCAGCGGAACACGGCCTGACGCTGCAGCCGGAGAACCTTCAAGCCCGAAGCTTCCGGCCGGTTTCGAACAAGGTCCATAAGCCCATCCCCGCCAGCATGGCGGCAACGAATACCAGTCCCTTCAGTTCGCCCATGCCGAGCACCACAATGCCGGGGCCGGGACAGATGCCGGCCAGACCCCAGCCCACACCAAACAGCAGACTGCCGCCGACCAGCCGCCGATCAATGTCGTGCGATGCCGGCAGTTTCATCGGAGCACCCAGAAAGGCTGCCGTGCGTTTTCGCGCGACAAAAAAAGCAATCGTGCCGACTGCTATGGCGCCGGCCATCACAAACGCCAGCGAGGGATCCCAGGCGCCGGCCAGATCAAGAAACCCGAGCACCTTCGCCGGATTCGCCATGCCCGAAATGATCAGGCCCAGCCCGAAAACCAGTCCGGCCAGGAACGATGCAAACATATTCATCGCATATCCCTCAGACCTGAAGCAGGTGGCGGATCACGAACACCGTGACAAACCCCGCCGCCATGAAAGCCAGGGTCGCGACCAGCGAACGCGGCGACAGCCGCGACAATCCGCAGACGCCGTGGCCGCTGGTGCAGCCCGATGCGTATCGCGTACCGATGCCGACCAACAGGCCCGCCAGCACCAGGGCGGCGTAATCCGCATCCATCTGCAGCGCCGGCAGCGCGGTGACGCCGGCATAGGCCAGCGGCGCCATCAGCAGACCGGCGATGAAAGCCGCGCGCCACACCACATCCCCCCGCACCGGCTGGAGCAGGCCGCCGATGATGCCGCTGATGCCGGCAATGCGCCCGTTCAGCAGCACCAGCATGCCCGCGGCGGCGCCGATCAGCAGGCCGCCGGCGAAAGCCGGCCATGGCGTGAACGCAGTCCAGTCGATTCCCGTCATCAATGCCTCCCGCAATCAAGCTGATGCGGCACAGCGGGTATTTCCGCCGGCGCAGATCAGCCAAACCATAAAATACCCTGACTTCAGGCTGAATGGTGCGGGTGAAAAGACAAACGGCCCGCCTTGCGGCGGGCCGTTGCTTTTTACTGGCGTCCCCACGGGGATTCGAACCCCGGTTACCGCCGTGAAAGGGCGATGTC
>CAZSIR010000017.1:0-31055 GCA_964606765.1 uncultured Bordetella sp. | reverse complement strand
CATCCGCAATGCACAGCAGGCGGAAAAGGAGTCCGTGTCGATGCCTTCGAGCAAGTTGAAGGTGGCGATTGCCAAGGTGCTGAAGGACGAGGGTTACATTGACGATTTCGCCGTACGCGGCGAAGCGTCCAAGCCTGAACTTCAGGTCAGCCTCAAGTATTACGCTGGCTCCCCGGTAATCGAAAAAATCGAGCGCGTGAGCCGTCCCGGCCTGCGCATCTACAAACCCAGCCGTGACATTCCGCGCGTGATGAACGGCCTCGGTGTTGCCATCGTTTCCACCTCCAAGGGTGTGATGACCGATCGCAAGGCCCGGGGCATGGGCATCGGCGGCGAAGTGCTCTGCATCGTGGCGTAACGGAGAGCGAGCCATGTCCAGAGTCGGAAAAAGCCCGGTTGCGTTGCCGGAAAAAGTGGAAGTGACGATCGGCGCTGACCGGATATCGGTCAAAGGCCCCCTTGGCACGCTGGCGCAGCAGCTGACGCCCAACGTGAAAGTGGAGAAGATCGAGAATCGCCTTGAGATCAAGGTCAATGACAATTCGCGCCAGGCCAATGCCATCAGCGGCACTACGCGTGCGCTGGTTGCCAACATGGTTCACGGGGTCAGCAAGGGTTTTGAGCGAAAGCTGACGCTGGTCGGCGTGGGTTACCGCGCTCAGGCGCAGGGCGACAAGCTCAACCTCACGCTGGGTTTTTCCCATCCGGTGGTGCATCAGTTGCCCCAGGGAGTGAAGGCGGAAACCCCGACCCAGACCGAAATCATCATCAAGGGCGCAGACAAGCAACTGGTTGGCCAGGTCGCTGCTGACGTTCGAAATTACCGGCCGCCCGAGCCCTACAAAGGCAAGGGTGTGCGTTATGCCGATGAGCGCATTGTGCTCAAGGAAACGAAGAAGAAGTAGGCGGACAGATCATGTTTGACAAAAAAACAGAGCGTCTCCGGCGTGCGCGCAGCACGCGGGCCAAAATTGCCGAACTCAAGGCCGTGCGGCTTACCGTGTACCGTTCCAACGGCCACATCTATGCCCAGGTGTTTGATGCCAGCGGCTCCAAGGTGCTGGCCAGCGCATCGTCGTCGGAAAAAGAAATGCGGACTGCAATGCCGAAAGGCGGCAGTTCGGCGGCAGCTGCGGCCATCGGCAAACGCATTGCGGAGCGGGCAAAGCAGGCCGGTGTGGAGAAGGTCGCGTTTGACCGCTCCGGTTACAAATATCACGGTCGGGTGAAGGCGCTGGCGGAAGCCGCGCGCGAAGCCGGCCTCAAGTTCTGACGGAGCGGTCCATGGCAAAAATGCAGGCATCGAAGATGCAAACCGGCGAAGAGCGTGGTGACGGCTTGCGCGAAAAGATGGTGGCCATCAACCGCGTCACCAAGGTTGTCAAGGGCGGCCGGGTGATGGGTTTTGCGGCGCTGACGGTCGTTGGTGATGGTGACGGCAGCATCGGAATGGGCAAAGGCAAGGCACGCGAAGTTCCGGTTGCCGTGCAAAAGGCCATGGAGGAAGCGCGCCACAAGATGGTCAAGGTCCAGTTGAAAAACGGCACGCTGCAGCATGCCGTGATGGGGCGCCATGGTGCTTCCAGGGTTTACATGCAGCCGGCCTCGGAAGGCACGGGGATCATTGCCGGTGGCCCGGTTCGCGCCGTGCTCGAGGTGATGGGGGTCGCCAACATCCTGGCCAAGTGCATCGGATCGACCAACCCCTACAACATTGTGCGTGCAACCATCAACGGTCTGACCGCGATGAACACGCCTGCTGAAGTTGCCGCCAAGCGCGGCAAATCGGTCGAGGAAATCCAGGGATAAGTCATGGCCAAGACTCAAGCTAAAACACAGGGCAAAACCATCAAGGTTACGCAGGTTCGCAGCCTGATCGGTACCCGGCCCGAACACCGGGCATCGCTGCGCGGTCTCGGATTGCGGCGCATCAACCACACCGTCGAACTGGCTGACAGCCCGGCGATTCGTGGAATGATCAACAAAGTGTCTTATCTCGTTCGCTGCGAGGGCTAAATGGAACTGAACAAAATCAAGCCGGCAGCCGGCGCCAAACGCGAAAAGAAGCGTGTCGGTCGCGGCATCGGTTGCGGCAACGGCAAGACGGCCGGACGCGGTCACAAGGGCCAGAAAGCGCGCGCGGGCGGCTTTCACAAGGTTGGATTCGAGGGTGGCCAGATGCCGCTGCATCGCCGTCTGCCGAAGCGCGGATTCCAGTCATTGTCAGCGGGTGATACCGCAGAGGTGCGGCTGGATGCCCTGCAGAAATTGAAGGCGGACACCATTGACCTGGCGGTACTCAAAGAAGCCGGTGCCGTACCCCGGCTGGCAGTTCGCGCCAAAGTGATACTTGCCGGCGAGCTCAAGCGCAAAATCGCGCTGAAAGGCGTGCTGGCCAGCAAGGGTGCGCGTGCAGCCATCGAGCGCGCCGGCGGCAGCGTCGAGCAGCCGGCAGAAGCAGACAAGGCCGGGAGTTAAGCGTTGGCTGTTGGTTCCGCACTGCCGGGCTCGGGGAAATTCGGTGACTTGAAGCGTCGCCTGCTGTTTCTCGTGGGCGCGCTGATCGTGTTCCGCATCGGATCCTATATCCCGGTGCCGGGCATCGATCAGGCACAGCTGGCCGAGCTGTTCCGTTCCCAGCGCGGCGGCATCCTTGACATGTTCAACATGTTCTCGGGCGGTGCATTGTCACGCTTCTCGATTTTCACGTTGGGCATCATGCCGTATATCTCGGCATCGATCATCATGCAGTTGATGTCCGTCGTTTCGCCGACCCTGGAAGCCCTGAAAAAGGAGGGAGAGTCCGGACGGCGCAAGATTACGCAGTACACGCGGTATGGCACCGCGGCGCTGGCGATTGTGCAGGGTCTGGCCATCGCGATTGCATTCGAGCAGCAGAAGGTGGCGGTTGATCCGGGCCTGATGTTCCGGCTGACGGCGATGATCACGCTGGTGAGCGGCACCATGTTCCTGATGTGGCTGGGCGAGCAGATCACGGAGCGCGGCATCGGCAACGGCATTTCGCTGCTGATTTTTGCCGGCATTGCCGCGGGGTTCCCGCAGGCGGTCGGCGGCACGCTGGAACTGGCGCGGACCGGGGCGTTTTCGATCCCCTTTGTGTTGTTCATCTTCGTGCTGGTGATCGCGGTTACGGCATTTGTCTGCTTTGTCGAAAAGGGCCAGCGCAAGATATTGGTGAATTACGCCAAACGCCAGGTAGGGCGGAAGGTCTACGGCGGACAGTCGTCCCACCTGCCGCTGAAGCTGAACATGTCGGGCGTGATCCCGCCGATTTTTGCTTCGAGCATCATCCTGTTTCCGGGCACTGTCGCCGGCTGGCTGGGTGAGAACGAAGGCATGCTGTGGTTGAAGAACGTTGCCGCGGTGCTGCATCCGGGGCAACCGGTGTACACGCTGTTTTATGCCGCTGCGATCATTTTCTTCTGTTTTTTCTATACGGCACTGGTGTTCAATCCCAAGGAAACCGCGGAAAACCTGAAGAAAAGCGGTGCGTTTGTTCCGGGAATCAGGCCCGGAGACCAGACGGCCCGCTACATTGAAAAAGTCACCATGCGCCTGACTCTGGCTGGAGCGCTGTATGTCACGCTGGTCTGCCTGGTGCCGGAACTGCTGATTGTCTGGAAGAACGTGCCCTTTTACTTCGGCGGCACTTCGTTGCTGATCATCGTGGTGGTGACGCTGGATTTCATGGCGCAGGTGCAGGCTTACGTGATGTCGCATCAGTATGAAAGTCTGTTGAAGAAGGCAAACTTCAAAGGCGGTGTGTTCCCGGCGCGGTAATGGCTAAAGAAGACACCATAGAGATGCAGGGGGAGGTCGTTGAAAACCTGCCCAATGCAACGTTTCGGGTGAAGTTGGAGAATGGTCACGTAGTACTTGGCCATATCTCGGGAAAAATGCGCATGCACTACATCCGCATTCTGCCCGGGGACAAGGTAACAGTGGAATTGACGCCCTATGATTTGACCAAGGGGCGGATCATTTTCCGGGCGAAATAGGCAGCAGCGAGCGAAAGAGGTACGACATGAAAGTGCAAGCATCGGTTAAGCGCATGTGCCGCAACTGCAAGGTTGTGAAGCGCAATGGCGTCGTTCGGGTGATCTGCAAGGATCCGCGCCACAAGCAGCGTCAGGGTTGACCGGTTCATTGAATATGAGCCTGTCAAAAGTTATAATTGTCAGTTTTTCATTGGTGGGGTAACAGATGGCCCGCATAGGTGGCGTCAACATACCAAATCATCAGCACGCGGAAATCGCGCTGACGGCAATCTTCGGCGTGGGCCGCAGCCGCGCCCGTGCGATTTGTGCCGCGGCGGGCATCAACACCGCGACCAAGATGAAGGATCTGTCCGATTCGGACATGGACAAATTGCGCGAGCAGGTGGCGAAAGTCACGACCGAAGGCGACCTGCGCCGCGAGATTTCGATGAATATCAAGCGGCTGATGGACCTCGGCACCTGGCGCGGCAAGCGCCATCGCGCCGGACTGCCGATGCGCGGCCAGCGTACACGCACAAACGCCCGCACCCGCAAGGGTCCGCGCAAGGCAGCAGTAAAAATCCAGCGGCCTACCGCTGCGTAACTGAGAGCGACTATTTATGGCTAAGGCAAGCACCAGGGTTCGCAAGAAGGTCAAGAAAAACGTGGCGGAAGGCGTGGCGCACGTGCATGCGTCCTTCAACAACACCATCGTCACCATCACTGACCGTCAGGGCAATGCGCTGGCCTGGGCAACTTCGGGCAGCAACGGTTTCAAGGGATCGCGCAAATCGACCCCTTTCGCCGCGCAGATCGCCGCGGAAAAGGCCGGCCGCCTTGCGCAGGAATGCGGCGTGAAAAACATCGAAGTCCTGATCAAGGGCCCGGGGCCGGGCCGCGAGTCTGCAGTACGCGCGCTGAACGCCGTCGGTTTCAAAATCACCAGCATCTCGGATGTGACGCCCGTGCCGCATAACGGTTGCCGTCCTCCGAAGAAGCGCCGAATCTAAGGGAGATCCCACAGTGGCCAGGAATCTCGATGCAAAATGCCGGCAATGCCGGCGTGAAGGCGAAAAACTCTTCCTCAAGGGGGAGAAGTGTTTCACCGACAAGTGCGCGATTGAGCGCCGTAACTATCCGCCGGGCCAGCACGGCCAGAAAAGCACCCGTCTGTCCGGCTACGGCGTGCAGCTGCGCGAAAAGCAGAAGGTGCGCCGCATTTACGGCATTCTCGAGCGCCAGTTCCGCAAGACTTACAAGGAAGCGTCGGCGAGCAAGGGTGTGACCGGCGAAGCGCTGCTGCAGGGACTGGAAAGCCGTCTCGATACGGTGACCTACCGCATGGGTTTCGGCGCATCGCGCACGGAGGCCCGTCAGGTGGTGCGCCACAACGGCATCCTGGTCAACGGCAAGCGCGTGAACATCCCGTCTTATCAGTGCCGCCCCGGCGATGTCGTCGAGGTGGCGCAGGCCGCCAAGGCGCAGCTGCGCATCAAGGGCGCCGCCGAAGCCGCCGAATCACGCGGGTATCCGGAATGGGTTGAGGTCGATGCGAAAGCGCTGAAAGGCACTTTCAAGGCACGGCCGCAACGCTCCGAATTGCCTTCCACCATCAACGAGTCGCTCATCGTCGAGCTGTACTCGAAATAATTCCCGAGAGGTAGTCAAGCCATGTCCAGCAGCGCCTTCCTCAAGCCACGGATCATTGACGTGCAGGGTGTGTCCCCGTTCCATGCGAAGGTCACGATGGAGCCCTTCGAGCGCGGTTACGGCCATACGCTCGGCAATGCGCTGCGTCGTACCCTGCTGTCCTCGATGCCCGGCTACGCCGCGACCGAAGTCAAGATCGCCGGCGTGTTGCACGAATACTCCACGATCGACGGTGTGCAGGAAGACGTCGTCGACATCCTGCTCAACCTGAAAGGCATCGTGCTGCGCCTGCATAACCGCGACGAAGCCATCCTGACCCTGAAAAAATCGGGCGAAGGCGTGGTCACCGCTGCGGATATCGAGCCGATGCACGACGTTGAAATCGTCAACCCGGATCACGTGATTGCCCATCTGACCGCGGGCGGCAAGCTCGACGTGCAGATCAAGGTCGAAAAAGGCCGTGGCTATGTCGCCGCAGTGACGCGTCGCGGAGTGGACGACACGCGCAGCGTCGGCGGCCTGATGCTCGACGCCTCCTACGGCCCGGTGCGTCGCGTCAGCTACGCAGTGGAATCGGCGCGCGTCGAACAGCGTACCGACCTCGACAAGCTGGTGATCGACATTGAAACCAACGGCGCCATTGATCCTGAAGAGGCGGTTCGCTATGCCGCACGCGTGCTGGTCGAGCAGCTGTCGGTTTTTGCCGATCTCAAAGGCACCCCGGCGCTGATCGAAGAGAAAAAAGCCACGCAGATCGACCCGGTGCTGCTGCGTCCGGTGGACGACCTGGAGCTGACCGTGCGTTCGGCGAACTGTCTGAAAGCCGAAAACATCTACTACATCGGCGACCTGATCCAGCGTACCGAGACCGAGTTGCTGAAGACTCCGAATCTGGGTCGCAAGTCGCTGAACGAAATCAAGGAAGTGCTCGCATCCCGCGGCCTGACGCTGGGTATGAAGCTGGAAAACTGGCCGCCTGCCGGCCTGGAAAAGATCTAAGAGGGCATCATGCGTCATCGTCACGGTTTACGAAAACTCAATCGCACCAGCAGCCATCGCCTCGCGATGCTGCGCAACATGGCCAACTCACTGCTGCGCCATGAAGCGATCAAAACCACCTTGCCCAAAGCCAAGGAATTGCGCCGGGTCGTGGAACCGATCATCACTCTCGGCAAAAAGCCCACGCTGGCGAATCGCCGTCTGGCGTTTGATCGCCTGCGCGATCGCGAGAATGTGGTCAAGCTGTTCGAACTGCTGGGTCCGCGCTTTGCCAAGCGCAACGGCGGTTACCTGCGCATCCTGAAGTTCGGCTTCCGCAAGGGCGACAATGCGCCGATGGCCTATGTCGAATTGCTGGATCGTCCGGAAGTGCCGGCGGTGACGGAATCGAAGCCGGAAGCGGCTTGATCCGATCCGCGCGTTGCGCAGACAATAAAAAAGCCGGGTTTACCCGGCTTTTTTTATCGTGGTAATCCCTCGACAGATATTTAAAATTATCAATAAAATCAAATACTTATAATTATCCCCGGAATGCTGATCAGGTCAGCAGAATCACGCGGTAGTCATTGACGTTGGTGCGCGTGGGGCCGGTGACCACGAGATCACCTGTGCCCTCAAAAAAGCGATAAGCGTCATTCCGGGCGAGCAGTGCTGCGGCGTCGAGCTGTTTGCGCGCAGCGCGCTGCAAGGCATCCGGCGTCAGCACGGCGCCGGCATTGTCTTCGGAGCCGTCGATGCCGTCGGTATCACAGGCCAGCGCGTGGATGCCGGCGGCGCCATCGAGATCAATCGCCAGCGACAGCAGGAATTCCGCACAGCGTCCGCCGCGTCCCTTGCCGCGCACGGTGACTGTGCATTCACCGCCGGAAATCAGCGCCACCGGCGCCGGCCAGGGTGCGCCGTGTTGTGCGATTTCACGGGCCAGTGCGCCGTAGACCTTGGCGACTTCACGTGCTTCGCCGGTGACCGAGTCGCCGAGGATGGCTGGCGTGATGCCCTGGCCGCGGAAATAATCAGCGGCTGCCTGCAATGACTGCTGCGCAGTGGCGATCACGCGGTTTTCGGTTTTGGCAAAAACGCGGTCGCCGGGTTTGGGGGTTTCCGCGATTTCACCGCGGGCACCCCGCGCAAGATGCGTGGCGATGGCCGGCGGCGCCTGCACCTCGTACTGTTCAAGGATGTCGATGGCTTCCTGGTAGGTGCCCGGGTCCGGCGCACAGGGCCCCGACGCGATGTGCGTCGGGTCATCGCCGGTGACATCGGAGACCACCAGCGCCAGCACCGGCGCACGTGAAGCCGCCGCAAGCCGTCCACCCTGGATGGCTGACAGATGCTTGCGCACCGTGTTCATGGCCTGAATCGGCGCGCCGGAAAGCAATAACTGCTTCGTGACCTGTTTCAGGTCAGCCATGTTGACGCCTTCGGCCGGCAACGACAGCAGGCTGGAGCCGCCGCCGGACACCAGCACCAGCAGCAGATCCTGCGCTGTCAGTGTTTTGACTTTTTTCAGGATTTCGGCGGCCGCCTGTTCGCCCGCGGCATCGGGCACCGGATGGCCGGCTTCAATCACCGTGATGCGGTTGGTCAGCAGGCCGTGCCGGTAGCGCGTGATGACCAGGCCTTCCAGCGGCGCTGCGGCAGGCCAGTGCTGTTCGACGGCCAGTGCCATGGATGCCGCAGCCTTGCCGGCGCCGACCACCAGCGTGCGGCCTTTGGGCGGCGCGGGCAGGTGGGCAGGCACGATGCGAAGCGGGTCCGCCGCAGCCAGCGCCGCGGCAAAACTGGATTCAAGCAGCTTGCGCGCATGTTCCGGCGTCACGGCAATACCGTTTTCAGGTGTTCGCCGGTGTGGCTGGCGCCATGTGCCGCCACGGTTTCTGGAGTGCCTTCGACAAGAATACGGCCGCCGCCGTCGCCGCCCTCGGGGCCGAGATCGATGATCCAGTCCGCGGTTTTGATCACATCGAGGTTGTGCTCAATGACGACAATGGTGTTGCCGTGGTCGCGCAGCCGGTGCAGCACGTGCAGCAGCAAGTCGATGTCGTGGAAATGCAGGCCGGTGGTCGGTTCGTCGAGAATGTACAGCGTGCGGCCGGTATCGCGCTTGGACAGTTCCAGCGCGAGTTTGACGCGCTGCGCCTCGCCGCCGGACAGCGTGGTCGCGCTCTGGCCCAGCGTGATGTAGCCGAGGCCGACGTCCATCATGGTCTGCAGCTTGCGCGCGATGGCCGGCACCGGGCTGAAAAATTCAACCGCCTGCTCCACGGTCATTTCCAGCACTTCATGCACCGTGCGGCCCTTGTAGCGGATGTCGAGGGTTTCGCGGTTGTAGCGTTTGCCGTGGCAGGTATCGCAGGGCACGTAGATGTCGGGCAGGAAATGCATCTCGACCTTCAGCACACCGTCACCCTGGCAGGCTTCGCAGCGCCCGCCTTTGACGTTGAAGGAAAAACGTCCGGCGCCGTAGCCGCGTGCCCGCGCTTCCGGCACGCCGGCGAAGAGTTCGCGGATAGGGGTGAACAGCCCCGTATAGGTCGCCGGATTGGAACGCGGCGTGCGGCCGATGGGGCTCTGGTCGACATTGACCACTTTGTCGAAAAACTCCATGCCGTCGATGGCGGTGCAGGGCGCCGGCTCGACATTGCTGCCATAGAGGTCGCGTGCGGCGGCCTGGTACAGCGTGTCATTGACCAGTGTTGATTTGCCGGAACCCGAGACGCCGGTGACGCAGGTGAACAGGCCGACGGGGATGCCCACGCTGACATCTTTCAGGTTGTTGCCGGTGGCGCCGCTGATGACCAGCCGCCGCTTCGGATTGACCTTGTGACGCAGAGCCGGCACATCGATGCGCCGCCGCCCCGACAGATACTGGCCGGTCAGCGATTCGCCGTGTGCGACGATTTCGGCAGGGGTGCCCTGCGCGATGACATGGCCGCCGTGTTCGCCGGCGCCGAGTCCCATGTCGATGACATGGTCGGCGTGCATGATGGCGTCCTGGTCGTGTTCGACGACGATCACCGAATTGCCGATGTCGCGCAGGCGCTTCAGCATGCCGAGCAGCCGCGTGTTGTCGCGCTGGTGCAGGCCGATCGAGGGTTCGTCGAGCACATACATCACGCCGGTCAGCCCGGAGCCGATCTGGCTGGCGAGGCGGATGCGCTGCGATTCGCCGCCGGAGAGGGTGTCGGCGGAACGGTCCAGCGACAGGTAATCAAGGCCGACATCGACGAGGAAACGCAGGCGGTTGCGGATCTCGCCGGCGATTTTTTCGGCAATGGCCTGTTTCGCGCCGGTTAGCGCCAGCTCTTCGAAGAAACGCATCGCGTTGCCCAGTTGCAGCGCGGAGAGGGCGTAGATCGGCTGGCCGGCAACCGTGACATGTCGCGCTTCGGGCCGCAGCCGCGTGCCCGCGCAGTCGGGGCAGGTTTGCGTATTCAGGTATTTCGACAGTTCTTCCTTGACCACCGGCGAGTCGGTTTCACGATGGCGGCGTTCCAGGTTGGGGATCACGCCTTCAAAGGCGTGTTCCTTGACGTACGACTTGCCGCGCTCGCCGGCATAGGTGAACTTGATCTGCGTTTTGCCGGAGCCGTTGAGCACGGCATCGCGCGCGTCTTCCGACAGTTCCCCGAACGGCGCTTCGACATCAAAGCCGTAATGCGCGGCGAGGTCCTGCAGCATCTGGAAATAAAACTGGTTGCGCCGGTCCCAGCCCTTGATGGCCCCGGAGGCCAGCGACATTTCAGGAAAAGCGGCAATCCGTTTCGGGTCGAAAAAGGTGATGGCGCCGAGGCCGTCACAGCGCGGGCAGGCGCCCGCGGGATTGTTGAAGGAAAACAGCCGCGGCTCCAGTTCCGGAGCCGCCTGGCCGCAGACCGGGCAGGCAAGGCGCGCCGAAAACACCAGCTCCTGGCCGCTGTCCATGTCCGCAGCGATGGCGCGGCCGTCGCCGTGGCGCAGCGCCGTTTCGAAGGATTCGGCGAGTCTCTGGCGGATATCGGCCCGCACCTTGACGCGATCCACCACCACATCGATGCTGTGTTTTGCATTCTTTTTCAGCGCCGGCAGGGCATCGATGTCGAGCACCTTGCCGTCGATGCGCACACGGACGAAGCCCTGCGCGCGCAGCTCGTCAATCAGGCCGGCCTGCTCGCCCTTGCGTTCGCTGACCACC
Source organism: uncultured Bordetella sp. (assembly GCA_964606765.1). Taxonomy (GTDB): domain Bacteria; phylum Pseudomonadota; class Gammaproteobacteria; order Burkholderiales; family SG8-41. The sequence continues at coordinate 20,234 of CAZSIR010000017.1, read as the reverse complement.
GGGGCAAGGATCATCAGCCGCGTGTCTTCCGGCAGCTGCAGCACATGCTCGACCATCTGTGCCACCGATTGTGCGGCGAGCAGGGTGCCGTGCTCGGGGCAATGCGGCTCGCCGATGCGCGCATAAAGCAGACGCAGGTAGTCGTGAATTTCCGTCACGGTGCCGACGGTCGAGCGCGGGTTGTGGCTGGACGCCTTCTGTTCGATGGCGATGGCCGGTGACAGGCCCTCGATCAGGTCTACGTCGGGTTTTTCCATCAATTGCAGGAACTGCCGGGCATAGGCCGACAGCGACTCGACATAGCGGCGCTGGCCTTCGGCATACAGCGTGTCGAAAGCCAGTGACGATTTTCCCGAGCCCGACAGCCCGGTGATCACCACCAGATTGTTGCGCGGCAGATCCAGGCTGATGTTCTTCAGGTTGTGCGTGCGTGCGCCGCGAACGCGGATGTTTCCCTGGCTTGCGGGCGTCGCCGGCTCGCGCAACTGTGGTGCCGCAGGCAGCGCAACCAGTTTGGGTGGTGTGGAACGTACGGCCATGCCGGGATCAGGACGCCTGCAAAAGTAAACCTGCTAATATACGCGCATAACTTGCCTGGCCCAACCCCGGATCAAAGCCGGTGGTTTCCGCCCCCGCCCCGACCCGCTTCACAGCGCCTTTCGTTCCCCATGCCTCCCAGCAGCAGGATGACCCCGTTTGAACTGCGGGCCAGTATCGGACTGTCGGGAATTTTCGGGCTTCGCCTGCTCGGCATGTTCGTCATCCTGCCGGTGTTTGCCATTTATGCCGAGCGCCTGCCCGGCGGCAGCGACCTGACGCTGGTTGGCATCGCCATAGGCGCCTACGGCCTGACCCAGGCCATTCTGCAGATCCCTTTCGGCTGGTGGTCGGATCGCATCGGGCGCAAGCCCGTGGTTTATGCCGGACTGGTGGTTTTTGCCATCGGCAGCTTTGTTGCGGCACTGGCGCCGAACATCTACGTCGTCATTCTCGGGCGGGTTCTGCAGGGGGCCGGCGCGATTTCGGCTGCGGTGATTGCGATGACGGCGGATCTGACCCGCGAGTCGCAACGCGCCAAGGCGATGGCCATGATCGGTTCGACCATCGGCGCTTCGTTTGCGCTGTCATTGATTGCCAGTCCCTGGCTGGATCGCGTGATCGGCGTGCCCGGCATATTCGCGATGACCGGCGTGCTGGCACTGGCGGGCATGGCCGTGATGTGGCGTTTCATTCCGGATCCGCCGCCAATGCCGCCGACACCGGGCCGCGGCCTGAAGGATTTCTGGAGCGTGTTGCTGGATCCGCAACTGGCGCGGCTGAACTGGGGCATATTCGCGCTGCATGCGGTGCTGATGGCGCTGTTCATCATGGTGCCCTTCAGCCTGCGCGATGCCGGACTCCCGCTGGCCGAACATTGGAAGGTTTACCTGCCGGTGATGCTGGGCTCCTTTGTGCTGATGCTGCCGCCGATCATGCAGGCCGGCAAACCGGCGTTGCTGCGGCGCTGGTTCATCATCGCGGTGGGGCTGTTGCTGGCGGGGCATCTGGCCCTGCCCTGGCTCAGTGCGAACCTGTGGTTGTTGTCCTTGTTTTTACTGGCGTTTTTTGTGCCCTTCAATGTGCTGGAGGCGATGCTGCCGACGTTGACCACGCGCTTGGCGCCGGCGCATGCCAAGGGCACGGCGATCGGCCTCTACAGCACCATCCAGTTTTTCGGCACCTTCCTCGGCGCAGCAGCAGGGGGAGTTCTCTACAAGCACTGGGGCACTGCCGGCGTCATCGCACTGGATGCTGTGCTGCTGGCGATCTGGCTTATACTCGCCTTCGGCATGCGTGTGCCGCCGGTTGCGGTGCGCACGTAAACCGCTTCGGCGCCGGGCACGTTGATCGGCATAGCCCGGCGTTACACTGAATATCAAAAGGAAAAACTGACATGGCATCAGTTAACAAGGTAATTCTGATCGGCAATCTCGGCAAAGATCCGGAAACACGGTATCTGCCCAGCGGTGAAGCGGTGACCAACATCACGCTCGCCACCACCGAATCATGGAAAGACAAAAAAAGCGGTGACAAGCAGGAACATACCGAGTGGCACCGGATTTCTTTTTTCGGCCGGCTGGCCGAGGTCGCCGGCGAGTACCTGAAAAAGGGTTCGCCGTGTTATGTCGAGGGCCGCATCCGCACCCGCAAATGGCAGGACAAGGAAGGCCAGGACCGCTATACGACCGAGGTTGTTGCGGACCGCATGCAGTTGCTGGGCGGACGTGGCGGCGGCGGGGAAGGCGGCGGTGGCGGCGGCATGCGTGAGCCCGCAGCAGCCTCTGGCGGTGGCGGCAAGGCGCCGGCGAAAAAGAGCGGCGGCAGCTTTGACGACATGGATGACGACATCCCGTTTTAGGGTCGATATCGGTGTGCGGCGGAAAACCGGGCGATGCCCGGTTTTTTTACGGCTGGTTCAGGCGGATTCATGCAGCAGGCGCCGTGTGTGCCGGGCGATCACAGCTTCTTCGTCGGTGGGAATGACGCAGACGCTGACGCGGCTGGCGGCGGTGGAGATGCGTGGCGCATGGCCCGCATTGGCGGAGTCATCCAGCGCGATGCCCAGCCAGGCCAGTTTTTCGCAGATCATCGCGCGAATGCTTGCAGCGTGTTCGCCGATGCCGCCGGTAAACACCAGCGCATCAATGCCCTCGAGCGCGGCCGCGAGGGCGCCGGTTTCGAGTGCGGCGCGGTAAACGAACTGTTCGATGGCGGCACGCGCCCGCGGATCGGGGGATTCGAGCAGGGTGCGCATGTCGTTGCTGATTTCCGAGAGGCCGATCAACCCTGATCTGCGGTAGAGCATGTCCTCGACTTCGGCTGAAGACATTTTTTTTTCATGCATCAGGTAGAACAGGACGCCGGGATCGATGCTGCCGCAGCGCGTACCCATGACCAGGCCTTCCAGCGTGCTGAATCCCATGGTGGTGGCAACGCTCCTGCGACCGCGCATGGCACACAGGCTGGCGCCGTTGCCAAGATGGGCAACGATGACGCGGTCGTCAGCGACGGGGCCGAGCACTCCCGGCAAGGCCGCCGCGATGTATTCGTAGGACAGGCCGTGGAAACCGTAACGGCGCAGGCTGCCGTCGCTCAGCGCGCGCGGCAATGCGAGCGTCTGTGCAACCGGGGGCTGGCTGCGGTGAAACGCGGTATCGAAGCAGGCTACCTGCGGCAGCTCCGGTTTGAGTTTGCGCAGGGCCTTGATTGCGGCAAGATTGTGCGGTTGGTGCAGCGGGGCCAATGCTGATAGCGCGTCCAGGCGGTCGAGATCGCGGGCATTGATCAGCAGCGGCGCATCGTACTGTTCGCCGCCATGCACGACACGGTGGCCGGCTCCGAGCAATTGGCGGGCATGACCGCCGGCTGCCAGCCAGTCGAACAGCCAGGCCAGCGCCGATTCGTGATTCAACGCGCCGGGCGGCAGTGTGCCGGGCAGAGGTCCCTCGGCAGTGCCGGCATGGAAAACCGCGGTCGTGCCCAAGCCCGAAATCATGCCCTGCACCGTGCGCTGCAATGCGGGGTCGGCGGCGAATACCGCGAATTTGAGGCTGGATGAACCGGCGTTCAGGACCAGGATCGGATTGGGCATGGCGATGTTTTCGAAAATGGCTTTTTTTTCAACAGTCTAGCCCGGATGTGCCGGGGATGCTTGTGTCCTGCCTTGCCCTTGCTTGGGGATTCGGCAGTCGCCGCAGAGTATCCCGATATTGCCGGAAAGTGCCCGTAACCTTCTAAGGTATAATGCTTTTTTCATTTTTTCGCCATTGTCGGGGCTGCGCCATGCCAATTTACGAGTATCGATGCGGGGCCTGCGGTTTTCAGAAGGAATTTCTGCAGCGCATCAGCGATGCGCCGCTGACGGATTGTCCGGAGTGCGGCAAACCGACCCTCGGCAAAATGGTGACCGCCGCCGGTTTTCAGCTCAAGGGCAGCGGCTGGTATGCCACGGATTTCAAGAACAAGGGCGGCAAACCGGCGGCGGAAGCGGCCAAATCAGCCGATACATCGAAGAAAGATGAGTCCAAGGCCGAAGCCGCCAGCAGCACTGCCGGTTCCAGTCCAGCCTCCACTTGATCCTTCACACGGCCTGATGCGGCAGCAGCATCGGGCCGGTCGCAAGTTGCGACGGACTGCCGCATCCCACTGGTCATGCGCAGCAATTGACGAATCCCATGTTCAAGAAAACCTCCATCAAGAGCTATTTCATCACCGGGCTGCTGGTCTGGGTGCCGCTGGTGATCACGCTGTGGGTGCTCGACCTGCTGGTCGGCATCATGGATCAGTCACTGGAGCTGCTGCCACGCTCCCTGCTGACCGAAAGCTGGCTGGGCGTGCATGTGCCGGGACTGGGCGTGATCCTGACGGTGCTGATCGTGTTTTCCACGGGGGTGCTTGCGGCAAACATCCTCGGGCAGCGAATGGTGCTGTTCTGGGAAGGATTGCTGGCGCGGATCCCGGTTGTCAACACCATTTACAACAGCGTCAAGCAGGTCAGCGATACCCTGTTCTCGGGCACCGGCCACGCGTTTCGCAAAGTGCTGCTGGTGCGCTATCCGCATCCCCAAGCCTGGTCGCTCGCATTCCAGACCAACGTGCCGGTGGAGGTTGCATCGCATCTGCCAGGGGAATATGTGGCGGTATTCATCCCGACGACACCGAGTCCGGTCAACGGATTTTATTTTTATGTGCGGCGCGAGGACGTGATGGAGATCGACATGTCGGTGGAAGCGGCGTTCAAGTACATCGTGTCCATGGGCGTGGTTGCGCCGGTGAATAGCGGCAGCATAGTGCTGCCGGCGACAGATAAAAAATAGTCTTTTAAATCAAATACTTATGAATATGCGCAGCCATTACTGCGGGTTGGTAGACCGCAAACTCCTCGGCCAGACCGTCAGTCTCTGCGGCTGGGTACACCGTCGCCGCGATCATGGCGGCGTCATTTTCATCGACCTGCGCGACCGCGAAGGTCTGGTGCAGATCGTCTGCGATCCCGATCGCGCGGAAACCTTCGCCACGGCCAACGGCCTGCGCAATGAATTCGTCGTGCGCGTCGAAGGCAGGGTGCGCGAACGTCCGGCAGGCACCACCAATGCCAACCTGATCAGCGGCGAAATCGAAGTGCTGGCGACTTCAATGGAAATACTGAATGCGTCGCAGACCCCGCCGTTCATGATGGACGACGAACAGTTGTCGGAAAACGTGCGCCTGCAGTACCGTTTCCTCGATCTGCGCCGGCCGCAGATGCAGAACAACCTGCGCCTCCGGCACCGCGCCGCGCGCGCGGTGCGCAATTACCTCGACAACCACGGTTTCATCGACGTCGAGACGCCGATGCTCTACAAGTCAACGCCCGAGGGCGCGCGCGAATTCCTCGTGCCCTCGCGCATGCACGACGGCCAGTTCTATGCGCTGCCGCAATCGCCGCAGTTGTTCAAGCAATTGCTGATGGTGGCGGGTTATGACCGCTACTACCAGATCGTCAAGTGTTTTCGCGACGAGGACCTGCGCGCCGACCGCCAGCCCGAATTCACGCAGATCGATATCGAGACCTCCTTCCTCGGCGAGCGCGAAATCCAGGACCTGATGGAAGGGCTGATCCGTGAGCTGTTCAAAGACGTGCTCAACGTCGAGCTCGGCGCATTTCCGCGCCTGACCTACGCCGATGCAATGGCGCGTTATGGCTCGGACAAGCCCGATTTGCGGGTCAAGCTTGAGTTGACCGACCTGAGCGACCTGATGACCCAGGTCGACTTCAAGGTGTTCAAGCAGGCGATCGTGCTGAAGGACGGCAAAGTCGTTGCGCTGCGCATACCCGGCGGCGCCGCGCTGACGCGCAAGGAAATCGACGAGTACACGGCGTTTGTTGCGATTTACGGCGCCAAGGGTCTGGCTTATATCAAGGTCAACGACGTGACCCAGCTCAACGAGCAGGGCCTGCAGTCGCCGATCGTCAAATTCCTGCCGCCGCCGGTGCTCGCTGAAATCCTCAAGCGCAGCCATGCCGCCAACGGCGACCTGATTTTCTTCGGCGCTGACCGCAAGAAGGTGGTCTACGACGCGCTGGGTGCGTTGCGGGTGAAGGTCGGCCACGAAAAAGGCCATGCCGAAGCCGGCTGGCGGCCGTGCTGGGTCGTTGATTTCCCCGCCTTCGATTACGACGAAGAAGCGCAGCGCTGGAACGCGGCGCACCATCCGTTCACGGCACCCAAGGACGAACATGTCGGCCTGCTGGCGACGGATCCCGGCAAGGTGCTGGCCAAGGCCTATGACGTGGCGCTGAACGGCTGGGAAATCGGCGGCGGTTCGGTGCGTATCCATCGCGCCGAGGTGCAGTCGCAGGTGTTCGCTGCGCTGGGCATCTCGCCTGAGGACGCGCGCGCCAAATTCGGCTTCCTGCTCGATGCGCTGGGCTACGGCGCGCCGCCGCATGGCGGCATCGCCTTCGGCCTCGATCGCATCGTCACGCTGATGACCGGCGCCGAATCGATCCGCGAAGTGATCGCCTTCCCGAAAACGCAGCGCGGCCAGGATCTGATGGTCGAAGCGCCGAGCGTGGTCACCGAGAAACAACTGCGCGAATTGCACATCCGCCTGCGCAATACCACGCCGGCGGCCTAGCGTATCGTTGACACGGAGTTTCGTGATGCGGGGGATTTGGCGCCGGAGCTGGCTGGCCTGGCTCACAGGGTTGATCCTCGCGGCCGTGCTTGCTGCACCGGTCCTGGCGCGCGGGCAGCTGCCGCAGGCACAGGAAATTCGCCTCCAGAGCCTGCCGCCGGAAGCGCGTGAAACCCTGCAGCTGATCCGCCGCGGCGGACCTTATCCGCATGACCGCGATGGTGTCACTTTCGGCAATTACGAAAAGCGCCTGCCCCCGGCTCAACGCGGCTATTACAGCGAATACACGGTGATGACGCCCGGCGTCAGCCATCGTGGCGCCAGGCGCATCGTCGTCGGCTGCGAGCGGCAGCGTCCGGTCACGGCGCCGGGGCTGCTCTGGCTGGCACACTGCCGTGATGGCGGCATTGTTTATTACACTGCGGATCACTACCGCAGCTTCAGGCGAGTCATCGAATGAAGACACACAGCATTTTCACCAACGACAACGGGGTTTACCGGACGCCGTCCGACGTCGCGTCGCTGCGTACGGCCGCGGGCGCTGCGGGAGCACGCTGGACCGGCATCGCCCTGCTGCAGGCCCGCGGCAAACGCGCAGTGCTCAATGCGTTTGCCCGGTCGCTGCAGTTTCCGGATTCGTTTGGCGGCAACTGGGATGCGCTGGCCGACTGCCTGCAGGACCTGTCGTGGCTGCCGGAAAAGGGCTGGGTGCTGGCGCTGCGCGGCGCCGCTGATTTTGCCGCGGCAAAGTCCGCTGAGCATGCCGTGCTGATGGGCGTTCTGGGCGACACCGCGGAATACTGGCGGCGCCACAACCGCGTGTTCGTCGTGTTGAGCGATGCCGCGGGATTGCCGGCCTTTCCCCGCCGATGAAATACAAGATTCCGGTGTCGGTGCTGGTACTGGTGCATACCGCCGATCTGCAGGTGCTGCTGCTCGAGCGCGCAGACCGTCCCGGTTTCTGGCAATCCGTGACCGGCAGCCAGGATGAAGGTGAAACGCTGCTGCAGACGGCGCGACGTGAGCTTGCCGAAGAAACCGGCATCATCACCGACGCGGCAACACTCAACGACTGGCGGCGGGAACACCGTTATGAAATCTATGCGCACTGGCGCAGCCGTTACGCCCCCGGCGTCACCCACAATACGGAACATGTCTTCAGCCTGAAATTGCCGCTTGTCCAGAACATTGTGCTCGCGCCGCGCGAGCATCTGGGCTACCAGTGGCTGCCCTGGCGCGAAGCGGCAGACCGCGTATTTTCGTGGAGCAATGCGGAGGCCATACGCGAATTGCCGCAGCGCTTGCGGCAGTGCACATAAGCCCCGGGATCCGGCGGGAATTCGACGCTGGTTTTTCTGTCAAAATCCTGTAATGTAGAAGATTGCCCAAAAACGCCGCCCCGATGCCGGGGCGCGGTTCCGGACACAGGAGAAGGATCAGACGATGGAAGTGAAAACGATAGCCTTTGAGGGTTTCAAGCCGCTGGCCGATGACGCGTGCGAGTCGCGCATCCTCGCTGCACGGAAGAAGCTCGGTGAGCGCGTCGTATTGCTCGGCCACCACTACCAGCGGGCGGATGTCTACAGGCACGCCGACCTGACCGGCGACTCGCTGCAGCTGTCGAAGCTGGCTTCGGGCACGGATTCCGAATACATCGTGTTCTGCGGCGTGCATTTCATGGCCGAAGTCGCGGACATCCTGTCGCGCTCGTCGCAGAAAGTCATATTGCCCGACCTCAATGCCGGTTGCTCGATGGCGGACATGGCCAGCCTGTCGAAAGTCGAGCGGGCATGGCGCGAACTGTCGCAAGTGCTGGATCCGGACGAGCACGTGACGCCGATCACCTACATCAATTCCGCCGCCGATCTCAAGGCCTTCTGCGGCGAGCATGGCGGCATCGTCTGCACCTCCTCCAACGCCAAGCAGATTCTCAGCTGGGCCTTCGGCCGCCGCGAGAAAGTGCTTTTTTTCCCCGATCAGCACCTGGGCCGCTGGACCGGTTACCTGATGGACATCCCGCTGTCGGAAATGATGGTGTGGGATCCGGACGAGCCGATGGGCGGCCTCACGCCGCAGCAGATCAAGATGGCGAAGGTGCTGCTGTGGAAGGGCCATTGCTCGGTGCACCAGATGTTCCAGGCCCAGCACATCCTGCGCTGGCGCCAGCAGCATCCGGGTGGGGCCGTGATCAGCCATCCGGAATGCAATTTCGAAGTGTGCAAACTCTCCGATTACGTCGGCTCGACCGATTACATCATCAAGACCATTGCGGCGAGTTCGCCGGGGTCGCGCTGGCTGGTGGGCACCGAGTTGAACCTGGTCAACCGCATTGCGGAGGAATTTGCCCCGCAGGGCAAATCGGTGCAGTTCATGGCGCCTACCGTGTGCATGTGTTCGACCATGCAGCGCATCGACCCGCAGCATCTGGCCTGGTCGCTGGAAAACCTGGTTGCAGGCAAGGTGGTGAACCAGATCAAGGTGCCGGCCTACGAGGCGGAACTGGCGCGCATCGCGCTGGACCGCATGCTTGCCATCTCCTGAGGCCGGCGCGCCGCTGCAGCTGAGCGTCGCGACCTACAACATCCACAAGGGTTTTTCCTTCATGCCGCTGCTGGCGCGGCGGCCGGTGCTGCAGGCGCTGCGCGAGCAGCTGCGGCTGCTGAATCCGGATCTGGTGTTCCTGCAGGAGGTTGTCGGCGAACATGCAGCGCATGCCGCGCGCCATCGCGACTGGCCGTCGCAATCCCAGTATGAATATCTTGCGGACAGCCTGTGGCAGAGCCATGCCTACGGCAAAAACGCGGTGTATGACGCCGGCCATCATGGCAATGCGCTGCTGTCGCGCTATCCGATCGTGCATTGGGACAATGAGGACGTGTCTTCGCACCGTTTCGAGCGCCGGGGCTTGCTTCATTGCGAAATTGCCGTGCCCGCCTGGCCAGTACCCCTGCATGCCGTTTGCGTTCACCTGGCGCTGACCGCGCGCGGCCGCGGCCGGCAGCTGGAGCGCCTGCGCCAGCGCATCGAGCGGCTGGTGCCGGCGAATGCGCCGCTGATCGTCGCCGGTGACTTCAATGACTGGTACTGGCGCCACCGCGCCACCCATGAACTGGCGCATCCGCTGAACATGCATGAGGTGTTTGAACTGATGGACGGCGGCGCGCCTGCACGCAGCTACCCGGCGTTGTTGCCGCTGCTGCGGCTGGACCGGATTTACGTGCGCGGTTTCGCGGTGCGCAAGGTGCTTGTGCATCATGGCAGGCGCTGGGGGCGGATTTCGGACCACGCGCCGCTGACCGCGCAACTGGAGCGCCTGCCGGCTTGACCGTCGCCTGATATCATTATAAATATTTGATTTTATTGATAAAATTGAAATGTCCGAGCAAACATGACCGCTGACCGTGCAGCCCTGAACCAGGGCGCAGCCGCTGCCCCCGCCAAGACCGCGCGCGGCCGCGACTGGCGCGTGGTGCCGATGCTGCTGCCCTACCTGTGGGAATACAAATGGCGCGTGGTGGTGGCGCTGCTGTTCCTCGTCGCGGCGAAGCTCGCCAACGTCGGCGTGCCGCTGGTGATGAAGGATATTGTTGACGGACTGGATTCGAAACAGGCGGTGCTGCTGCTGCCGCTGGCCCTGCTGGTGGCCTACGGCGCGCTGCGCCTGTCGACGGTGCTGTTCGCGGAACTGCGCGACGTGGTGTTTGTGCCGGTCACGCAGCGCGCGACGCGGCGCATTGCGCTGGCGGTGTTCCGTCACCTGCATGCGCTGTCATTGCGTTTTCACCTCGACCGCCAGACCGGGGGCATGTCTCGCGACATCGAGCGCGGCACGCGCGGCATTTCCACGCTGCTGTCGTTCATGCTGTTCTCGATCATTCCGGTGGTGCTCGAGTTCACGCTGGTGGCGGCGGTGCTGTTCGCCAAATTCGACTGGCGTTTTGTCGCCGTGACCTTTGTCGCGGTGGTGGTGTACATCGCCTTCACCATCGGCATCACCGAATGGCGCTCGGTCATCCGCAAGCGCGCCAACGAACTCGATTCCAAGGCCAATACGCGCGCCGTCGACAGCCTGCTCAACTACGAGACCGTCAAGTATTTCAACAACGAGGACTACGAGGCGAAACGCTACGACGAGAGCCTGCAGCGTTATGAGGTGATGGCGGTCAGGAACGAGGCCTCACTGGGGCTGCTCAACGTCGGCCAGGCGGCGATCATCGCCGTGGCGGCGACGCTGCTGATGATCCTCTGCGCGCAGGGCGTGGTGGCGCGGGAACTGTCTCTGGGCGACCTGGTGCTGGTCAACGGACTGCTGATCCAGTTGTACATCCCGCTCAATTTCCTCGGCATGGCCTATCGCGAGATCAAGCAGGCGCTGATCGACATGGAGCGCATGTTCGGCCTGCTCGAGGAGCATCGCGAAGTGGATGATGCGCCGGACGCGCAGGACGTGCCGGAGGGGCCGGCGACGGTGGATTTCGACGGCGTCGATTTCGGATACGACCCGCGGCGGCAGATCCTGCACGGCATGAGCTTCCGGATACAGCCGGCGGCCAAGGTGGCGGTGGTGGGGGCGAGCGGCGCGGGAAAGTCGACGCTGGCGCGGCTGCTGTACCGTTTTTACGATGTCACCGGCGGCTCGATCCGCATCAACGGCGTCGATATCCGGCAGTTGCGCCAGGGCAGCCTGCGCGCTGCGATTGCCATCGTGCCGCAGGATACCGTGCTGTTCAACGACACGATCTATTACAACATCCGCTACGGCCGGCCGGCGGCGACGCGCGACGAGGTGATCGCCGCGGCGAAGGCGGCGCATATCCATGGCTTCATCGAAAGTCTGCCGGACGGTTATGAAGCGATGGTGGGCGAGCGCGGACTGAAGCTGTCGGGCGGGGAAAAGCAGCGGGTGGCGATTGCGCGCGCGATCCTGAAAAATCCGCGCATCATGATTTTCGACGAAGCGACGTCCGCGCTGGACTCACGCACCGAACAGGCGATCCAGAAGGAATTGAATGCCATTGCGCAGGGGCGCACCACGCTGGTCATTGCTCACCGCCTGTCGACGGTGATGGATGCCGATGAAATCCTGGTAATGGAGCATGGGCGGGTGATCGAGCGCGGCCGTCATGCCGCATTGCTTGCCGGCGCTGGCGCCTATGCGCAGATGTGGGCCCTGCAGCAGCAGGAGGATGCGCAACGCAAAAGCGGGGCGGCGCTCACTGAGTGAGCGGGAAAGTGACGGTCAGGCGCACACCGCGTCCGTCGGCGCCGGCGTGTATGTCCACGGCAGCCTGGTGTCCCTGGGCAATCTCCCTGACAATCGCCAGGCCGAGACCGCAGCCTTCCGGCCCGCCGCCGGGAATGCGGTAAAAACGCTCGAACACCTTGTTCCGCTCGCTTTCCGGGATGCCGGGGCCGTCATCCTCCACTTCGAGCATGATCTGCTCACCCTGCTGCCGCACGCGCACGGTGACGCGACCTCCCTCCGGCGTGTACTGAATCGCATTGTCGAGCAGGTTGTTCAGCATTTCACTGATCAGAAATGAATCGGCGCTGATCACGGTCGGCGGCGAGTCATCGTCAAAACCCAGATCAATGCCGCGCGTCAGCGCCCGTGGCACCCATTCCCCGGTGATCTCGCGCGCCAGCAGCGTCAGGCCCACGGAATGGCGCATCACGCTGCGGTGCGAGCCGGGTTCCGCGCGCGCCAGTGTCAGCAATTGACTGACCAGGCGCGCCGCATGATCGGCTGCGATGCGCAACTGCTGTACCGTGGCGGCGATTTCGCCGTCTCGCACCTGCCGGGTGGCGATTTCGGCCTGGGTTTTCAGGGCGGCGACGGGTGTGCGCAACTGATGCGCGGCGTCGGCGATGAAACGCTGCTGCGCAGCGAGCGCGGCGCTGAGGCGGGACAGCAGGTCGTTCATCGCGCGCACCAGCGGCTGCACTTCGGCGGGGGCGCCTTGCTCGCCGATAGGACTGAGATCGACATGGGATCGGCTTTCAATTTCCCGGCGGATCGAGATCAGTGTGCGCAGACCGATGCCGACGCCGAACCACACCGCGAGCGCCGCCAGCAGCACCAGGATGCCCTGCGGCAGCATCATGCGCAGCATGATCTGGCGGGCAAAATCTGCACGCAGTGTGGAGCGCTCCGCAACCTGTATCAGGATGGCGCCTTTGCCGGAGCCGGGCCGGACCGGTACGCGCAGGGCGACCGCACGGATCGGCTGGTTGCGGTAGAGCGCGTCGTAGTAGGTGACGCGGTCCTCCTGGGCCTCCGGCGGCGGCTCGGGAAGATCGGGGTCGCCGGTGATGTATTCGCCGCGGGGGCCATTCGCCCGGTAATAAAAGCGGCCCTGCTCGCCGGAGATCAGCATTTCGATCACCGGCTGCGGCAGGTCGAGGTAGAGCTGGTTTCCGGACTCGCGCACATTGCGGCCGAGGTCCAGTGCCGTGTCGAGCAGCGCTCGGTCGTAGTTGAGGTTGACGAAGCCCTTTGCGACTTCGTGATCAATCAGTGTGCTGATCACCCACAGGGCCAGCAGCGGGCCGCTGACCCAAAGCAGCAACCGCGTGCGCAGTGTGCGCGATTCAGTCATTCACGCTTTTTTCCAGCAGGTAACCGAGTCCGCGGATGGTGCGCACATTGACGCCCGCCAGATCCAGCTTCTTGCGCAGCCGGTGCACATAGACTTCAATGGCATTGGCTCCGACTTCCTCGCCCCAGCCGTAAAGCTGTTCGGCCAGCTGTTCCTTGCTTACCACGCGGCCCGCACGCAGCATCAATACCTCGAGTACGCCGAGTTCGCGGGCGGAGAGGTCCAGCGGCGCGCCCTTGATCGTGGCGCGACGTCCGGCAGTATCCAGCGTCAGATCGCCGTGAACGAGGTCTGCGCCGCCCCCGGACTGGCCGCGGCGGATCAGCGCGCGCACCCGCGCCTCCAGTTCCGGCAGATCGTAGGGTTTGGTCAGGTAATCATCGGCGCCGAGGTCGAGGCCCTTGACCCGGTCCTCCAGCGCATCACGCGCGGTCAGCATCAGCACCGGCGTCTTGGAGCCTTTGCGCCGCATGCGGCGCAACACCTCGTATCCGTCCAGTTTGGGCAGGCCGATGTCGAGAATCACGGCGTCGTAGTGCTGCGTGGCCAGCATGTGATCGGCCTGTTCGCCGGTGCTTGCATGGTCTACCGCGTAATTGGTGCTTTTCAGCGCAATGATCAGGCCGTCAGCCAGTATCGGATGGTCTTCAACAATCAGCAGTCGCATGGTGAGGGCTTGTTTCGATACGGAAAAAAGGAATCGGCCCGTCATGATACTGGTAACGGCTTGTGCCATTAGGGCATGTGAAAACCCGGCTTGGCAGTTTGTAAGTTTGATGTAAGCGAAGGTGGCTATTGTCAGAGCGTTCTGGCGGGAGCGCTTTTAAAGACCTTGCCAGGGTTGCTGGATGTCAGCAATTGCGGTTTTTCCTCCTCGGAGGCCCGGTTATTGCAAGTGCCTGTGCTGAGCGGGTAACTGCAGGGCCTCTTTAAGCTCCGCCCGGACTTCCCACACTGTCCTGAGCGGAGTTTTTTTTGTCTGACCGGTCCTGACCAGGGCCGGTTTGCGCTCAACGGCGCCAGCGGCCTGCCGGGTGAGAGCCTGGCTCAGCCACAGCCTGCAGATTAAAAGTCTGCGCATCAAAGCCCGCGCACCAAAGCTTGTTAAAGCTGTTGAAAAAAATACGCTAAGCCTGTATTTTACAAGGAAATTTGATCAAAAATTCGAGGGGGATGCCTACCGTGCGCTGGCTGATTGCCGTACTGATGACCCTGCTGGCTGCGTCTCCGGCGCTGAGCGAGCCGCAGGATCGTACCAGTCGCAAGGTCAAATCAGCCGTTGCCGGCCGCGCCTCAGCGCCGGAATTGAAGTCTTCATCGGCGCTGGTCGTCGATCAGGCCGCGGGACGCCCGCTGTTTGCCAAGAACGTCGATCACGTGGTTCCGATCGCCTCCATCACCAAGCTGATGACCGCGATGGTGGTGCTGGATGCGAAGCTGCCGCTGGATGAACGGATCACCATCAGCGAGGAGGACAAGGACCTGCTCAAGGGCACGCGCTCGCGCCTGCGCATCGGCACCGCCCTGACCCGCAGTGAACTGCTGCACCTGGCCCTGATGGCTTCGGAAAACCGCGCCGCGGAAGCGCTGACCCGGGTCTTTCCGGGCGGCAGCAAGGCTTTTGTCGCGGCGATGAACCAGAAAGCGGTTGAACTCGGCATGTGGCGTTCCCGTTTTGTCGATGGCACGGGGCTGTCCAGCGAAAATGTGTCCACCGCGCAGGACCTGACCAAAATGGTCGCTGCCGCATACGAGTATTCCCTGATCCGCGAATACACCACTGACAGCAGCGCAAGCATCCGGCTGGCCAATGGGCGGGCGATGAATTACAACAATTCCAATCGCCTGGTGAGCAGCCGCGAATGGCAGATCGGCCTTTCCAAGACCGGCTATATTTCCGAGGCCGGTCGCTGCCTGGTGATGCAGGCGAAGATTGCCGGCAAGCCGGTGATCATCGTTCTGCTCGATTCCTGGGGCAAACTCACGCGAATCGGTGATGCCAACCGCATCAAGCGGTGGATGGAAACCCGTTACAGCACAGATTCTTCGGGCTGACCGCGGAGTGCTTGCGCTGAAAGCTGCGCGGGGCATGAAAGCCGTGCCGGGGGAGGGTTGATGAAATCCGCAGCCCCCGCATTGAAATTCATCGATCTGCAACCCGATCTCGGCCATTTCCTCGACGACGTGCTGGCTGGACTGGCGGCTTCACCCAAGTCGCTGTCACCCAAATATTTCTACGATGCGCGCGGCAGCGAATTGTTCGAGGCCATCTGCGAACTGCCCGAGTACTATCCGACGCGCACCGAGCTGGCGTTGATGCGCGAACATGCACCCGACATGGCGGCCCGGCTGGGCAGGGACAGCCTGCTGATCGAATTCGGCAGCGGCGCCGGGGTCAAGACCGAATCACTGCTGCATGCGCTGCAGCCGGCCGCTTATGTGCCGGTGGAAATTTCGGCGGAGGCGTTGCGTGCCTCGACGGCCAGGCTGGCTGCGGGTTTTCCGGGATTGTCGATTGTCGCGGTCTGCGCGGATTACATGCAGCCGCTGGACATCCCCGGGCTGGACCGCATCAAGGCCTCGCGCCGGATCATCTATTTCCCCGGCTCAACCATCGGCAACCTGACGCCGGAAGAAGCGCTGCAGTTCCTCACGCGGGCGCGCGGGCTGGCCGGCGCGGGCGGCGCAATGCTGATCGGCGTGGACCTGAAAAAGGATCCGCAGCAGCTGCATGCGGCGTATAACGACGCGCAGGGCGTGACCGCCGAGTTCAATCTCAATCTGCTGCGGCGGATCAACCGTGAACTGGCCGCGGATTTTGACCTGCACCAGTTCCGCCATGTCGCGTTTTACAACGCGGCCGCCGGGCGCATCGAGATGCACCTTGAAAGCCTGCGCGCGCAAATTGTGACGGTCAGCGGGCGTGGTTTTGCTTTTGGCGCGGGGGAGCGCCTGCATACCGAAAATTCCTGCAAATATTCGGTCGAGGAATTCCGCCGGCTGGCGCAGGCGGCCGGGTTCCTCCCGTCACAGGTATGGGTGGATGCCGGACGATTGTTTTCAGTGCATCTGCTGACGACCTGATTGCTACGCCACGATATGGAAGACATGCGGCCTGTTTCAGGGTAACCGGGCTTTCTACGGAGCAGATTCGGCAGGCCGGTCCTTACAGTATGGAATCTGTGGCGGATGCCAGGGATGGCGATGATAAGATCAGGCCACCGATGCCGACTTTTCCGCCGCCGGCCCGCGGCGCGCACTGAAGCCGATGGCCATTTACCTCACGCTGGTACTGATCGTTCTGAACCACATCGCGTTCGGCGGCAGCCGCGTGGTGGTTTCACTGTTTGCGCTGGAGTCCGGCGCGACCCAGATGCAGGTCGGCTTCCTGATGGCGCTGTATGCGGTGTGCCCGATGCTGTTTGCCATTGCCATCGGCCGCCTCGCCGACCGCGTGGGCCCCCGTTTGCCGATGCTGCTGGGCAGTGTCGGGCTGGGCATAGCCCTGTCGCTGACGGCGATCTGGCCCTCGTTGACGACGCTGTTCATCGCTTCTTTCCTGATGGGCTCGTCCTTTCATTTCTTTTTTGTCACTGTCACCGGCATTGCCGGCGGCATCGGCGGCGCCGAGCACCGCTCGCGCAATTACGCGCTGGTCAGCCTGGGATTTTCCGGCGCCGGATTCATCGGTCCGCTGGTCAGTGGATTTGCCATCGACTATCTGGGTCATGTCGAAGCTTTCATGATCCTGGCCGCGTTTACGCTGATCCCGATACTGATGCTGTGGCTGCGTCCCGGCTTCCTGCCGGGCGCCGCCAAACTCCCGGGCGCCGCAGCGACCGGCGGCACGATGGAGCTGTGGCGCACGCCGCGCCTGCGCAACACCTTCATCGCCAGCGGTTTCATTTCAGCGGCCTGGGATCTGTTCAATTTCTATCTGCCGGTGTACGGGCACGGCATCGGCCTTTCGGCCTCGGCCATCGGCATCATCCTCGGCGTTTTTGCGCTGGCGACTTTCGTGATCCGCGCGCTGCTGCCCTGGCTGCTGAAACGTTCCAGTGAAGCGCAGATCCTCGTCTATGCGATTTTTGTCGCCGCCGCCGCCTTCATCCTGTTCCCGTTTTTCGAGAATCCGTACGCGCTGAGCATGGTCGCATTCCTGCTCGGCCTCGGGGTGGGCTGCGGCCAGCCGATGTCGATGTCGCTGATTTATTCGCTGGCGCCGACAGGGCGCGCTTCGGAGGCGGCGGGATTGCGGGTCACGGTCAACAACGTCACCCACCTGGTGATTCCGCTGCTGTTCGGCACCATCGGCACCGCCTTTGGTTATGCACCGGTGTGGTACGCCAATTCGGCGCTGCTCAGCGTCGGCGGCTGGCTGGTGCGCCGCGCAGGAAGTCCCCTTGGAGAGCGGCGCGAGCGCGCCTGAATTTCAACAGGCCCCCGGTCACCTTACGATGATGGTCCGGCTGAAATCCCCGCGCAGCAGGCTGACCGCGTAGCCACGCTCCGCGGCTTTCAGCACCGCCTGGAATTCAGCGACCGTCTGCACCCGGCGCCGGTTCACCGCGTAGATGATGTCGCCGGGGCGGAAACCCGCCTGCAGCGCGCGGCTTTTCGCGTCCACTGCCGCGACCACCAGTCCGCCGCCGCGCAGGCGCTGGAACAGCGGGCTGCCGCGTTCGATTTCAACCACGCGCAGCCCGGGCAGCTGCGCGACCGGCAGCGCTTCTTCGCTGTCGGAGGGCTGTGGTGCGGCAATCCGCGTGCGGATGCGTTGCGGGCCGCCTTCGCGGACGATGCCGAACTCGACTTCGTCGCCGACCGGCGTCAGCCCGAGCCTCGCACGCAGTTCGGCTGAACTGCGGATCGGCCTGCCGTTGAGCATTGTGACGACGTCACCCTCGCGCAGGCCCGCCTGCGCCGCCGGCGAGCCGGGCTGCACGCTGGAAATCAGCGCGCCATCCAGCGAAGCCAGCCGCAGCCTGCGCTGGGCCTCTGCGCTGACATCGCCCATTTCGATGCCGAGACGGCCGCGCCGCACTTCACCGTAACGCACGATCTGCTCCATCACCGTTCGCGCCATCATCGAGGGCACGGCGAAGCCGATGCCGACGTTGCCGCCGGAGGGGCCGATGATCGCGGTGTTGATGCCGATCAGTTCGCCGCGCAGGTTGACCAGCGCGCCGCCGGAATTGCCGGGATTGATCGAGGCGTCAGTCTGGATGAAATCCTCGTAACCTTCGACGGACAGGCCGCTGCGACCCAGCGCGCTGACGATGCCCGAGGTCACGGTCTGGCCGATGCCGAAGGGGTTGCCGATGGCGATCACGTAGTCGCCGACCTGCAGAACGTCCGAATCACCGATGCGCAGGGCGGAAAGCCCGGGCGCGCTGATCTGCAGCACTGCAATGTCGGTGCCGGGATCGGTGCCGACCAGTTTCGCCGGAAACTGGCGCCGGTCTTTCAGGGTTACCTTGATTTCTTCAGCATCCTTGATGACATGGTTGTTGGTGATGATGTAGCCGCGCGCGGCGTCGACGATGACCCCCGAGCCCGCGGCCTGCTCCTGGCGCTGCTGGCGCTCCGGCAGGTTGAAAAAGCGGCGAAAAAAAGGATCGCGGAACAGCGGGTTGTCTTCCATCGGCGCGCGGGTCAGCACCGATACGTTGACCACCGCCGGAGTGACCTGGTTGACCAGTGGCGCCAGGGTCGGCAGGCCGCGTGTTTCCGGCGCTGCAGTTTGCGCAGGGGCGGCCAGTGGCAGCAGGGCGCCAAGCAGCAGCAGGAACGGCGCTTTTCCCGGCCCCGTCAATTTTTGCATCAGCGCGGTCATCATGGACATTTCCCCCAGATGGGCATCAGGACGGCCGTTTCAAGTGCGCTCTGCATGGCCGGGGCCGGCGCTGATGCCCGCCTATTTCAGTATCTTGAACAGATTGTTGAAGCTGTCGGTCCACAGCCGCAGTCCGGGTATTTCGCCGATTTTTTCCAGCGATTCCGTGATGCGCGGGTGTTCGAGCGTTGCCTTGCTGCGCGACACCAGCACCCAGTCGGTGTTGGCGAGGTCGGAGTTGTCGTCCGTATCCGGGTCATCCGCGACCAGCACGGTATGCAGCCCATGCTCGTCGGCAATGCGCTTGACCACCGGCGCCAGATTGAGGAAGCGGTTGGTGACATGGAAGGCGATCACGCCGTCCGGTTTCATGTTTTTCAGGTACACCGCCATCGCCTGGTAGGTCATCAGGTGGGTGGGGATCGAATCACTGGAGAAGGCGTCAATGGCCAGCACATCGTAATGCTGCGCCGGTTCGCGCTCCAGCGTCAGCCGCGCATCGCCGAGCAGGGTTTCAATCTTTGCCTTGCTCGATCCGAGGTAGCTGAATTCCGTCCTGGCGAGTTCGATGACCTGCGGGTTGATTTCGTAAAAGCGGTAGGCATCCCCCGGACGGCCATAAGTGGCAAGGGTGCCGGCGCCGAGGCCGACCACGCCGACGCGGATTGCCTTTGCGCCGCTGTTCTTGATCTCGATGATGCGGCCGATGCCGGCAGTCGGGCCGTAGTACGTGGTCGGCAGCATGCGTTTTTCCGGCGCCAGGTGCTGTTCGCCATGCATGATCACGCCGTGCATCAGCCGGCGCGAGCCGTCGTTGGCGGCATCGCCGAAATCCTTGACCCGCAGCGTGCCGTAGAAATTGCGCGTCATCACCCGCGTGCCCTTCGACAGCATGTTGATGTAGGCATGAACCTGGTAAGCGGTGAATCCGGCGGCGACCAGGGCCAGCACCGGCACGATCACCAGGCCGCGGCGCGCCACGTAAGCGGCCAGCAGCGTGGTGGCGAACAGGCCCAGTCCGAATTCGTAATAGGTGTCGAAGAGCTTGGGGGCGACAAAACCCACCAGCAGGCCGCCGACCGCGCCGCCCAGCGAAATCATCAGGTAATAACCGGTGAGGTGGCGCGGTGCCGGTTTCA
>CAZSIR010000016.1:0-32097 GCA_964606765.1 uncultured Bordetella sp. | reverse complement strand
AGTACTTGGCTACGAACCAAGGGGTAGGGGGTTCGAATCCCTCCGGCCGCGCCAGTTGCACCAGGGCCCGCGATGCATGTCGCGGGCCTTTTTTACATCCAAGGGGAGAATCGAATGAGCCACCTGCGCCACACCGAGCAACGCAAGCGTTTTCGCGCCATCCTCAACGGCAGTGAATGCCTGTCCCCGGCCAGCGTGTATGACCCGCTGTCCGCGCGCGTGGCGGAGAGCGTCGGTTACAAGCTGGGCATCCTTGCCGGTTCGGTCTCGTCCAACACCACGCTGGCGGCGCCCGACCTGATCGTGCTGACGCTGACGGATTTCGCCGACCAGGTGCGGCGCATGATGCGGGTCAGCGACCTCAGCCTGCTGGTCGATGCCGACCATGGTTACGGCAATGCGCTGAACGTGATGCGCACGGTTGAAGAACTGGAGCATGCCGGCGTATCGGCGATGAGCATCGAGGATACGTCGCTGCCGATCCGTTACCAGCAGCCCGAGGGCAAAGATGAACTGATTTCCATCGGCGAAATGACCGGCAAACTGAAGGCGGCCGTGGCTGCGCGCCGCGATCCGTCGACAGTGATCGCCGGCCGCACCGCGGCGCTGAAAGTCGAAGGCACAGAAAAAACCGTGGAGCGGGTCAAGGCCTACGCGGCTTGCGGCGTCGATTGCATATTCATCATTGGTGTTGAAACCGCGGAACAGGTGAAAGCGGTGCGTGAGGCGTCAAAACTGCCGGTGATCGTCGGTCCGGGCAAGACGACGGCGACCCGCGAAGAATTCGCCAAGGCCGGTGCCCGTGTCCTGCTGCAGGGTCATCAGCCGGTGGCGGCTGCAGTGAAGGCCCTGCGCGAGGTGTACACGCATTTTTACAGCGGCGGTGCCGCCGCCGACCTTAAGGACAAGATCGCGTCAGGGAAAGACATGGACGCGCTGGTGTTCGCTGCGGATTACAAAAAATACATGGACGAGTTCTTGCGCTGAACTGAGCCAAAGCACATCAAGCTGGTCAGGCGGCGGCCTGCCGCTGTGACCGGCCGATGGCCGCATTGACCTGCGGCATCACTTTTTCCGCCATCAGCTCCATCGAACGTTTCGCCAGCGCCGGATCCACCCAGTCCATGCCGGCATAGACGATTTCCCCGAAATCGCCGGTTTGCTCGCGCAAGGCGAGGATTTTTTCCGCGACCTGATCCGGATTGCCGCAGATCACCAGCTGGTCAACCATGTAATCGACGGTCAGCTCGCGGTCATCCTGCCCGGGATGGGTCTTGAAAATGGCGTGGCGTTTCGAGATCAGCATTTTTCGCAGCAGCAGATCCCAGTAGTAACGATAGGGGCTGGCGCTGTCCTGCAGCGCGTAGCGGCGCGCGGTTTTTTCATCGTCGGCGACAAAAATTGTTCTTGCGATGCGCCAGTCGGCCGGGTCGGCAATTTTTCCGGCACGCTGTTTTCCCTCGGAATAATTGCTCCAGTGCGAGGGCAGGTATTGCGACAGCAAAAAATTCGCCGACAGCGGGTGAAAGTCGCGTTCACCCATCGCGATGACGCCTTTGGAGCCGGGGGCGACGACGGTGCCGACAATTTCCGGGCGCGGTTGCTGGTACGGTTTGTACATGCGACCGCGGCCGATGCTGGCGTTCTGTGTGGCGGCGGTCGTGACCTTGAAGCGGTTGCCGGGCAGGTCGATGTCATAGGGCACATCGCGTTCCCAGATCGCGAGGATGACGTCCATCGCTTCGGCGAACAGTTTGTTGCGGTCCTCCGCCAGCATGCCCAGCGCCTCGGCGTCGGAGGGCAGCGCACCGGGGCTGACGCCGAAAATGAAGCGGCCCTTCGCCAGGTGGTCAAACATCGCAGCGTGTGCCGCGATCAGCGTCGGGTGCGAGTGCGACAGGTTGGAGGTGCCGGTGGCGAGTTTGATCTGCGCTGTGTGGTGTACCAGCGTCGCGAGGAAAATGAAGCTGTTGGTGACATTCTCCGAAGGTTCGGTCAGGTGTTCACCGACGAATGCGTCATAAAAACCCAGGCGGTCGGCGAGGATGATGGCTTCGCGGTCTTCCTGCAGCGTGACTGCAGGCGGGCGTTGCGCGGGATGCAGCGGCATCGTGAAAAAACCAAGGCGCATGGCGGGTGTGGCTCCTCTCCGGTGGTGCCCGACCCTTGTCTTGATCGTGGCGATTCAATGTAACATCGGCTTATCGCCATTCGCAATGAAAGCACCGCATGAACCTCGACGCGATGAAACCGGGCCTGCACGGCTCCACTGAAATCATGGTCGGCACGCGCGACACTGCGCCGCATGTCGGCAGCGGCAAGATCAAGGTGCTGGCGACGCCGGTGCTGGTGATGCTGCTGGAAGAAGCGGCGCTGAACGCGGTGGAAGGTTTGCTCCCGCCCGGTCACCAGACCGTGGGCACGCGGCTCGACGTCAGCCACACCGCGGCGACGCCGGTGGGCATGCGCGTGGTGGCGCATGCCGAAGTCATTAAAGTCGAGGGCCGCAAGCTGACGTTCCGCGTCTGGGCCGAGGATGCGGTGGAGCGCATCGGCGAGGGGACGCACGAACGCATCATCGTCAATGTCGAGCGTTTTGATGTGCGGACCCAGGCCAAGGTCGCGGCAAAACTAAAAAATAATCAATAAAATCAATTATTTATGTCATTTTGCCGGGCATGGGGACTGTCCGCAGGCGGGCGCTGGTCCGTGATCACGGATTCCACCACGGTGTATTCCCCCTCGACATAGCTGTCCTGATGCTCGCGCCGCAGTTTGCGCCGCAGCCACCACAGGCGCAGCAGGACGATGCCGGCGAGTATGGCGCCGGCGATCAGCGCAATGCCGATGAAAAAGAATGCCGCCACCAGGACGCCCAGCCCGAGCACAAAGAAAAGAATGCGCTCAAGCAGTCCGGCCTGGGGACGGGAAGTGATATGGATGCGGGGGCCTTGCGATTCGTTCATGGAAAATTCATTCACTGGCGGTAGTCTCCTTCAAGGGGTCAGACCGCAGCAGGCGCCGGACGTTCAGTAGTCGGGATTGAAGCTCTTGATGATGACATTGCCCGATTTTTCGTCCGGCTCCAGTTCGAGCAGCTTGCGCGCCTGGGCCTCTTCCAGCAGCTTGCCGAAGCTGCGGAAGCCGTAATAACTTTCATTGAAACCGGGCTGGCGGCGCTTGAGCGTCTGCTTGACCATGGAGGGCCAGATCTTGTCTTCCGCGCCACGTTCTTCAAAAAGGGCTTCGATGGTTTCCATCACCAGTTCCAGGCCTTCGGCTTTCTTGTCGCCGCCTTCCTTTTCGGCGCCGTCTTTTTCGCCGCCGGCTTTTGCCGCAGAGGCAGGCGCGGCCGCGCGCTTTTTCTGGATCTGCTGTTTTTTGGCCTTTTCGCGGGCGAGGTCGTCGTAGTAGATGAATTCGTGGCAGTTGCCGATCAGCAGGTCGGAGGAGGATTTCTTCACCCCGACGCCGATCACCACCTTGTTGTTCTCGCGCAGCTTGGACACCAGCGGCGAAAAATCGGAGTCGCCGCTGATGATGACAAAGGTGTCGACATGGGCCTTGGTGTAGCAGAGGTCGAGCGCATCCACGACCATGCGGATGTCGGCGGAGTTTTTGCCGGACATGCGCACGTGGGGAATTTCAATCAGCTCGAATGCCGCCTCGTGCATCGGTTTCTTGAACTCGCGGTAACGCTCCCAGTCGCAATAGGCTTTTTTGACGACAATGTCGCCTTTGAGCAGCAGGCGCTCGAGAACCTTCTTGATGTCGAAGTCGGCGTATTTGGCTTCGCGTACGCCCAGGGCGACGTTTTCAAAGTCGCAGAACAGGGCCATGTTCCTGGTGTCGGATGCGGCACTCACGGGCGGCTCCTCGTTGGTCGGACCGGCGATTGTGGCGCTTTGCCGGTCATTTGTCGATGATCGGGGCTTTGGCAGCAGGGGTTTTCGTGGCGTAGAGTAGCCGCGCCCCGAAACCCTCAAACAATATTTCCGATTTTTCCGAATCATCATGTCCGAAAAAACCGATCACCTCGCCGTCCTGTTTGCCGACGTCGTCGAAAGCACCGCGCTTTATCGCCGCCTTGGCGATGTCGAGGCGCTGCATGTGATCAGCGCGGTCATCAATGAACTGAAGGGGGTGCTGCCGCATCACCAGGGCCGCCTCGTCAAGACGCTGGGCGATGCAGTGATGTGCCTGTTTCCTGATGCCGAATGCGCGGTGGAGGCGGCGGTGGACATGCAGCATGCGGTGGGCATGCTGAATCCGCGCGGCGAAAAAATGCAGATCCGCATCGGTCTGCATACCGGACCGGTGGTCGTCGGCGGCGATGACGTTTACGGCGATACGGTCAATGTCGCGGCTTATCTGGCCGATGCCGCAACGCCGGGGCAGATCCTGATTGCCGAGGCAACCGCGCAGGACCTGTCCCGCGAGCGCCAGGATGCGATGACGCCGATTTTTGACGCCATGCTCAAATCGACGCTGGCGAAGACTGCAGTCTGCGAAGTGCAGTGGCGCGACGACCTCACCGAGCGCACCAACATCAATCTGCAGATTTCACGGGTGATTCCGCAGGACATCGGCAGCCTGGTGCTGACCCTGGAAGGACGCGAATGCCGCGTGGATTACTGGAGCGGCCTGATCACCATCGGCCGCGCGCCGGACTCCGGGCTGGTGCTCAGCGATACCCTGGTGTCGCGGCGCCACGCCACGATACGCGTCGAGCGCACCCAGTTCTATCTGGTGGATCACAGCATCAACGGCACTTTCGTCACCCGCGCCAGTGGAGAGGAAATCCATGTCGTGCGCCGGGAAATCATGCTCGAAGTGCGCGGCGAAATCCGTCCCGGGTACAGCCGCAGCGGCAGGCCGGGGCCCTGCATCACCTTTCAGCGCGACCGGCGCTCGATGTATCGCGTCTGATTCAACGAACAGATTCCCCGGCTCCGCCGCGGCTTATTTTCCCGGCCCGGCATCCGCCAGCCCGTTGACGATGGCCTGGCCGTCACG
This sequence comes from uncultured Bordetella sp., assembly GCA_964606765.1. Lineage (GTDB taxonomy): Bacteria > Pseudomonadota > Gammaproteobacteria > Burkholderiales > SG8-41. The sequence continues at coordinate 27,081 of CAZSIR010000016.1, read as the reverse complement.
GCCCCTGGCGCGGGCTTCCTCGGGGGATTCCCTGCCGAGCGCGGTCTGCGCGATCATTTCGTACATGTCGGCGGCGCCGAGCAGAATGCGCGGCGTGAGTCCGGCGCCTTCGAAAGTTTTGGCGATTTCGAGCATTTCCGGCACCCAGCGGTAAGCCTTGGGCGGCATCACCGTGGTGCGGCTCAATACCCACTGGCGGTTGTCGGCGGCGCTTTGCAGGAGTTCACGGTCGAGCGCGGCATCCACGCCGAGCCGGCGGGCCGCCATCAGCATTTCCACGCCCAGCGCCACTGCGCCCTTGGTATAGGCGGCGTAACACATCTTGATCGCGGAAGCGTCGCCCACGCGTTCACCCATGACGCGGATGTCGATGCCGGGGCTGGCCAGCGGAGCCAGTTCTGCCGCCTGCGGCCCGGACACATACATGCGCATGCTGGCTTTGCCGCGCGGCGGCGGGCCAATGATGCCGGCATCGACGCACTGGCCGCCGGCGGCGCGGATGATGGCGTCAATTTCATGCGCGGTCTGCGGCGCGACGGCGTTGCAGTCGACAAACAGCGGGTGGCGGCCGGTGGCCTGCATCGCCGCTGCCGCCGCGCGCGCGTTGTCGACGGCGGCGGCGGGGTTGAGTATCGACAGCACGACGTCGCAGGTGGCGATCACGTTCTGCATGGTGCCGCAATCGTTGAGTCCGGCTTCGCGGGCGAGGGCTTTGGTGCGCGCGCTGCGGCCATCCAGCGCAGTATGCACCGTGAATCCGCTGCCCTTCAGGGTCATGGCGACGCCCTGGCCCATGTCGCCGGGGCTGACTACGCCGATATTCTTGATGTTCATGTGGATTCCATTCAGTGGGTGGGTACGATGATGCGATAAAATACACGCGGCAGCTTTCCCTCAACAAGAAGATTCTTGATTCCGAGATGCGGATTCCGCGGTTTGGCCGCAAGGGCGTGTTTTCAAACCCACATCCTCATCGGCTGCCCGTCTGATCATGCTGAACATCCCGCCCATTTTTCGCATCGTTCTGCTCAGCCTGCTGACGCACACGGCGTACAAGGGCAGCAAGGTGCTGATGTCGCTGACGGCGCTGGAACTGGGCGCCAACGAGTTCGTGGTCGGCATGCTGTTTTCCACCTACGCCCTGTTCCCGCTGCTGCTGTCGGTGCATGCCGGCCGGATTTCCGACCGCATCGGTTTCCGCAAGCCGATGCTGTTCGGCACCATCGGCCTGTTTGCCGGACTGGCGCTGCCGTTTGCGATACCGCGGCTGGAGGTTCTCTACCTCGCCGCCGGACTGATCGGCTGCTGCTATATTTTTTACACCGTGGCCGTGCAGCACCTGATCGGCGCGCTGGCCGATGGGCTGGACCGGACGCGGAATTACAGCTGGTTCAGCCTCGGCATCGGCATGACCGCGCTGCTGGGGCCGACCTCGGCGGGTTTCCTGATCGATGCCGTGGGGCACCGCACGACCTTTGCGCTGCTGGCGGCCTTGCCGGTGGTGCCCGTGCTGCTGCTGGGATTATGGACGGGCTGGCTGCCGAAAACCGCTGAATCCGCCGTGACCCGGGCGGAAAAAGCCAAACACCGGGTCGGCGATCTGGTGCGCAATGCTTCACTGCGGCGGGCGCTGATCACCGCCGGCATCATCGAAACCGGGCTCGAACTCTATAACCTGCTGCTGCCCATCTATGGCCACAGCATCGGGCTCAGCGCGTCGCAGATCGGCATGATCCTGGGGGCTTTCGGTTTTGCGCTGCTGATCGTGCGTTCGGTGATGCCGCATCTGGTGAAGCGCATGGGCGAGGAGCGCCTGCTGGCAATGTCGCTGGTGCTGGCGACCGTGGTCTGCCTGGTGTTTCCCTTCGTCACCGGCTTTGCCACGCTGTTCCTGATTTCATTCGTGCTCGGCCTCGGCCTGGGCTGCGGCAGTCCGCTGTCGATGATGCTGGCGTACAACCGCGCACCGGCGGGACGTTCCGGCGAAGCGATGGGCCTGCGGCAGATGGTCAACAAGGGCACCGAGGTGCTGGTGCCTTTTGTGTTTGGTTCGCTGAGCGCGGCCTTCGGCATGGTGCCGGTGTTCTGGCTGGATGCGGTGCTGCTGGCAATTGCCGCGGCCCTGATGCGCAAGGATGCGACCGCCTTGGCCAAACCCCGGTCCGAACAGGCATGATTGCGCGATAGCGGGGCACAATCGTTCAAGCAGCGGTTCTGACCGCAGTTCGCGTACCACGATGGCGCCTGGGTCGGACTATTAAATAATGAATAAAATCATATACTTAAATATTCTCTGTGGCTGGGTTCTGAGCGCGGCGGCACTCGCGGCGACTCCCGAGACGGTGACTTTCCCCAGCAAGGACGGCAAGACGCAGCTGACCGGCTATGTGTTCAAACCGGCGCAGCCGGGCCCCCATCCGGCGGTGGTGATGCTGCACGGCCGCGCCGGTTCCTATTCTTCGCTGAAACGTGGCCAGCACAACGCCGATGCCCTGACGGCGCGCCATAAACTATGGGGCAATTTCTGGGCGGAGCGCGGTTATGTCGCAATCCATGTCGACAGCTTCGGGCCGCGCGGTTACGGCGATGGTTTTTCGAAGAATTCCTACAACAGCCGGCCACTGGAAGTCAGCGAGCAGCTGGTGCGGCCGATGGATGCCTATGGCGCGCTGGCCTATCTGCGCAGCCGCGGCGACGTGATTGCCGACCGCATCGGCGTGCAGGGCTGGTCCAATGGCGGCATGACGGTGCTGGCCGCAATCGGGCCGCGACCGCCGGGGCTCGAGCATCCGACGCCGTCGAGCGGTTTTCGCGCGGCGATTGCACAGTATCCGAGCTGCCGCGCGCAGAACGCAGAACCCGCTTATCTGCCCTATACGCCATTGCTGATGATGGTGGCGGAGGACGATGACGAGGTATCACCGGTGGTGTGCCGGTCGTTTGCCGGGAAAGTCAAAGACAGCGGCGCCGCGATTGAATTCGTCTGGTATGACGGCGCCCATCATTCCTATGATGATCCCGGCAGGACCAAGCAGAGCCATGAACCCAATCGCCTCGCGCTGCAGGACAGCCTGAAGCGGGCCGTGGATTTTTTTGCGCGCCATCTGCGGCCCTGAAACGATGAACCGGCTTGCGGCCGCGGCGATCCGCCGCATCTGCCTGGTATTTCTCGTGCTTCAGCTGCAGCCCGCGCCGGTGCATGGCGCGATGCCCGCGCGTGCGGCCATTGCCTCCGCGCATCCGCTGGCCACCGCCGCCGGTGAGGCGATGCTGGCGCAGGGCGGCAATGCGTTTGATGCCGCGGTTGCGGTATCCGCCGCACTGGCGGTGGTGGAACCCTTTTCCTCCGGACTCGGCGGCGGCGGCTTTTTTCTGCTGCACCGCGCGAGCGACGGCCATCAGCAGATGATCGATGCGCGTGAAACCGCGCCTGCCGGCATCCGGCCTGAACATCTGTTTGATGCCGCCGGCAACCCCCTGCGCGGCGCAACGACCCGCGGCGGTACGGCGGCGGCGATTCCCGGCCTGCCGGCGGGACTTGCGCATCTCGCGCAGCGCTACGGTTCACTGCCTTTGCCGGTGGTGCTGGCGCCGGCAATCCGGCTGGCGCGCGAGGGTTTCAAAACAGACGGCCGTTATGCGCGCATCGCGCAGCTGCGCGAGGCCATGCTGCGGGCAAGTCCGGAGACTGCGCTGTTTCTCGATGATGGTCATGCGCCGGCGCCGGGATATCTGCTGCGACAGCCTGATCTGGCCGCGACGCTGGAGCGTCTGGCGCAGGAAGGCGCTGCGGGTTTTTACCGCGGCCCGGTGGCGGAGGGGCTGGTCGCCGCGGTCAATGCGGCGGGCGGTGTGTGGCAGGCTTCGGATCTGGCGGCCTATCGCGTGGCCGAGCGCGAACCTCTGCGTTTCCGTTATCGTGGCGCCACCATCACCAGCGCGGCATTGCCGTCGGCGGGCGGCATTGCGCTGGCGCAGTGTTTCGGCATGCTCGAACATTTTCCCCAGGGCGCGGTGCAGGATCCGGCGCAGGCGCACCGCGTGGTCGAGGTTTTGCGCCATGCCTTTCGTGACCGCGCGCAGCTGGGTGATCCTGACCAGGTCGCGGTGCCGGTGGCGGAATTGTTGAGTCCGGGAAAATTAAAGCAGTATGCCGGGGCAATCCGCGAGGATCGCGTGACGCCGCTGGCGCTTCCCGCCGGGGCCGCACCAGGCGCCGGCAGCGTCAATACCACGCATTTTTCCGTCATCGATGCGGCAGGTAACCGGGTCGCGGCAACACAGACCATCAATCTGCTGTTCGGCGCCGGCATCGTCGGCCGCGGCAGCGGCGTGCTGCTCAACAATGAAATGGATGATTTCACGCTGCGCGCGGATGTCGCCAACAGTTTTCGCCTGCGCGGCGGCGCGGCCAACCGTGTGGCGCCGGGCAAACGGCCGCTGTCGAGCATGTCGCCGACTTTCGTCGAAGACGGCAAGGGGGTGCTGATCCTTGGCGCGCCCGGCGGTTCGCGCATCATCAGCCAGGTGTTGCTGGTGGCGCTGGAATATCTGCGCAGTTCGCAGGTGGATCTGCGACAGCTGGTGGCGATGCCGCGTTACCACCATCAGTACTGGCCGGACCGGATTGAAATCGAGCCCGAGGGATTTTCCGCGGCCTGGCGCAGCGCGTTGGAGGGCAGGGGGCATCGCATTGAAGTCGCCTCGCGCAAATGGGGCAATCTGCAGGCGGTGTTTCAGCCGCACGGCGACGGCGCCGCGCAGGTTGCCAGCGATCCGCGCGGCAGCGGCATCGCCTGGTACTGAGCAGGCGGCATCCTGTATCATTTCGCCCCATGAAAACGACATTCCTCGAATTCGAGCAGCCCATCGCCGATCTCGAAACCAAAATCGAAGAACTGCGCTTTGTGCAGGACGATTCGGCGCTGGATATTTCGGAAGAGATTTCGCGGCTGCAGAAAAAAAGCCAGGGCCTGACCAAGGAAATCTATTCCAAGCTCACGGCCTGGCAGGTTGCGCAGGTTGCGCGCCATCCGCAGCGGCCGTACACGCTGGATTACATCAACGGCCTGTTCACCGATTTTGAGGAAATGCACGGCGACCGGGTGTACGCCGATGATCCGGCGATTGTCGGCGGCATGGCGCGTTTCGGCGGCCAGACCGTGGTGGTGATCGGGCACCAGAAGGGGCGGGATACCAAGGACAAGATTTACCGCAATTTCGGCATGCCGCGGCCCGAGGGTTACCGCAAGGCGCTGCGCCTGATGAAGCTCGCGGAAAAATTTTCCGTGCCGGTATTCACCTTCATTGATACGCCGGGCGCCTATCCCGGCGTCGGCGCCGAGGAGCGTGGCCAGTCGGAAGCCATCGGCCGCAACCTGTATGCGATGGCGGCGCTGAAAACGCCGGTGATCTGCACGGTGATCGGCGAAGGCGGTTCCGGCGGTGCGCTGGCGATTGCGGTCGGCGATGTAACGTTGATGCTGCAGTATTCGACCTATTCGGTGATCTCGCCGGAAGGCTGCGCGTCGATCCTGTGGAAAAGCGCGGAACGCGCGCCGGACGCCGCGGAAACGCTGGGCATCACCGCGAGCCGCCTGAAAACCCTGGGCCTCATCGACCGGGTGGTGACCGAACCCCTGGGCGGCGCGCATCGCGACCACGCGGCCATGCAGCAGTCGCTGAAAAAGGCGCTGCAGGAAAGCTGGCGCCAGCTGCGGGATCTGCCGCTCGACAAGTTGCTGGAGGCGCGTTTTGAACGACTGATGGGTTATGGCCAGTTCAAGGAAGCGGAAAGCCGCTGAGCGGCCTGCGCGCCATGTTTCCCGGCGCAAGCCGGCAGCAGAGCCGTTGATGGACAGTCTGGCCGGAACGGTGGGCCCTGTTCTGAACCGGGAAATTCCCCGCAAAGCGCGACTTGTTGTCGGCCTCAGTGGCGGCATCGATTCCGTGGTGCTGCTGCACCTGCTGGTGCGCGGCCTGCAGATTGCACCGTCACGCCTGACTGCGGTTCATGTCAATCACCAACTGAGCCCCCATGCGGCAGATTGGGCGGCATTCTGCCGGCGTTTGTGCCGCAGCCTCGGCGTGAAACTGCAGGTGGCGAGGGTCGATGTGCAGCGCGGCAACAGCACGGAAGCCGCTGCCCGGACTCTGCGTTATGGCGTCTTCGCCGCCAGCGGCGCCGACGCAGTGCTGCTGGCGCACAATCGCGATGATCAGGCCGAGACCTTGTTGCTGCAGCTGTTGCGCGGCGCGGGGCCGCGCGGCCTCGCCGCGATGCCGCTGATGCGCGCGGCAGGCGCCGGCATGCCGCCGGTGCTGCGGCCCCTGCTCGACGTGCCGCGCAAGACGATTGCGGCCTATGCCCGGCGCCATGGCCTGCAGTGGGTTGAGGATGAAAGCAACGCCGATCGTGCTTACCTGCGCAATTTCCTGCGCCATGAAGTGATGCCGGTTCTGGACCGCCGGGTTCCCGGTGCGGGGGCAACCCTGGCGCGCGCCGCCCGCCATCAGGCCGAGGCCTCCGATTTGCTGGATGTGCTGGCTGCACAGGATATCGGCATGCGGGATGCAGGGCTGAGGCAGGATTGCCTGCCGCTGGCTTCACTGCGGCTTTTGGCGCCGCATCGTGCGCGCAATGCGCTGCGTTATTTTCTCCGTTGCTGGTCGGTGGTGATGCCGGATGCCGACCGGCTGGAAGAGTTACTGCGACAGGCTTTGACGGCGCGCGGTGATGCGCGCGTGCGGATCGTGGTGGGTGACGTCGAGCTGCGCCGCTTCCAGGATGCGCTGTACGTGGTGCGGCGGCTGAAGGTGCCGGCGGAGGACTTCGAGTTCCAGTGGAGCGGCCGGGATGTGCTGAAGCTGCCGCAACTCGGCGGGACTTTGCGACTGGTGCCCGGCAAGAACGGGGGCATTGCAAAAAGCATCCTGCGCTCGGCTGTGCTGACTGTGAGGAACCGTTGCGGCGGCGAATCCTTGCGACTGTCGCCAAGGGGCCGGCTGCGTACGGTGCGCAATCTGCTGCAGGAGGCAGCGATGCCGCCCTGGCAGCGTGAACGGCTGCCGTTTCTTTATTTGAATGGCGAACTGGCTGCCGTGCCGGGACTGGGTGTTGATGCACGGTTTCGGGGCGTGAATGCCGCATCCGGCTTGCAGCCGCTGTGGTCGCCGGAATGAAGGGTCTGGCCTGTTGTGTCCGCAGTGAAAAACCTGCGGTCGGGTTTGCCAAATGCGGGGGGCTTTGTTAATCTGCCCGCGTTGGTCCACAGGATGAAAAATAACGCGCCGCACCATTTTTTGTGCAGGCGGCTCCTGTATCCCTTAATGACCCAATGCGAGGAACAAGACAATGAGAATGTCCAAGGTAATGCAGTTCGTGCTTGCCACGGTGACCGGCCTGACAATGGCGACCGGCGCGATGGCACAAGGCAAATGGCCTTCCAACCTGACGTTGGGCACGGCATCGGTGGGCGGCACCTATTTTGTTTATGGCCAGGTGTGGGCCAGCCTGGTCAACGAAAAAATCGGCACCAACATCAGTACCCAGCAAACCCAGGGTCCGAACCAGAACATCATCCTGACCGACTCGAAGCAGATTGATTTCGGCATGACCACGATGGGCGTCGCGCTGCAGGCCTGGGAAGGCAAGGGCGATTGGACCAAGGGCAAGAAGTACAGCAACATCCGCGCGATGTTCCCGATGTACGACACGCCGTTCCATTTCGTCACCCTGGAAAAAACCGGCATCAAGTCGGTGAAGGACCTGGCCGGTAAAAAATCGGGCGTGGGTCCGCGCGCCGGCACCTGCGGCACCTACTTCCCGCTGTTTTTCAAGGCACTCAACATCGACACCACGATCCGCAACGGCCAGGCTTCCGACATGTCGGCGAACCTGCAGGACGGCCTGATTGATGCATTCCCGTTCTGTGCCGGCGTGCCGATTGCGGCCTACTCGGAGCTGGAAACCACCAACAAGGTGCGCTTTTTCACGTTTACCGACGACGAGCTGAAAAAAATCAAGGCGGCGCTGCCCGAACTCTCTGATTCGGTGATCCCGAAGGACACCTACAAGCAGCAGACTGAAGATCACAAAACGGTGGGCCTCTACAATTTTGCGATCGCCAACAAGGATGTCTCGGATGACCTGGTCTATGCCGTGGTCAAGGCCGTGCTGGAAAACAATCCGCAGATGGTGAAAGGGCATGCGGCCGCGAAGGAGACCCTGATCGCCAACTGGAGCCGCAACGGATTCCTGCCGTTCCATCCCGGCGCCATCCGCTACTTCAAGGAAAAAGGCATCAACGTGCCCAAGCACCTGATCCCGCCCGAGTACAAGGGCTGACCGGAGCTTTGCAGCAGACCGCACTGCGCGCGAGCACAGTGCGGTTTTTTTTATGCGGAGGGGTGAGGCATGAGCACTGCGGCAAGCGATGAAGTCTTGAAACCGGCGGCGGACGAGGAATTCAGCGGCAACCGGCGCACCCTGCGGCCGTGGGAAGTGCTGCTGCTGGCGGTGCTTTGCGTCGGATTCACGCTGTTCCATCTGTATGTGCTCAATGTTTATTCGCTGGAACCGCTGCTGTTTCGCGCGATCCATGTCGGATGGGGTGCAGCGCTGGGATTGATCATTTATGCGCCATTTCGCCGCAGCGCCGAAAAAACCGGCGTACCCTGGTATGACTGGGTGCTGGTGGTGGCGGCGATTGCCTGTGCCGTCTATATCACCGTGGAACTTGACGGCCTGCTGTTTCGTGCAGGGGCGCAGTTCACCACCGGCGACGTCATCGTCGGTTTTGGCGGTACGCTGCTGGTGCTGGAGTTCGCAAGACGCACCTCCGGTCTGGCGCTGCCGATCATTGCCAGCATTTTCATCCTCTACTGTTTCATCGGCCCGTGGATGCCGGGCGTGCTGCAGCACAAGGGCTTCGAAATCCCGCGGTTTTTCACCTATATCTACAGTGAATACGGAATTTTTGGTGTCACCACGCAGGTGTCTTCTTCCTACATCATCCTGTTTGTGACCTTTGCGGCCTTCCTGCAGGTGTCCAAGGTCGGCGATTACATCAACGATCTGTGCAATGCGATGTTCGGCTGGGCGCGCGGCGGTCCGGCCAAGGCTGCGGTGGCGTCGGGCATTATGTTCGGTTCCATTTCCGGTTCCGCGGTGGCCAATGTGGTGGCCTCGGGTATGGTGACCATCCCAATGATGCGCAAAGTCGGGTATGACCGTTCGACGGCTGCCGCCATTGAGGCGACCTCCTCGACGGGCGGGCAGATCACCCCGCCTGTGCTGGGCGCAGGGGCTTTCCTGATGGCGGAAATCACCGGCATCCCCTATGGCCAGATTGCGCTGGCGGCGGTGATTCCGGCCCTGCTGTTTTACATCGCATGCTGGATCCACGTGGATTTGCATGCCATCAGGCTGGGCCTGAAAGGGGTGGCGCGCAGCGAACTGCCGCCGCTCAAGCTGATGCTGACGCGTCTTTACCTGTTTTCGCCGCTGATCATCTTCGTCTGGGCGCTGCTGGAGGGGTATTCACCGTTCCGCGCGGGCGGACTCGGGATAGCTGCGGCCCTGATTGCGGGCTGGCTGTCGCGGCTGTTCAAGGACATCGGCGAAGGTGATGCCGCAGCAGACCCGCGTACGGCGGCGGCTGTGCTGACGGCACTGCTGCTGCGCTTTGCAATCCTTTGCGGTGGGGGGCTGCTGCTGGTCGGCGCCGTGCATTACGGCGTGCCTTTGCTCAAGCCCCTGGGTGAGGTGGCGGTCTGGCTGTTCATCACGGCGTTGATCGTGGGACCGGTCACGCTATTCGGATGGCGCAATACCTTCGAGGCCCTGAGCCTTGCCGCCCGCGACACGGTGCAGCTGGTTGCGGTATGTGCCTGTGCCGGAATCATCGTCGGCGTCATCGCGCTGACCGGAATCGGCGGCCGTTTTTCCGAGCTGATTCTCGGCATTGCCGGCGCCAGCCAGCTGGTGGCGATGCTGTTCGCTGCCGTGGTTGCGCTGGTGCTGGGCATGGGCATGCCGACGACGGCGGCCTATGCAATTGCCGCCGCGGTGATTGCACCCGGTCTGACCAAGATCGGCGTGCCGGTGCTGGTGGCGCACATGTTCGTGTTTTATTTTGCCGTGGTGTCGTCGATCACGCCGCCGGTCGCGCTGGCCTCGTTTGCTGCCGCAGGCATGGCGCAGGCCGATCCCTGGAAGACTTCCTGGACGGCCTTGAAAATGGGGCTGGCCACTTTCCTGGTGCCGTTCATGTTCTTCTATTCCCCGGTGTTGCTGATGCAGGGGCCCTGGCTGGGCATCCTGCAGGCGACGATTTCCGGCGCCATCGGCGTCTGGTTTCTGGCGGGGTCGACCGAAGGCTGGTTTGGCGGCAGGCTGGCGATGCCGTTGCGGATCATCCTGTTTTTTGCCGCATTGAATCTTTTGCATCCCGGCGGCGTCAGCGATTTCATCGGCCTCGGCATCGGTGTGCCCATTTACCTCTGGCAACGCCTGCAGCTGCGTCGGGCTGCTGCCTGAGGGGGCAGTCTGTCGAGAGGTGACGGACCGGCAGATTTGCCGGTAAACGTCTTTTATTCAAGACGTTATCGTGCTATTCTCCTCTGTTATTCTTAACTCTGGAATTTAGGGGATTTTCATGGCTGTTGAACGCACGCTTTCGATCATCAAACCCGACGCCGTGGCGAAAAACGTCATCGGCCAGATATACGCCCGCTTCGAGCAGGCCGGCCTGCGTGTGGTCGCTGCACGCATGACCCATCTGTCGCGCCAGCAGGCGGAAGGGTTTTATGCGGTGCACAAGGAGCGTCCCTTTTTTGGTGAACTGGTGGCTTTCATGATTTCCGGTCCGGTGATGATCCAGGCGCTGGAAGGGGAAAATGCCATTCAGAAAAACCGCGATCTGATGGGGGCAACCGACCCCAAGAAGGCCGACAAGGGAACCATACGCGCGGATTTTGCCGACAGCATCGACGCCAATGCCGTGCATGGTTCGGATTCTGCGCAGAATGCAGCGGTGGAAGTGGCCTATTTTTTCCCCACGCTCGACGTCTACTCGCGCTGAGCGGCGTCACAATCCAGGGTAATTCCATGTCGCTCAATCTGCTGGGCTTGAACCGCGAACAGTTCGAGTCCCTGTGTGCGGACATGGGCGAGAAGCCGTTTCGCGCCCGCCAGATGATGCGCTGGATGCATCAAGCCGGGGTCGGCGATTTTGGTCTGATGACCGATGTATCGAAGGGCTTTCGCGAGCAGATGGCCGCGATTGCCGGCATCGCCGGACCCGAGGTATTGCGTGATACCACTGCGCCCGACGGCACGCGCAAGTGGCTGTTCAATGTCGGCACCGGCAATGCCATCGAGGCGGTCTATATTCCGGAAGGCGACCTTGACGGCGACCCGCAGGAAGAGGGCGTGGCCGCGCGTCGTTATCGCGGCACCCTGTGCATTTCCTCGCAGGCCGGCTGCGCGCTCGAATGTTCGTTCTGCTCCACCGGGCGCCAGGGTTTCAACCGCAATCTTGGCAGCGCGGAGATCATCGGCCAGCTGTGGCATGCCAGCCGCAGCCTGTCGGCATCCCTCGGAGTCGAGCGGCCGGTGACCAATGTGGTGATGATGGGCATGGGCGAACCGCTGGCCAATTTTGACAACGTGGTTGGCGCCATGCAGCTGATGCTGGATGACCATGCCTATGGCATTTCGCGGCGCCGCCTGACGCTTTCCACCTCGGGGCTGGTGCCGGCGATGGACCGCCTGCGCGAGGCCTGCCCGGTGGCTCTGGCGGTTTCATTGCATGCACCCAACGACGCCTTGCGCGACCAGCTGGTGCCGATCAACCGCAAGTATCCGATTCGGGAGCTGTTGGCGGCCTGCCTGCGCTATATCGAAAAGGCGCCGCGCGATTTCGTCACTTTTGAGTATGTGATGCTGGCCGGGGTCAACGACAGCGTGGCATTGGCGCGTGAGCTGGTCAAGACGGTGAAACCTGTGCCTTGTAAAATCAATCTGATTCCCTTCAATCCCTTCCCGGACTCGGGCTATGAGCGTTCCTCTGCGCAGGCGATTGCGGCGTTTCGCGATGTTTTGCAGCAGTCCGGGCTGACGACGACGGTGCGCAAGACCAGGGGCGATACGATAGATGCGGCCTGCGGCCAGCTGGCGGGCAGGGTGCAGGACAAGACACGGCGGGTATCACGCCGCATGGAGGAAAGGAGCTTATGACAGCATTCACTGCGATGCGTGGCTTTGTTCTGGCAGCCGTTATTGCCGTACTGACGGCGCTGGCGGGCTGTGCGGGAACCGGCGGCAGCCTGTCGGATTCCGGCATTCAGCCGACAGCGGATACATCGGGCAATGAAAGTGATGCCCGCAACCGCGCGCGCATTCACACTGAACTGGCGGCCGGTTATTTTGATCTCGGCAACATGGGCGTGGCGCTGGAGGAAGTGAATATCGCGCAGCAGGCCGATCCCAGTTACCCGACCGTGTATTACGTGGCCGGACTGATCTATGCGGCACTCAAGGATGATCGTCGCGCCGAAGACAACTTCAAGCGCGCGCTGAGCCTCAATCCCGCCGATCCGGATGCCAACAACAATTACGGCAATTTTCTCTGCCAGCGCAAGCGCGAAGATGAGGGCATCAAGTATTTGCTCGCGGCCGTGCAGAACCCGCTCTACCAGACGCCGGAGCGATCCCTGGTCAATGCCGGTGTCTGCTCGCGGCGCAAGGGTGACGATGTCACAGCCATGGAATTGTTCCAGCAGGCCGTGGCGCGGCGGCCGAATCAGCCCCAGGCGCTGTATCAACTCGCTGACCTGTCGTTCAACGCCAATAATTTCGCTGCTGCCCAGGGTTACCTCCGGCGCCTGGCACAGGTGGCTTCCGGATCCCCGGAAGTGCTGTGGCTGGGATTGCGCGTGGAGCGCAAGCTTGGCAACAACCTTGCGGAAGCCAGTTATGCGCAGCAATTGCGCAAGAATTTTCCTGATTCCAAAGAGGCGGCCGCACTGCAGGCCGGCCGTTACTGATGAGCGAGCCTGACGCTGCTGCTGAAGCTGTGGGTGGCGCGGCAAGTCCGGGTGCGGCCAGCACACGTCCTGGGCGCGCTCTAGCCGAGGCGCGTGCGGCGCGCAATCTGACCGTGGCCGAGGTCGCCCAGCAGTTGAAGCTGTCGCCGTCGCAGGTCGAGGCGCTGGAGGCGGACAGTTATGCGCGTTTGCCGGGCCCGGTATTTGTCCGCGGTTTTGTCCGCAACTACGCGCGCCTGCTGGATCTCGACGCGGAGGCAATGGCTGATCTGGTCGATCTGCCGCACGCCCCTGCGCCGGCCAGTGCGGCCGTGCCGCTATCGCGCAACATTCCTTTTCCGGAGGGGCGCCAGACCCGCTGGTTGCCTTACCTGTTGGCGCTGGCGGTCATTTTCGGCATTGTGGTTGTGTTTGAGTTTTTTTTCTCCGAGCCGCCTGCTGTAGTGGTGTCAGCCGTGCCGCCGGCACCGGCGGTCGTACCGGAGGCGGTGCCGCAGAAAGCGGCTGCTCCGGAGCTTGTGCCCGTGGCGCAATCACAGTCGCCATCACCGGCGCAGGAGCCGCCACAAGCCTTGTCGCAGAATGAAAGTCCTCCCGCTGCTGCCGCGGAGCCGGTTCCGGTGAAAGCCGAGACGCAGAAGGCCGCGGGCCTGGCGGAGCTGCATTTCGTGTTTGAAACCGAATCCTGGGTCGAAGTGCGCGACCGCAACGACCGGATCCTGTTTTCGCAGCTGAATCCCGTGGGCGCGGAACAACACCTGCAGGCGCGCCCCCCCCTGAGCCTGGTGGTGGGCAATGCCCGTGGCGTGCGCCTGACCTACAACGGACAAGTCATCAATCTCGCGCCCCACACGCGGGTGGAAGTCGCGCGGCTGAATCTTCCACTGGTCAATCCATGAACAACTGCCTTCCTGCTCACGGCCCATCCCGCCGGCGTCGCAGCGCCGGGGTGACAGTCGGCGGTGTCGTGGTTGGCGGCGATGCGCCCATCGTCGTGCAGTCGATGACCAATACCGATACCGCGGATGTCGCCTCCACCGTGGCCCAGGTTGCCGCGCTGGCGCGTGCCGGCTCTGAGCTGGTGCGCATCACGGTGAACAATGCCGAAGCCGCGGCCGCAGTGCCGCTGATCCGTGAGCAACTCGACAAGCGTGGCGTCAATGTGCCGCTGGTCGGTGACTTTCATTTCAACGGCCACCGTTTGCTGAGTCAGCATCCGGCCTGTGCCGAAGCGCTGGCCAAATTGCGCATCAATCCCGGCAATGTCGGCAAGGGTTCAAAGCGGGATGAACAATTCGCAACCATGATCGAATTCGCCTGCCGCCTGGACAAGCCGGTGCGCATCGGCGTCAACTGGGGCAGCCTGGATCAGGAACTGCTGGCGCGGCTGATGGATGAGAACGGCAGGCTGCCGCAGCCCCGCGATGCCGCGGTGGTGATGCGCGAAGCGCTGGTGACTTCGGCGCTGGACAGCGCGCGTCAGGCCGAAGCGCTGGGGCTGGCGCATGACCGCATCCTGCTGTCGTGCAAGGTCAGTGGCGTGCAGGATCTGATTGCGGTCTACCGTGACCTTGCGACGCGCTGTGATTACCCGCTGCACCTGGGCCTGACCGAAGCCGGCATGGGATCCAAGGGCATCGTCGCGTCAACCGCGGCGATGGCGGTGCTGTTGCAGGAAGGCATTGGCGACACCATCCGTGTTTCGCTGACGCCGGAGCCCGGCGGCGACCGCACGCGCGAAGTGATCGTCGCGCAGGAAATGCTGCAGACCATGGGACTGCGCTCGTTTGCGCCGCTGGTGATCGCCTGTCCGGGTTGCGGCCGCACCACCAGCACCGTGTTCCAGGAACTGGCCAATCGCATCCAGAGTTATCTGCGCGATCAGATGCCGCAATGGCGCGGCCGTTATCCCGGCGTTGAAGACATGCATGTCGCGGTGATGGGTTGCGTGGTCAACGGGCCCGGCGAGAGCAAGCAGGCCAACATCGGCATCAGCCTGCCGGGCTCCGGGGAGACGCCGGTGGCGCCGGTGTTTGTCGATGGCGTCAAGACCGTCACGCTGAAAGGCGACCACATCGCTGAGGAATTCCAGCGCATCGTCGATCAGTATGTGCGCGACCGTTACGCTGCTGCGCCGCAAGCTGCTACTGAAGCCGGCACGGTCCGTTAACTGGATCCCGATTCAGTCATGAGCAAAACCGTACAGGGCGTGCGCGGCATGAACGATGTGCTTCCGGTGGATGCGCATCGCTGGGCATTCTTTGAGGATGCGGTGCGGCGCTGGGTGCATGCCTATGGTTATCAGGCGATCCGCATGCCGATCCTCGAGCGCACCGAACTGTTCGTGCGCTCCATCGGCGAAGTCACCGACATCGTCGAGAAGGAGATGTATACCTTCAAGGACGAGTTGAACGGCGAGCAGCTGACGCTGCGTCCCGAGGGAACGGCCTCCTGCGTGCGCGCGGTGATTGAGCATAATTTGCTGTATCCGGGGCCGCAGCGGCTGTGGTACTGGGGTCCGATGTTCCGCCATGAGCGTCCGCAGAAGGGGCGCTACCGGCAGTTCCACCAGATCGGTATTGAAGCGCTGGGCTTTGCCGGGCCGGACATCGATGCCGAACATATCGTGATGTGTGCGCGCCTGTGGCGCGAGCTCGGCTTGAAAGACATCAGGCTGGAGCTGAATTCGCTGGGTTCGGCTGCGGCGCGGGCGCGTTATCGCGGCAAGCTGGTGGCTTACCTGGAGCAGCATGCGGGGGAACTCGACGCCGATGCGCAGCGCCGCATGCACAGCAATCCGCTGCGCGTACTGGACAGCAAGAATCCGCTGATGCAGGCCCTGATTGCCGGCGCCCCGCAGCTCGCCGATGACCTGGATGCCGAATCGGCGGCGGCTTTTGCCGGTTTGCAGGCGTCCTTGCGTGCGGCCGGCATTGATTTCGTCATCAATCCGCGTCTGGTGCGGGGGCTGGACTATTACAATGGCACGGTTTTCGAGTGGGTCACCGACCGCCTCGGCGCCCAGGGCACCGTCTGCGCCGGGGGCCGTTATGACGGCCTGATCGAACAGGTCGGTGGCAAACCTGCGCCGGCCTGTGGTTTTGCAATGGGTGTGGAACGTTTGCTCGCGCTGATGGCCGAAACCGGCGTTGCAGTGGCGGAAACGGTGCCTGATGCGTACGTCGTTCGCCAGGGCGATGCGGCGATGCCCTGGAGTGAGCAAATTGCCGAGCAGTTGCGGGATGCCGGTCTCGCCGTGGTTCTGCACTGCGGCGGCGGCAGCTTCAAATCGCAGATGAAAAAAGCCGACGCCAGCGGCGCGCGTTACGCCGTGATCATCGGTGACGATGAGGCGCAGGCCCGGCTGTTGTCGGTAAAGGCATTGCGTGCAGGCGCGGGGCAGGAACAACGGCAGGTCGCATTGCCGGAAGCGTGTGAAATCATAAAATCAAGGTAAATCAATGGCTTACGATTTGGAAGAGCAGGAGCAACTGGCCGCGATCAAGGGCTGGTGGGCGCAATACGGTCGATTGGTGGTCGTCACCGCGGTTGGCGCCGTGCTGGTGGTTGGCGGCATCCGGGGCTGGCACTATTACAAGACATCGCAGTCCGCTGCAGCGGTGGCGCTGTTCGCCCAATTGCAGGGCGCGGAGCGCGCCAACGATCATAAAAAGGTTCGTGATATTGCCGCGCAGATTGTCGAGCATTACGGGTCTACGCCGTATGCGGCGCTGGCGGCCCTGGCGGCGGCAAAAAGCGATTTCGACACCGGTGACCTGCCTGCCGCGAAATTGCGCCTGCAGTGGACGATGGATAACGCGAAAGAAGATGAGACGCGTGATCTGGCGCGTCTGCGCCTGGCGCGCCTGCTGGTCGACGAGAAGAAACCGGATGAAGCCCTGAAACTGCTGGAAACCGCACATGGCGCCACATTTGACGGACTGTATGCCGATGTCAAAGGCGATGTGCTGATGGCGCAGGGCAAGCGCCAGGAAGCGCGCGCGGCCTATCAGCTGGCGCTGGACAAAAGCGATGCGGCGAGCCCGTTGCGGCAGATTCTGCAATTGAAACTTGATGCCGTGGGTGGCGGCAAGTGATACGCATCCGGAAGCCGGCATGGTCAGTGTTGCTGCTGGCAGCGCTGCTGCCGGGATGCAAGACCGTATCCGACACCTATGACGGCTGGTTCGGTGCGGCGCCCAAGCAGAAGCCGGCGGAACTGGTGCAATTTTCGCCACAGGCAACCCTGCGCATTCTGTGGCAGTCGAACGTCGGTGAAGCGGGGCGCGGCGCCTTTTATCCCGCGGTCAACGGCAATGTGGTTTATGCGGCGGGCGCATCCGGCCAGATCGCGGGATTCGCCGCCAATTCCGGTGCGAGCCAGACGCGTTTTAATGCCGGGACTGCCCTGTCCGGCGGCATCGGCGCCGGCGCCGGCCTGGTGCTGGCGGGAACCGCGCGTGGCGAAGTCCTGGCATTCGAACCTTCCGGCAAATCCGTGTGGAAAGCGCAGTTGACCGGTGAAGTGCTGTCGCCGCCGGTCGCTGCAGACGGTGTGGTGGTGGTGCGCACCGGCGATGGAAGGATTTACGGTTTGAACGCCGCCGACGGCAAGCAGCGCTGGGTTTACCAGCGCGCACTGCCGTCGCTGGCCCTGCGCAGCTACGCGGGCATTGTGGTGCATCGCGGTGCCGTGTTTGCGGGATTTCCCGGCGGACGGCTGGTCGCCATTGCGCTGGCCAACGGCAATGTCGGCTGGGAAGCGGTGGTTGCCCTGCCCAAGGGCACGACCGAACTGGAGCGGGTGACGGATGTCAGCAGTTTTCCGGTGGTCGAGGGCTCACAGATCTGCGCGGTGGCTTTTCAGGGGCGCGTGGCCTGCTTTGATGTGCTGCGCGGTGAAACGCAATGGGCGCGCGATGCATCGAGCATTGCCGGCATGGCTTTGGATGCGCGCAATGCGTATGTGACGGACGAGCGCAGTGCGGTGCTCGCGCTGGACCGCAACCGCGGCGCCAGCCTGTGGAAGCAGGACAAGCTGAACGGCCGTCTGGTCAGCGCGCCGCTGGCCATGGGGCGGCATCTGATCGTCGGCGACTACCAGGGCTATGTGCATGTGCTGTCGCGCGAAGATGGCTCCTTTGTCGCACGCATCGCCACTGACGGCAGTGCCATCCTGGCGCCGCCGGTCGCGCTCGACCTCGGTTCTTTTCTCGTCCAGACACGCAACGGCGGCATTTTCGCGATCAGCGTTCAATAGGAACCATTGCTGCCGGGGCCTGCAGCCGGAAGGCGGCAGGCCCGGTATGCTTCCATCATGAAACCCACAGTCGTCATTGTCGGCAGGCCGAACGTCGGCAAATCCACCCTGTTCAACCGCCTGACGCGCAGCCGCGATGCCATCGTGGTCAATGTGCCCGGGATCACGCGCGACCGCCATTACGGCGAAGGCCGCGTGGGGGACAAACCCTATCTGGTCGTGGACACCGGCGGTTTCGAACCGGTGGCCAAGGACGGCATTTATCACCAGATGGCGCGCCAGACGCGGCAGGCCGTGGATGAGGCCGATGTGGTGCTGTTTGTCGTCGATGCGCGCCTGGGGCTGACCGGGCAGGATCGTGAAATCAGCGCTGAACTGCGGCGCAGCGGCAGGAAGATCTGGCTGGTGGTCAACAAATCCGAGGGCATGAAGCATGCCGCGGCGGCTGCGGATTTTCATGCGCTGGGCCTCGGCGATCCGCTGGCGATCTCGGCCGAGCACGGCGAATACGTCAGCGACCTGATGGATATCGTGCTGGCGGAGTTCCCCGAGCCCGTGCGCGAGACGAAGGATGCGGAGCAACAGCCGAAAATCGCCATCGTCGGACGACCCAACGTCGGCAAGTCGACGCTGGTCAATGCCCTGCTCGGCGAAGAGCGGGTGGTGGTGTTCGACAAGCCCGGCACCACGATGGATTCGATTTACATCGATTTCGAGCGCGCCGGCAAACGCTACACGCTGATCGACACCGCGGGCATGCGCAAGCGCGGCCAGGTTGACGAAGCCGCGGAAAAATTTTCAGTGATCAAGACGCTGCAGTCGATTGCCGATGCCAACATCGTGATCCTGGTGCTGGATGCCAGCCAGGAAATCGCCGAGCAGGATGCGCATATCGCGGGCTTCATCCTCGAAGCCGGGCGCGCGCTGGTGGTGGCCGTGAACAAGTGGGAGGGGCTGGACGAGGGGCGGCGCGAGCAGGTGAAGCGCGACGGCGCGCGCAAGCTGAACTTCCTCAATTTTGCGCGCTTTCATTTCATTTCGGCGTTGCAGGGGCAGGGTGTTGCCGCCGTTCTCCGCTCCGTGGATGACGCATATGCCGCCGCCATGTGCAAGCTGTCGACGCCGCGGCTGACCCGGGTACTGGCGCTGGCGGTCCAGCAGCAGCAACCCCCGCGCCACGGCCTGGTGCGGCCCAAGCTGCGCTATGCCCACCAGGGCGGGCACAATCCGCCGCGGATCATCATCCATGGCTCCGCGCTGGAGAAGGTGCCGGACACCTATCGCCGGTATCTGGAACGATTTTTCCGCGATGCGTTCAAATTGACGGGTACGCCGCTGAAGGTTGAATTCAAATCGGGGCGCAACCCGTTTGCCAGAGGCGATGCCAAACGCAGTTGAACCACGGCTAAGTCTATGGCCAGAAATGAAAAATTAAGCTAGAGTGATCCTTCCAATAACGACAACCCAGAGGGTGCCATGAGTAATAAAGGGCAGCTGCTACAAGACCCGTTCCTGAACGCTTTGCGCAAGGAACATATCCCCGTTTCAATCTATCTCGTGAACGGCATCAAACTGCAGGGTCAGGTGGATTCTTTCGACCAGTACGTCGTACTGCTGAAAAACACCGTGACCCAGATGGTCTACAAACATGCCATCTCAACCGTGGTCCCGGCCCGCGCGGTCAGTCTGCAGGCTGACGACGCAAACGATAAGTAATTGATTTTAATCAATTATTTGTTTGATGTTTGAGCGCCCGGGTAACGGCACCGAGGCGGTGCTGGTCGCGCTGGACCTGGGCGAACCGGATTACGCTGAAAGCCTGGAAGAACTGCAACTGCTGTCCAACAGCGGCGGCGTGGATGTGCGCGCCGTCGTGCGCGGACGCCGCGACCGCCCCGACCCGGCGTTGTATGCCGGCAAGGGCAAGGTCGAGGAAATCGGCCGCATCCGCGAGGAAACCGGCGCGTCGGTGGTCATTTTCAACCATGCGCTGAGCCCGATCCAGGAACGCAATCTGGAGCGCAAGCTGTCCTGCCGCGTCATCGACCGCACCAGCCTGATCCTGGATATTTTTGCCCAGCGCGCGCGCAGCCATGAAGGCAAGCTGCAGGTCGAACTGGCGCAGCTGGAACATCTGTCGACGCGGCTGGTCCGCGGCTGGTCCCACCTCGAACGGCAACGCGGCGGCATCGGCATGCGTGGACCGGGCGAAACGCAGCTCGAGACCGATCGCCGGCTGCTCGGCAAACGGGTCAAGGTCCTGCGGGAAAAGCTGGCCAGGGTGCGAGCCCAGCATTCAACCCAGCGCCGGTCGCGGACGCGCGCCCATGTTTTTTCGGTATCGCTGGTGGGTTACACCAATACCGGCAAATCGACCCTGTTCAACCGCATCACCAAAGCCGATGCCTATGCCGCTGACCAGTTGTTTGCGACACTGGATACCACGACGCGCCGCCTTGGCGGCGTGGAAGGCGCAGCGGTGGTCATTTCCGATACCGTGGGTTTCATCCGGCATCTGCCGCATACGCTGGTTGAGGCATTCCAGGCCACGCTGGAGGAGACCATACAGGCCGACCTGCTGCTGCATGTCGTCGATGCCAGCAGCGCGGACCGCGATGCGCAGATTGTCGCGGTGAACACCGTTCTCGCTGAAATCGGCGCCGACAAGGTGCCGCAGATCATGGTCTACAACAAGATCGACCGCAGCGCCCTGGAGCCCCGGGTCGAGCGGGACGAGTGTGCTAGAATTTCCCGCCTCTGGTTGAGTGCGCTGACGGGTGACGGTGTTGATTTGCTGCGCAAGGCCATCGCTGAGCATGCATTGAGCGCCGCAAACCCCGGCCAACCGGTTGCAGCCTGAATTTTTGACCCCACTTTGATTCCATGACCGAACAAACCGCCAAGTCTTTTCGCGCCCGTTTTCGCGACAGCCTCGCCCGCATGCTGGCGCCGCTGCTGTCCCTGAATGATCCGCAGTGGGGGCGCCGTCCCGGCGGCAACAACCAGGGGCCGCCCGATCTCGATGAAATCTGGCGCAACCTCAACCGCAAGCTGAACCGCCTGCTTGGCGGCAAGGGCGGCGGCGGCAACAACAATGAGCCTTCCGGCGGCGGGCCCAGCGCCGCGGCAATGGGCGGCGGCGCCGGACTGCTCGCCGCGCTGGTGGTCGTGGTGTGGATTGCCAGCGGCTTTTACATCGTCAATGAGGGCCAGGAAGGCGTCGTGCTGCGTTTCGGAAAATTTGTCGAGACCACGCAGTCCGGTCCGCGCTGGCACCTGCCGTATCCGATCGAGTCCGCCGAAGTGGTCAACGTGAAGCAGGTGCGCACCGTCGAAGTGGGTTACCGCAACAATGTCAAAAGCAAGGTGCTGAAGGAGGCGCTGATGCTGACCGACGACGAGAACATCGTCGATGTGCAGTTTGCGGTGCAGTACGTTCTGAAGAGTCCGAATGATTACCTGTTCAACAACCGCGCGCCGGATGATTCGGTGCTGCAGGCTGCCGAAACCGCGATTCGTGAAATCGTCGGCCGCAACAGCATGGATTTCGTGATTTTTGAAGGCCGTGCCGACGTGGCCGCGAGGGCGCAGAAACTGATGCAGGAAATCCTCGACCGTTACGGTTCAGGCATCAGCATCAGCAAGGTGACGATGCAGAACGCGCAGCCGCCGGAGCAGGTGCAGGCGGCGTTCGATGACGCGGTGAAGGCCAGCCAGGACCGCGAACGCCAGAAGAACGAGGGTGAAGCCTATGCCAATGACGTGATTCCGCGCGCACGCGGCATGGCGGCCCGCCTGATGCAGGAGGCTGAGGGTTACCGCAGCCGCGTCATCGAGCAGTCCCAGGGTGATGCCTCGCGCTTCCGCCAGATCGTCGCGGAATACGCCAAGTCTCCGCAGGTCACACGCGACCGCCTTTATATCGATGCCATGCAGCAGATCATGAGCAATACCAGCAAAATCCTGATTGACCAGAAAAGCGGCGGCAACCTGCTGTACCTGCCCCTCGACAAGCTGATGCAGTCGGTTGCGGCTGGCGGCGGCGCCGATGCCGCGCCGGCAGCCAAACCGGCACCCGATCCTGCGGCCGCCGACAGTTCTGCGCGGGGGCGCGAGTCCTTCCGCAGCCGTGACCGGGAGGGCCGCTGACATGAAACGCAATTTTGGTCCTTTGCTGGTCGGCGTGGCGGTGCTGCTGTTGATCGCCTCGATGTCGATGTTCGTCGTTGACCAGCGCCAGAACGCCATCGTGTTCAGGCTGGGCGAAGTGGTCGCCATCAAGAAGGAGCCGGGCCTCGCCTTCAAGGTGCCCCTGCTCGACAACGTGCGGTTCTACGACGTGCGCATTCTGACCATTGACTCAGCCGAGCCCGAGCGTTTTCTGACCTCGGAAAAAAAGAACGTGCTGGTGGATCTGTTCGTCAAATGGCGCATCACCGATGTTCGCAGCTATTTCACCTCGGTTGGCGGTGACGAGGGACGGGCGCAGACCCGGCTGCTGCAGACCATCAATGACGGCCTGCGCGCCGAGTTCGGCAACCGGACGGTGCATGATGTGGTATCCGGCGAGCGCGACAAGATCATGGATCTGATGCGCAAGAAAGCCAACGAGGATGCCTCGAAGATCGGCGTTGAAGTGCTGGACGTGCGCCTGAAGCGCGTGGACCTGCCGCAGGAAGTCAGCGGTTCGGTGTACGGGCGGATGGAAGCCGAGCGCAAACGGGTGGCCAATGAACTGCGTTCAACCGGCGCGGCCGAGTCGGAAAAGATCCGCGCCGATGCCGACAAGCAGAAGGAAGTGATACTCGCCGAAGCCTACCGCGACGCGCAGCGCATCAAGGGCGAGGGCGATGCCAAGGCGGCAGCGAATTACGCCAAGGCTTACGAGATCAATCCCGAGTTCTATGCTTTCTACCGCAGCCTCGAAGCCTACCGCGCGAGCTTCAAGAACCAAAGCGACGTGCTGGTGCTTGAGCCGAATTCGGAATTCTTCAAATACCTGAAATCCGGCGGCAAGTCTGGCGGCAAATGATTCCGGCGCAGGGCGCGCCGGTTTTTCCTGGTGATGTCTGACAATCTGCTGGCGGCCATTGCGCTGATGCTGGTGATCGAGGGGCTGCTGCCGTTTCTGCTTCCCGCCGCATGGCGGGAAACCTTCCGCAAACTGATCGAATTGGGCGATGGCCAGCTGCGCTTCATCGGGCTGAGCTCGATGATCGCGGGATTGCTGCTGCTTTATTTCGCGCGCGGCTGACAGCCCAAGCTCCTATAATATGTGCGTTTTTGCGCCGCTGAAGGCGTGATCCGGCTTTTTCCATGAGAACCTGGCTGCTGCCCGAATACATTGAGGATATCCTGCCCGGCGAGGCCCGCCGCATCGAGCAGGTGCGCCGCCGCATCCTCGACGATTTCGCGGTGCATGGTTATGAACTCGTCATGCCGCCGCTGCTGGAATATGTCGATTCGCTGCTGACCGGCACCGGGCACGACCTCGACCTGCAGACGTTCAAGCTGGTGGACCAGCTGTCGGGGCGCATGCTGGGCATCCGCGCCGACATCACGCCCCAGGTGGCGCGGATAGACGCCCATCTGCTGAACCGTGGCGGAGTTACGCGCCTTTGTTATGCGGGCAGCGTGCTGCGTACGCTGCCGGACGGCCTCAACAGGACGCGTGAGCCGCTGCAGATCGGCGCTGAAATCTACGGCCACCGCAGCATCGAAAGCGATATCGAAGTGCAGCGCCTGATGCTGCGTGCGCTGCGGCTCGCCGGCGTGAAGGACGTATCGCTGGATATCGGACACGTCGCCGTTTTTCGCGCCCTGCTGCGCCGTGCGAATGTGTCGCGCGGTCTGGAGGCCGAGCTTTTCCAGGCGATGCAGGCCAAGGATGCGCCGGGGATCACGACACTGGCGCGCAAGCTGGATCGCAGCACCCGTGCCGCGCTGGCGGCCTTGCCGGAACTGTATGGCGGGCCGGAGGTGCTGGCGCGTGCGCGCAAGGTGCTGCCTGCGTTGCCGGAGATCCGGGCCGCGCTGCGGGATCTGACTGCGCTGTCGAAGCAGCTGGCGGGCCAGGTGCCCGGTTTGGTAACTGCGCGCAGTTTTGACCTGGGCGAGTTGCGCGGCTACCGCTATCACAGCGGCGTGGTGTTCGCGGCCTATGCCAATGGCAGGCCCAATGCGATGGCGCAGGGCGGGCGTTACGACGAGGTGGGCAAGGCCTTCGGCCGGGCCCGACCGGCAACCGGCTTCAGCATGGATTTGCGCGAGCTGGCGGCCGGTGCCGGCGTTGCGCGCGAGTCGCGGGTGCTGGCGCCGTACCGACCGCAGGACCAGTCTTTGCAGCGGGTCATTGCAGGTTTGCGGACCCGGGGCACAGTGGTCATCGAGGATCTTCCCGGGCACAGCCGCTTTCGCGCTGAGCTGGGCTGCGGGCGGGTGCTGGTCCGGCGCAAGGGCCGCTGGATTTTACAGAAGTCAATTTAAGTTGTAATTATAATTAATTGATTTTATTGAATAATTTTTCAGGCGCCCAAGGCGTCAAAACAGTCAAAAAGGCAACAAGGTCATGAGCAGGAATGTAGTGGTGGTCGGTACCCAGTGGGGTGACGAGGGCAAGGGCAAGATCGTCGACTGGCTGACGGATCGTTCCGAGGGCGTGGTGCGATTCCAGGGTGGCCACAACGCCGGACACACGCTGGTCATCAACGGCAAAAAGACGGTGCTGCACCTGATTCCCTCCGGCATCCTGCGCGACAAGGTGGCCTGTTATATCGGCAACGGCGTGGTGATTTCGCCGGAAGCGCTGCTGGAAGAAGTGGATACGCTGAAAGCGGCCGGTGTCGATGTGGCGGGGCGGCTGAAAATCAGCGAAGCCTGCCCGCTGATCCTGCCGCACCACGTGGCCGTGGACCGTGCCCGTGAGGCCGCCAAGGGCGCCGGCAAGATCGGCACCACCGGTCGCGGCATCGGCCCGGCCTATGAAGACAAGGTGGCGCGGCGCGCGATCCGCTTGCAGGACCTCTTTCACCGCGAGCGTTTTGCGGCCAAGCTGGGCGAGGTGCTGGATTTCCACAACTTCGTGCTGAAGCATTATTTCAAGGCTGACATCGTGCCGTTCCAGAAAACGCTGGATGACGCCATGGCCTATGCCGAACGCATCAAGCCGATGGTCGCCGATGTGCCGCGCCTGCTGTACGAGGCGCAGCAGGCCGGCAGGAACCTGTTGTTCGAAGGTGCGCAGGGTACCCTGCTGGACGTCGATCATGGCACCTATCCCTTCGTGACATCCAGCAATTGCGTGGCCGGCGCCGCGGCAGCAGGGGCGGGCATCGGCCCGCAGAGCCTGCATTACGTATTGGGCATCACTAAAGCTTATACGACCAGGGTCGGCTCGGGCCCGTTCCCGACGGAACTGGACGACGATATCGGACGGCAGATCGCCACCCGTGGCAATGAGGTCGGCGCGACCACGGGCCGGCCGCGGCGCTGCGGCTGGTTCGACGCGGCGGCGTTGAAGCGCTCGATCCAGATCAACGGCGTGTCGGGCCTCTGCGTGACCAAGCTCGATGTGCTCGACGGCATGGAAAGCGTGCAGATCGGCATTGGTTACAGGATGAACGGTGTCGCGCGCGACATCCTGCCGTTCGGAGCGGAACTGTTGTCCGAATGCCAGCCTGTTTATGAAGAGATGCCGGGCTGGAAGGACAGCACGGTGGGCATCACGCGTTTTGACGATCTGCCGCAGGCCGCGCGCAATTACCTTGATCGCATGCAGGCGGTTTGCGGCGTGCCGATCGCCATTGTTTCCACAGGAGCGGATCGCGAACACACCATCGTTCGCCAGAATCCGTTTGACTGAGTCGTCCTGCTGACAGTGTGGAGCGCGGAGTGATGAGTGAATCAACCATCACTCCGCGGCCATCACTTTTGGTGCCCAGAAGAGGACTCGAACCTCCACGGTATTACCCGCCAGCACCTGAAGCTGGTGCGTCTACCAATTCCGCCATCTGGGCGAGGGCGGGATTCTAGCCCATGAAAGCCATTAATTCAAATGAAAAAACCTAAAAAAACCGCGGCCTCCGGGCCGCAAGCGCCGCGCCGGCGTGATCCATTTCAGGCGCGTGAAGCAGAACGTTATGAACATCCGGTGCCGAGCCGCGAGCTGATCCTGGAGGTCCTGGTCGAGGCCGGTGTGCCGATGGAGGAGAAAGACCTGGCGCGGCAACTCGATATTGCCAAACGCGAGGGTGAAGCCTTTGCCCGGCGGGTCGCAGCCATGGAGCGCGATGGCCAGATCATGCGCAACCGGCGCGGCGATTTATGCGTCGTGGAAAAGCTCGATTTGCTCCGTGGCCGCGTCCTTGGCCACAAGGACGGATTCGGTTTCCTGCAACGCGAAGACGGCGGGCAGGACCTGTTCCTCGGCCCGGGCGAGATGCAGAAAGTGCTGCACGGCGACCGCGTCATGGCGCGCATCAGCGGCACGGACCGTCGCGGCCGGCCGGAGGGCAAGATCGTCGAGGTGCTGGAGCACGGACAGACGCGTTTTGTCGGCCGCCTGCACATTGAGCACGGCGTCACCTTCGTCGCCGCCGAAGACAAGCGCATCAGCCAGGAATTCGTGGTGCCCGCCGGCGAAGCCGGCAAGGCCAAAGTCGGGCAGGTGGTGACGGTTGAAATCATCAGCCAGCCCGGCCGCCACGCGCAACCGCTGGCGCGGGTGGTTGAGATCCTCGGCAACTATGCCGATCCCGGCATGGAAATCGAAA
>CAZSIR010000015.1:29196-32261 GCA_964606765.1 uncultured Bordetella sp. | reverse complement strand
GGCATGAAGGACAGCAAGGTGATCATCGCCATCAACAAGGATCCGGAAGCGCCGATCTTTGCGGTGGCGGATTACTGGCTGGAGGCCGACCTGTTCAAGGCGGTGCCGGAGCTGACGCAGGAACTGGCTTAGCTCCGACAGCGGATGCGGTAACATGAAAGGCGCTCTGCGGAGCGCCTTTTTTGTCTGGACAGTCTGGGGGAGTCATGTCGACCTACAACGCGCCGCTCAAAGACATGCAGTTTGCGATTTCCGAGTTCGCCGGACTCGGGGGCATCGCCGCCCTGCCGGGCTGCGAGGAAGTCAATGCCGAACTGGTCGAGGCGGTGCTGGCCGAGGCGGGAAAATTCGCCCAGGGCGTGCTGGATCCCCTCAACCGCGGCGGCGACAAGGCGGGTGCGCAATGGCGCGACGGCGTGGTGACCGCGCCTGACGGATTCAGGGAGGCCTACCGGCAGTTCACCGAGGCCGGCTGGAACAGCCTTGCCGGCAGCGTGGATCACGGCGGCCAGGGCCTGCCGCATGTCATCGCGATGCCGCTGCAGGAAATGTGGAACAGCGCGAACATGGCCTTCTGCCTGTGTCCGATGCTGACCACCGGCGTGCAGGAAGCGCTGACCCATCATGGCTCGGCCGGGTTGATCGGTGCGTACATGCCGAAACTGGTGTCCGGCGAGTGGACCGGCACGATGAATCTCACCGAGCCGCAGGCCGGTTCCGACCTGTCGGCGATCCGGTCGCGCGCCGTGCCGGAAGGTGATCACTACCGCATCCAGGGCACCAAGATATTCATCACCTGGGGCGAGCACGACATGGCGGAGAACATCGTGCATCTGGTTCTCGCCCGTTTGCCCGACGCGCCGGAGGGCGTGAAGGGCATCTCGATGTTCGTGGTGCCGAAATTCCTGTTGAATGCCGACGGCAGTCCCGGGGCGCGCAACGACATCCGCTGCGTGTCCATCGAACACAAACTGGGCATCCACGGCAGCCCGACCTGCGTGCTGGCCTATGGCGATCACGGCGGGGCGACGGGTTATCTGGTCGGCGAGCCCAACCGCGGCCTCGAATACATGTTCACGATGATGAACCATGCGCGGCTCGGCGTCGGCATGGAGGGCGTGGCGATTGCAGAACGCGCCTACCAGCATGCGCTGGAATATGCGAAGACACGGGTGCAGGGCCGCGCCATCGGCCAGCGCAGCGGCGACCGTGTCACCATCATTCATCATCCCGACGTGCGGCGCATGCTGCTGACCATGCGCGCGCAGACCGAGGCGATGCGCGCGCTGGGTTATTACGCGGCTGGCGAACTTGACCGCGCAAAACGTCATCCGGATGCGCAGCAGCGCGCGGCTCACCAGTCGCGGCTGGATCTGCTGACGCCGGTGGTCAAGGGCTGGTGCACCGAACTGGCGGTGGAAATCGCCTCGCTCGGCGTGCAGGTTCATGGCGGCATGGGTTTTGTCGAGGAAACCGGCGCTGCGCAATATCTGCGTGATGCGCGCATCACCACCATTTACGAGGGCACCACCGGCATCCAGGCCAATGATCTGATCGGGCGCAAGGTCGGCGCGGAAAAGGGCGCCACGGCGCTGGCGCTGATTGCCGACATGCGTATGCTAAACGCGCCGCTCGAGGCCGCCGGTGCAGCCTTCTCGGGCATGCATGCGGCCTATGTGCCGGCGGTGGATGCGCTGGAGGCGGCCACGCGCTGGCTGGTGGATCATCACCGCTCTGAGCCGGAAGCCGCAGCCGCGGTTGCCGTGCCCTACCTGAAACTGTTCGGCACGGTGGCGGGCGGCTGGCTGATGGCGCGCGCGGCGCTGATGGCCGATGAACGCAAGGATCAGCCGGGTGCCGACCGTGCTTTTCTCGAAGCAAAATTCGCGACAGCGCGTTTTTATCTCGAACACCTGCTGCCGCAGGCCGCCGCGCTGGCGCGCACGGTGACGCATGGCGCAGGCAGTACGCTGGCGCTGGGTCCGGCGGCGTTCTAGCCACATCACGATGCCTGCATTACGAATCTCTGTCGGATTGCCGCTGACCCTGGGGCTGCTGCTGGCGCTCTGCACGCAGCCGCTGCATGCCGAACTGACTTGCGATCAGCTGGTGGCCGGCGCCCAGGCCGGCATCACCCTGCGTGACCGCGGTGCGTCGCTGAGCCAGGTGCTGGCGGAAACCGAAAAAGGCGATCTGCGTGACCGCTTCAAGCCGGAGGAGCTGGCGATGATGCGGCGCGCGGTGCAGCTGACCTTTACCGGCGAGATTTCCCTGCATGAGCTGGCGGAAACCTGCGCTGCGAGCAAGGGGGCAGGGAAACGCTGAGCTTTTTCCTCAGTACTGTTCGTCACCATAACGTGACGAAAATATATTGGCCTGCCATCTTGCGCAGCGTTCCCGAGTGGCCCTAGCATTCCCCGCGTTTGATTCCATTCAATGACAGTTTCATTCATGGCGGTCTTGCGGCCGCAGGGGGAGGCGGGATGCACGGTTTGCGCATGGCAGCAGTGGTGACGGGACTGGTTTTTGCCTGCGCGGTCGCCGCGCAAAAGCAACCCAGGGTTCCGCCGGAATATGAGCGTGAAGGCGGACCCTATGTGCCGACGCCAAACGTAGTGGTGGAGCGGATGCTCGACATGGCCAAGGTCGGAGAGCGTGACCATGTGATTGACCTTGGTTCCGGCGACGGCATCATCGTGCTCACCGCGGCCGGCCAGCGCAAGGCCGGCGGTTACGGTGTCGACATCGACGAGGAGCTGATCAGGCTCAGCAACCAGCGCGCAAAAAGCATGGGGGTGTCGAACCGCGTGCTGTTCGAGGCCAGGGACATATTCAAGACCGATGTCAGCAAGGCCACCGTGGTGACGCTTTACCTGCTGCCGGAATTCATGCAGCGGCTACGGCCGAAGCTGTACAGCGAATTGAGGCCGGGCACGCGCATCGTGTCGCACGATTATCATTTCGAGGAATGGCAGCATGATGCGGCTGTCAGCTTCGATGTGCCGGAGAAGGAATTCATTTCCGGCGTGCCCAGCGCGACGCTGTACCTGTGGATCGTGGCCGCA
>CAZSIR010000015.1:0-29186 GCA_964606765.1 uncultured Bordetella sp. | reverse complement strand
GAAACATCGTACTTCGACTTCCGCCCCGCATACCTGTGGATCGTGCCGGCAAAGATCGACGGCGCCTGGCGTTTGCAGTTCGACGGGAACGCCGACTACCAGCTGACGGTGCAGCAGCGTTACCAGAATTTCGAGGGGGTCGCCGAAACCCGGGGGCGCCAGAGCGGGCTGATTTCGCCGAAAATCAACGGTTCGGATATCCGTTTTGTGATGATGCACGGCGCCAGCCGCGGCGAGTTCACTGGCAGGGTGGACGGCAACCGCATGGAGGGCACGGTGGATTTCGGCGACGGCAAGCCCCTGCGCTGGCGCGCCAGCCGGAGTTCCTAGGGCCGGTTGAGGGCTTCCGGCCTCAGTTCATCAGCAGGGCCGGCGGCGCGATGTCGAGCACGCCCTGGCGGAAGGCGGCCTGGCTTGCCGCCATGTCCAGCGCAGCGGCATTCCAGGCGTCGTAAATGATGCGCCCCCCGTCGGTCAGTGTCCTGTCCACGGTCCGGGGCTTTGCCAGCATGTCCCACAGCGTGGCGGCATGGTGTTCCGGCACATCGCTGAGGGTCACGCGCTGCGGCGCCGGCAGCGGCACCGGCGCGGCGACGAGAAAACTGTTGATCTGCCGCGCGCCGGGCCAATCCGGCCGGTACAGCGCGACATGCGGCAGTTCGCTCATCAGCGTGGTCAGCAGGTGCGTGTAGCCGCGCGGGTCTTCAAGGTTGGCGAAGGTGTTGAATACCGCAACCCCGCCGGGTTTCAGGCAGCGTTTCAGGTCGCGGAAGAATTCCCGCGTGATCAGGTAATCCGGGGTGCCGTCCCCGTGAAAGAGATCGACGAGCACGACATCGTGCCTGGGCGCGCAGTCGCCGACAAAGGTGCGCGCATCGGCCTGGTGCGTGACGACGCGTCCGGCGTCAAATCCGAAATAGCGCTGGGCCACTTCCAGTGATGCCGGGTCGATTTCGACCACTTCGACACGCGCACCGGATTGCGCAAGCCGCGACGGCACGATGCCGGCGCCGAGGCCGAGCATCAGCACATCCTGCGGCTGCGGCCGGTAAGCCTGCGCCAGCGCTTCCAGCGCCCAGGTGTAGAAGGAAATCGAGCGTTGCGCGGAATCGACGGTGTTCTGGATCAAGCCGTCATGGAAATAGAGGCGCAGGAATTTGCCGTCGCCGTCGGCGCCGCTGCGCAGGATCTTGACGGTGCCGAACAGGGAGCTGTGCGTGGCTTCGACCCGCCATTCCGCGCCGCTGAAGGCGACCGGACCCTGGCGCCCGGTGTAACGGTCGCCCTGCCAGGCGAGCAGCGCGGCGCCCAGCATCGCCGACACGGCGCAGGCCGTTACGCTGCCGCGGGAGGACATCGCCAGTTTCGACAGCGCCGCGACGAGGGACAGCGCGCCCAGCAGCAGAGCGACCAGCAGGGTGGCGGTGTAATTGCTGATGTGCGGAATCAGCGCAAATGCGGTGACGATGACGCCGGCGACGGATCCCAGCGTACTGATGAAAAAAACCATGCCTGCGCCGGCATCGCCCTTGCGCTGCGCCTGCTGTCGCAGCAGCAACGCCACCAGCAGCGGATTCATCGCTGAAGTGGCGACCAGCGGCAGGAACAGCAGGATCATGCAGGCGGCGAATGCGCCGCCGCTCAGGCTCCAGCGCGCCAGCGGATGAAAGGCGAAGGGATAGATTGCGCAGGCGGCGATGATGGCAATGCCCGCCAGCGCCGGCATGATGGCAAAGAGCAGGCCCAGTCTTTTTTCAGGAACCGTTTCCCTGCCGCCGGCGAGGCGGCCGCCCCACCAGTAGCCGAGCGCCAGCGACACCAGGGTGATCGACAGGATGCCGGTCCAGATGTAAAGGCTGACGCCGAAATAAGGCGTCATGATGCGCGAGGCCAGCAGTTCGAGCGCAAGGATGGCGGCGCCGGAAATGAAGATCAGGACGAGAGGCATGCGCGGAAGGTGAGATGGAGGCGGTCGGTTATAATGCGCCGCCAATCTACCACAGGCGCAGTCTCATTCAGGTGACTGAAATCCGCATGAGTCGCAGGTGGTGAAGTTCCAATTCAAGCGGCGCACTGGCGGGGTGGCGTACCATGGAGGCGATCATGCAGCGTCTGTTGACGATGTTCAGGGTGAAGGGCCTGCTGCCGGTGGCGGCGGCCATTGCCGGCGCAATGTTTTCCGGTGGCGCTTGTGCCGCCGAAGCCAGCGTGCCCTATGTGCCGACGCCGCAGGCGGTGGTGGAACGCATGCTGACGATGGCGGGCATGACGGCACAGGATTACCTGATCGACCTCGGTTCCGGCGACGGCCGCATCGTGGTGACTGCCGCGAAAAAATACGGTGTGCGCGGTTTCGGCGTCGACCTCAATCCGGTGCGCATCAGCGAAGCCAACGAAAATGCGCGCAAAAACGGTGTCACCGACAAGGTGGCGTTTTACCAGCGCGATCTGTTCGAAACCGACCTGTCGAACGCCACGGTGATCACCATGTACCTGCTGCCGCGGGTCAACCTGCAGCTGAGGCCGAAACTGCTGGAACTGAAGCCGGGCACGCGACTGGTGTCCCACGATTTCGACATGGGCGACTGGAAAGCCGATGCGTCGGTGCGCATGGAGGCGAGCGACAAATTCTCCGGCGCCGGCGGCGACAGCGACATCTATTTCTGGGTGGTACCGGCGAAAACAGCCGGCAGCTGGCGCTCGCAGTTTCCGGTGTCGGGCAAGGCGCAGACTTACGAATTCAGGTTCGAGCAAAAATACCAGGTGGTCAGCGGAACCGCGCTCGTCAACGGCCGGCCGGTGAAGATACTGGATGCGAAGCTGCGCGGCACGGAACTGACGTTTTCGTTCAGCGCGGAGGTGAATGGCGTGCCGGTGAAACATGCATTCAGCGGCCGGGTTGAGGGCGCCCGCATCGTCGGCCAGACTGCGCTTTCCGGCAGCCGGCTGACGGCGCAGGTGGAATGGATTGCCGAACGCGCGGATCGCGTTGCCGGCCTGGGGGATTTGAATTGATGCGGAAAAGAATGCTGGCCGGCGCGCTGTCATTGACGCTGGCTGCTGTGGCGGTGGCGCAGGATTTTGGTGACACCCCTTATGTGCAGACGCCGCAGAATGTCGTCGATGCCATGCTTGAAACGGCAAAGGTCACCAGCAAGGATTACGTGATTGACCTGGGATCGGGGGATGGCCGCATGGTCGTCACCGCGGCAAAAAAACGCGGCGCACGCGGTTTTGGCGTGGACCTCGACAAACGTCTGGTCAAACTGGCGAACGACAATGCGCGCAAGGCCGGCGTTGCCGACCGCGCAAAGTTCTATGCGCGTGACCTGTTTGAAACCGATCTCTCGCCGGCTTCGGTGATCACCATTTACCTGCTGCCCGAAGTGAACCTGATGGCGCGCGGCAAGCTGCTGGCGCTGAAACCGGGTACGCGCATCGTGTCGCACGACTACGGCATCGGTGACTGGCCGCCGGATGTGGAGTACGAAATGGATGCGCCGGGCAAACCGGTCGGACGTTCGCAGAAAAGCCGGGTCCTCTACTGGGTGGTGCCCGACATCGTCGCCGGACGCTGGGTCTGGACGCTGGATGGCGCAGGCAAGCGGCAGAACGTCGAACTGGTGCTGCAACAGAACTACCAGAAACTGCAGGCGACGGCGAAACTCGATGGTCGCGTGGTGACGGTGGAAAAAGCCGTGCTGACAGGGCGTGAGGTCGAGGTCACCCTGCAGTTGCCGGAGCGCGGACGCATGACCTTCAAGGGGCTGCGCATCAACCAGGCGCTGGAAGGTGAGATGCGCGCGGAAGGCAAAAATGCCGCACCTTGGACCGCAGCGCGTGTCGAATTGCTGGATGCGGCGCATGTGATCGCACCGCCGCCGGTGATCCGTGAATACGGCATGCCGCAGTAATTGATGCTGCAATCTTCCCTCTGCAATAAATGCATAAG
This sequence comes from uncultured Bordetella sp., assembly GCA_964606765.1. GTDB lineage: Bacteria > Pseudomonadota > Gammaproteobacteria > Burkholderiales > SG8-41. The sequence continues at coordinate 25,234 of CAZSIR010000015.1, read as the reverse complement.
CAATTGATTTTAAAAATTATTTTAATGATGCTGGGACTGGGGCTGGCATTCCCGCTGCCGGCCCGGGCGCAGGCCGTGCCGGCGCCGCACTGGCAGTTCGATGTGCCGTTCGTTCCGACGCCCCATGTCGTGATCGAGGAAATGCTGCGCCTGGCCCAGGTGACGGCGCAGGATTTTGTGATGGACCTCGGCTCCGGCGACGGCCGCGTGCTGATTACCGCGGCAAAAAAATTCGGCGCCCGCGGCGTCGGCGTGGATCTCGACGGCGATCTGGTCGCGGAGAGCATCGAGTCCGCGGCCGCGGCAGGCGTGGCAGACCGCGTCCAATTCCTGCAGCAGGACCTGTTCAAGACCGACATCAGCCAGGCGACGGTGATCACCATGTACCTGTTGCCTGGCGTGATGATGCGTTTGCGCCCGCTGCTGCTCAATCTGAAGCCCGGCACGCGGCTGGTGTCGCATGATTTCCGGCTGGAAGACTGGAATCCCGATGTCACGACGCAGATCCGCAAGAATGCTTTTCTGTGGATCGTGCCGGCCAAGGTCGCCGGCCAGTGGGAAATGAAAATCGGACTGCCTGCCACTGACTCCACTGCCGGACAGACTGCCGTGCAGTCAATCACGCTGGAACTGCGGCAGAAATTCCAGGAAGTCGACGGGGTTGCGCGATTCAACGGCCGCCATGCCCAGATCTGGGAGACGCGCCTCGCCGGTGACCGGCTGAGTTTTGTCATGGTGGACGACCGTGACCGCGACAGCGAAGCCAGCCTGTATTTTGAGGGCAGGGTCGATGGCGACGTGATTGAAGGCACATTCCGCCGCGGTACCGGTCTGGCGCAGACCGTGCACAAGTGGCGCGCCGTGCGCGCCGCCAGGCCATGAAGTCCTTCGGGCGCGGCCTGGCCTTCATGCTGACGGCTTGTCTGCTGCTGCCGGCAGTGCCGGTGCGCGCGTCCGACGTGCCTTATGTGCCGACGCCGATGAACGTGGTGGATGCGATGCTCAACCTCGGCGGCGTCGGCCCTTCAGATTACCTGCTGGACCTCGGTTCCGGTGATGGCCGCATTTCCATCCGTGCTGCCACCCGCTTCGGCACCCGCGGCGCAGGGGTGGAACTGGAAGACTGGCTGGTGCGCAAGGCCACAGCCGATGCGCAGCAGCAGGGCGTGGCGGACAAGGTGAGCTTTGCCGCGCGCAACCTGTTCGATGCCGACCTCGGCACGGCCACGGTCATCACGGCCTATCTGCTGCACTCGGTGAACCTGCGCCTGCGGCCGCAGCTGTTCGAACAATTGCGTCCCGGCACGCGCATCGTGACCCATGATTTTGACTTTGGCGACTGGCAACCCGACCAGAAAATCACCATTGATGTGCCGGACAAGGCCTACGGGCCGCCGCGCAGCGATATCATGCTGTGGGTGATCCCGGCGGTTTTTGCCGGCACCTGGCAATGGTCGCTGCCGGCTGCGGGCGGAGGCGTGCGGATTGAGGCGCGGCTGGAGCAGCGTTTCCAGATGCTGGTGGGTGCGGCGATGGCGCAGGGCCAGCCGCTGAGCCTGGGCGAGGCGCGCATCAGGGGTGATGCGGTGAGCTTCACGCTGAACAGCGCGGCAGGCGCGCAGCGCTACAGTGGACGCATCAGCGGCAATGTGATCAGCGGCGAGGTGGTGTTGCGCAACGGCGAGCCGCCGCAGAAGTGGCGCGCGGAACGGATCAAGGCGGGAAAAATCAACATCAGCAGCGGGCATGGCGGTGAAAACGCGGCGGGCGGCGCAGTGCTTGCCCGGCAGGCCGCGACGGGCGATTCAATCAAGGAGCGGTGATGAAATTAGCAAACGTGTTGGGTGGTATTGCCTTGGCGTTGTCGGGACTGGCGGTCGTGCCGGCATACGCGCAGGAGGGGCGCGGTGACGTGGTTTACGTGCCGACGCCGCAGATTGTCGTCGACACCATGCTGGAGATGGCGAAGATCGGCCCGAAGGATTTCCTCATCGATCTCGGATCCGGCGACGGCCGCTTTGTCATCACTGCGGCAACCAAATACGGCGCCAGCGCCTTTGGCGTCGATCTCGACACCTATCTGCTGAAGCTGGCGAACCAGAATGCAAAAAAAGCCGGGGTCACCGACAAGGTGCGGTTCATCGAGGAAAACCTGTTCACCACGGATTTGTCGCGGGCGACGGTGATCAGCACCTACCTGCTGCCGGAGATGAACCTCAGGCTGCGCCCCAAATTCATGTCACTGAAGCCGGGCACGCGCATCGTGACGCATGACTATCACCTCGGCGAGTGGGATCCCGACGAACAGCGCGAAATCGCCGTGCCCGAGAAAAAGGTGGGCAATCCCGGCGTCAGCTACCTGTTTTCCTACATGGTGCCGGCGCGGGTGCCGGGCAAATGGCAGTCCGTGGTCAGCATCGGCGGACGCGAAACGCCGCTGGAGTTCAGCCTGCAGCAGGAATTCCAGGAAGTCGAGGGCCAGGTCGAAATCCGTGACCGCAAGGCGGATCTGCGCGGCCGCATCATGGGTGAGCGCATACGCATGGTGGCGGCGGCCCGCAGTGGCCAACCGCGCCACGAGTTCAGCGGCCATATCGGCGACGGCACGATCACCGGAACGCTAGTGATCGGCGAAGGCGCTTCGCGGCAGCAGGTCGCGTGGACCGCCCGCCAGATACAGAAGGGCGAATTGAAACGCGCCTCGGATGAGTTGCCGGAAGAAAAATAAGCCCCTGTCCGACTGATCAACATCCCGGTTTTTTCCAAGGAGTCCGCATGAACACCCAAGGCAGCGCTGCGGCGCCGCGCCAGACCCTGTCTGTCACCGACGCCTGCGCGATGATTGTCGGCCTGATCGTCGGCGCCGGCATTTTCGGCACGCCGTCCATCGTCGCCGGCGCCGTCGGCGGCGAGGCGACGCTGTACGCGGTATGGATCGCCGGCGGCATTTTCTCGATCATCGGCGCCCTGTGTTATGCCGAACTGGCGACGGCTTTCCCTTCGGCCGGTGGCGAATACCACTTTATCCAGCGCGCCTACGGCCGCTCGCTGGCCTTCCTCTACGGCTGGGCGCGGATGACGGTGATCGTCGCCGGTTCGATTGCGGTGTTTGCCTACCTGTTCGGCGATTACATGTCGCGGGTGATCAGCCTTGGCAGTTATTCGTCGTCGATCTGGGCGGGCCTGATCGTGGTGGTGCTGACCTATGTCAATTACCGCGGCATCCGCGAAGGCAAGGCCACGCAGAATATTTTCACGGTGCTCGAAGTCGGCGGCCTGGTGCTGATCGTGGTCGCGGGCCTGATCTTCGCGGCGCCGCCGCAGGCCGTTGTTCCCGCCACCGGCGCCGCCGACCAGCCCTGGTACATGGGCGCGGGCATCGGCTCCGCGATGATTTTCGTGCTGTTCACCTACGGCGGCTGGAACGATGCCGCCTACATTTCAGCGGAGGTTCGCGACCGCGAACGCAACATGGCGCGCGCGCTGCTGCTGGCGATCGGCATCGTGACGCTGCTCTATGTGCTGGTCAACATGGCCTACCTGAAGGGGCTGGGCTACGATGCGATGGCACGCTCGAATGCCGTCGCCGCCGACCTGCTGAAGGCGGTGTGGGGCACGGCTGGCGAGAAGCTGATCGCGGTGATGATTGCAATCGCCGCGCTGACTTCCGTCAATGGTTCGATGATCGTCGGCGCACGTTCGAACTACGCGCTGGGCCGCGACTGGCCGATGTTCGCCTGGATCGGCCGCTGGGACGAAAGCAGCGGCTCGCCGCGCAACGCGATGCTGGCGCAGGGCGTGATCGCGCTGGCCCTGGTCGGCCTCGGCGCGCTGCAGAATTCCGGATTCAAAAGCCTGGTTGAATATTCGCTGCCGGTGTTCTGGGGCTTTTTCCTGCTGACCGGCATCGCATTGTTCGTGCTGCGGGTGAAGGAGCCGGATGCGCCGCGGCCGTTCAGGGTACCTTTTTACCCTGTGGTGCCCGCGGTCTTCGTGCTGATGTGCGCTTACCTCCTGTATTCCAGCCTGACTTACCACCGCACCCATGCGCTGGTCGGACTGGGCGTACTGGCGGTGGGGGCGGTGATATTGCTGATCATCCGCGTCCGTAATAAATAATTAATAAAATCAAATACTTGTAGATACTCCAGCTGCCGGCCAGCAAACGCCGGCAGCTGCTGCGCCGTGCTTGAAATCCAGCGCGGCCGCCCCCACGTTTCCGTCAGCATTTTGTTCATCCCCGTTTTTTGATCCCGTTCATTCATTCTTACCAGCCCGGAGTTGCCATGTCCGAGACCGCCCATACCGATACCCCAAACGCCGCCAGGGAAACCCTGGGTTTCCAGGCCGAAGTCAAACAGCTGCTGCAGCTGATGATCCATTCGCTGTACAGCAACAAGGAAATTTTCCTGCGTGAACTGGTTTCCAATGCCTCGGATGCCTGCGACAAGCTGCGTTTCGAGGCGCTGACCGACAAGAGCCTGGTGGACGGTGACGCCGATCTGAAAATCCGCGTTGCCTTCGATCCGAAGGCGCGCACCGTGACCATCGCCGACAACGGCATCGGCATGTCGCGCGAGGAAGTCATCGCCAATGTCGGCACCATTGCCCGTTCCGGCACCCGTGAATTCCTCGCGAAGCTGACCGGCGATGCGGCCAGGGACGCGCAGCTGATCGGCCAGTTCGGCGTCGGTTTTTATTCCTCGTTTGTCGTGGCTGAGCGGGTGACGCTGGTGACGCGCCGTGCCGGCCTTCCCGCCGAACAGGGCGTGCGCTGGGAATCCGATGGCGGCGGGGAATACTCGCTGGAGATGGTGAACCGGGCCGAACGCGGCACCGAGGTCACGCTGCAGCTGCGGCAGGGTGAAGAGGAGTTCGCCGAGGGCAACCGCCTGCGCACCATCCTGCGCAAATATTCCGACCACATCACGCTGCCGATCCTGATGAAGGAGGAGGAGTGGGACAAGGATTCCGGCAATTACCGGACCACCGGCAAGGACCAAACCGTGAATCAGGCCAGCGCCTTGTGGGCGCGACCGAAAAGCGAGATCACGGACGAACAGTACACCGAGTTTTACAAGCATGTGGCGCATGACTTCGAGGCGCCGCTGACCTGGTCGCACAACAAGGTCGAGGGCCGCAAGGAATACACGCAACTGCTCTACATCCCGGCGCGCGCACCCTTCGATTTGTGGGATCGCGAACAGCGCCGTGGCATCAAGTTGTATGTGAAGCGGGTGTTCATCATGGACGACGCCGACAACCTGATGCCGCATTACCTGCGATTTGTGCGCGGAGTCATCGATTCCAGCGACCTGCCTTTGAACGTGTCGCGGGAAATCCTGCAGGAATCGAAGGACATCGAGACCATCCGCGCGGCTTCGGTCAAGCGCGTGCTGTCGATGATCGAGGACCTCGCGGAAAACCAGAAGGAGAAGTTCACGATCTTCTGGCAGCAATTCGGCCGCGTGTTCAAGGAGGGCATCGGCGAAGACCAGGCCAACCGCGACCGTATCGCGAAGCTTTTGCGTTTTGCTTCAACCCTGAAAGACACCGCCGAAGAGGAGGTTTCGCTGGCCGATTACGTGGCGCGCATGAAGCCGGAGCAGGAAAAAATTTACTACGTGACCGCGGAGTCCTTCATCGCGGCCAAGGCCAGCCCGCACCTGGAAATCCTGCGCAAGAAGGGCGTCGAAGTACTGCTGCTTTCGGAGCGGGTCGATGAATGGATGATGTCCTTCCTGACCGAGTTCGAGGGCAAGGCGCTGCAGTCGGTGGCGCGCGGCACCCTGGACCTCGGAAAACTCGAGGATGAGGCCGAGAAAAAAGCCCAGACCGAGGCTGCGGAGCGGCACAAGGCGTTGACCGAGCGCATCGGCCGGGCGCTGGGCGAGCGCGTCAAGGAGGTGCGCGTGACGCTGCGCCTGACGGATTCGCCGGCCTGCCTGGTGGCTGATGAGCATGACATGACCGCCGGCCTGCAGCGCATGCTGAAAGCCGCCGGGCAGAAGGTGCCGATGGCGAAGCCGATACTGGAAATCAATGCCGATCATGCGCTGGTGCAGCGGCTGCAGGCGGAAGCCGATGAAGGGCGCTTCGCGGATTTCGCCGGCGTGCTGTTTGACCAGTCACTGCTGGCTGAAGGCGGGCAGCTGGAAGATCCGGCCGGTTTTGTCAGGCGCCTGAACCAGCTGATGCTGACACTGGGCAAACAGGGATAAACCGGCGCGCCGGATCTGCAGCCCGGCGGGCATGGTGTTGCGCCGTGCTCAGTGCGGCCGGGGCGGGGTTTTCGCCAGGCGCTCGAATTCGCCGGTGTCCACGGCCTTGCTGTAGAGGTAACCCTGCGCCTGATCGCAGCCGACATCGGCGAGGAAGTCCTGCTGCTCGCGGGTTTCCACGCCTTCGGCAATGACCTTGATGCCGAGGTTGTGCGCCAGCGTGATGATTGCCCTGACCAGTGCGGCATCATCGCGGTCGGATGCGACATCGCGGATGAAAGTGCGGTCGATTTTCAGGCGGTCGATCGGAAACCGTTTCAGGTGGGAGAGGCTGGCATAACCGGTGCCGAAATCGTCCATTGCGAGCCGGACCCCGAGTTTTTTGATCTGCTTGAGTATTTCAAGCCCGCTCTCGAGATCCTCCATGACCATGTCTTCGGTGATTTCGAGTTCCAGGGAGGAGGCCGGCAGCCCGCTGCTGTCCAGCGCGCCGCGGATATGCGCCAGCAGGTTTTCGTTGCGGAGCTGGCGCGCGGACAGATTGACCGACATCAGCTGTGACGGCAGCCCGGTCCTGCCGAAGGCGGCCTGTTGTCCGCAGGCGGTGTGCATGACCCATTCTCCGATCGGCACGATCTGTCCCGATTCCTCCGCCAGCGGAATGAACTGGGAAGGCGCGATCAGGCCGAATTCCGGATGCTGCCAGCGGATCAGCGCCTCCGCGCCGAGCGTCGCGCCGGTCCGCAGGTCGATCTGCGGCTGGTAGTGCAGGATGAATTCGCGGCGCTCCAGTGCCTGGCGCAGGTTGTTGGTCAGCGTGACCTTCTTGGTGATGGTGTCGTTCATGCCGCGGGTGTAGAAGCGCGAGGTGTTTTTGCCCTCTTCCTTGGCCTTGTACATCGCGATATCGGCATATTTGATCAGGGCGCCGGCTTCCTCGCCGTCGTCCGGGCACACGCTGATGCCGATGCTGCAGGTCAGCGCCAGCTCATGGTTTTGCACGGGAATCGGACGCAGCACGGATTCCATGATGCGCGTCACCGCATCGGAAATGTCCTCGATGCGCTCCTGGTCGTTGAGCACGATGATGAATTCATCGCCGCCGAGCCGGCCCACGGTATCGCCTTCACGCACGCTGGCGGCAAGGCGGTTGCCGGTCAGCTTCAGCACCTGGTCGCCGACGGCGTGGCCAAACCTGTCATTGATTCCCTTGAAGCCGTCGAGATCGATGAACAGCACGGCTACTTTCTGGCTGCGCCGCTTGGCCTGTATTGCAGCGAGCTGCAGGCGGTCCAGCAGCAGGCCGCGGTTGGCGAGGCCCGTCAGCAGGTCGTGGGTGGCGCGCCGCTCCAGTTCATTCTGGTAATTCCGGCTTTCCGTGATGTCGTTCAGCACGCCGACAAAATGGCTGACTTTGCCTTTGTCGTCCCTGACCGGGGAGATGTAGAGTTCGTTCCAGAACTGGCTGCCGTCCTTGTGATAGTTGCGCAGCACCACATGTCCTTCGGTTTCTTCGTGAATCAGCGTGCGCAGCTTTTTGAGCTCCGGCTGTTCGCGGTCGTTGCCCTGCAGGAAGCGGCAGTTCTGGCCCAGCACTTCTGCAAGCGCGTAACCGGTCATGCGCTCGAATGCCGGGTTGGCATAAATGATCGGGTGGTCGACCTGCTGGTAATCGGTGATCAGGATCGCATTGATGCTGGCCTCGATGGCGCGGTCACGCAGGCGCAGTGCCTCGTTGTTCCGCACTTCGCGGCTGATGTCGCGCAAAAACACCGAGATGCCCGCGCCATGCGGATAAACATGGATGTCGAGCCACAGGCTCCTCGGCGCATGGCATTCGCTGAACTGGATGGTTTTCCGCTCGCGCTGTGCGCGGTGGAACTGCTGATAGAGCGGTGTATCCACCATGTCCGGAAATTCGTCCCAGATGCTCCTTTGCAGCAGGTCCCTGCTGCTGCGCTGCAGGAGTTCCTCCGCCTTCGGATTCAGATAGCTGAAGTGCCACAGGTCATCGAGAACGAAAAAGGCATCGGTGATGCTCTCGAGGATGCGGCGGGTTTCGGAGTTTTCATCGTCCAGGGCTGTCGCCACGGCCTGTTGTTCGCTGATGGTCGTCACCAGTTCACGATTGGCGCGGCGCAGCGTGCTGGAGCGCTCCCGGCTGATGGCCAGGGCCAGTGAGGCGATGGTGGCGACGATGCTGATCAGCAGGCCGGCAAACAGCACCTGCAGCGGTTTGCCGTGATCAAAGCCGCGCTCGAAGGCCGGTTGCGAGCTGATGCGCAGGTTCCAGGTTTTTCCGTACTGGCTCAAGGCAAGCATGCGTTCGAACTGTGGCGCATGCGGCTTGTCCGGGGCAGGCGGTTTCGCGCTGCCATGAACCATGCTGGCCGCCGTCTGCTCCGGTCCGTCAAAAATGGCGATATCGAGATCCTGGTACTGGCCGCCCAGCACGCTTTGCATGAAATCGGCCATGCGCAGCGGCGCGTATACGTATCCGGTCAGCGCGGTCTGCCGCGATGCGACGTTGGCGGCAGCGCCGGCGGCGCCGTAATACGGCACGTACATCAGGAACCGGGCCTGCTCATCGGCGGCGGATCCCGGCAGCGGGGCTTTGCCGGTGATCACGGTCTGGCCGGAATCCCGCGCCTGCAGCATGGCCGGACGCAGCGCCTGTTCGGCGTACATGTCATGGCCGATGCTGCGGGCGTTGCTGCTGTTGAATGGCTCGACATAAACGACGGCTGCATATTCGTCCCGCTGGCCGGCGGGCCACAGCCGGTAATCGGCAAAACCTTCGGCGCGCATCGCAGCCATGAATGCCGGCAAATCAGCCGGTGCGAGGCGCCTGGCAAAACCGACGCCTTCCATGCCGGGGTAGCGCCGGTCAAGCTGCAGGGTGGCAACGTAGCTGCGCCAGCCGTTCCGGTTCACGCTGCCGGCCGCGCTCATGAATCCGGCGCTGCTGCGCAGCACCTGCTCGTAAGCGGCGAGGCGTGATTCGATGCGCAGCGGAATTTCAGCCGCCATCGAGTTGAAGCGGTTTTCCAGCGCCTGATTTTCAAGTTCCCTGGTCAGATACCAGCCGGCGCATGTCAGCGCGAGGAAAAAAATCGCGATGAATGCGGTGGACATCCGGCTGTTGTCGGTGGCGGAAACCGCTGTCGTCGTGTTGCCCGTCATTTTTTTTGCTGGCTGGTCAAATTATCGGTGGTCCTGGCGTCGGACGGGTGAGGGGGGCGGCGAAAATGGCTGAACAATTTTTGCGGGACGCCTGCAAAAAAACTGTGGCGACAGCAACGGCGGGAACCGTCCGAAGCATGATTTCGTGATTGCGGTATCCGGCGGTTTTGTTATCAATTGTTTGGCAAATCCCTCAATGCCGATTATTCTAAAGCATCACGGTCGCGGCAAGCCTTGCGGCATCATCAATCACCAACGATCGGGGCCCGGCATGGTTCGTTTATTGTTTTTGCGCAGCACTCTGGTTCATTCCCTGATAGCGCTGCTGGCTGCTGTTGCCGCGGCCGGCGGCAGTCACGCGGCCGAGTCCTTTCCCAACCGGCCGCTGCGCATGCTGGTGGGTTATCCCCCGGGGGGACCGAATGACATCACTGCGCGCATTACCGCGGAATACCTGTCCAATGTGCTCGGGCAGCAGGTGATTGTCGACAATCGACCGGGCGCGGGGGGCACGATTTCCGCGACGATACTGTCGCAGGCGGCGCCTGACGGCTACACCCTTGGCCTTTGCGCAAACGGGGAAATGGCAATTTCACCGAACCTGCGGCTGAAAATGCCGTATGACCCGCTGAAGAGTTTCGTGCCGGTCAGCCGCGTCGGCGCCGGCCACCTGGCGCTGGTGGTGCCGACCGCGCTGCCGGTGAAATCGACCGCGGATTTTGTGGCGTTGGCGAAGAGCAAGCCCGGCGCACTGAATTTTGCGTCTTCCGGTACCGGTTCCACCGCGCATCTGGCCGGCGAACTGTTCAAGTCGCTGGCGAAAATCGATATCGTGCACATTCCGTACAAAGGCGCTGCGCCCGCGCTGTCAGACATCATCGGCGGCCAGGTGCAGATGCTGATCACCGGTTACTCCGGCGTGGTGCCGCATGCCAAGGCGGGCCGTTTGCGCGTGCTGGCGGTCACCGGCGGGCATCGGCTCAAGGCGGCGCCGGAGCTGCCCACCATCGCGGAAACACTGAAGGATTACGAAGTGACTTCCTGGTACGGCGTCTTTGTGCCGCTGGCGACCCCGCGTGCGCTGGTCGACCGCTTCCAACGTGAAATCGCCACGATGACCCGGACGCCGGCGGTGGTTGCGCGCATGACGGCGCTGGGTATCGAGCCCGAAGGCAATACCGGTCAGGAGCTCGCGGCGCAGATGAAGCAGGAAATCGTCAAGTGGCGCAAGGTGGTCGAGATTGCCGGCGTACAGAAAGAATAGGGATGCTGCGGCCGCTGATTGTTGACCGGGAATTTCAGCCCCGCTCGTCGCGCCAGCGATACCAGCCATACATCGCGCGCTGACCGGCGCGGCGCAGCGCCGCAAACGGGAAGCGCGGCAGCGGGGTCGTGACCGGTGCCGCCGCAGTCAAGGCGCCGTCGCCGGCGATCGCTGCAGCAAGCAGTTTGCCGGCATACAGGCCATAAGCGACGCCGCTGCCCTGATAGCCGAGGGCGTAATGCAGTGAACGATCATCCGCTGCATGATGGATATGCGGCAGGAAGTCGGCTGTCAGGCAGACCCATCCCCACCAGTCGTAATCCACCGTGATGTCGCGCAGCGCCGGGAGCTTTGCGCGCAGCTCGGCGAGCAGGAAGTCGCGCTGCCTCGCATGACCGCCGGGCGTTTCGCTGACCAGGCCGCGACCGCCGAACAGGATGCGGTCATCCGGCAGGCGCCGCCAGTAATAAAGCAGGTTGCGCGTATCGGTCAGCACATGGCTGCTGTGGAAACCGCTGGCAGTCTTTTCTGCCGCTGTCATCGGCCGTGTGACGATGATGTGCGACAGCACCGGCAGCGTCGTGCCCTGCAGACAGGCGTGCAGGTGCTCGGGCGTATAGCCATTGGTGGCCAGCACGACGCTGCGCGCACGGACGCTTCCCTGTGCGGTCGTCAGGATGTGCGTGTTGCCGTTTTTTTTCCAGCGCAGCACGGGGCTGCCGCCGTGCACCCTGGCGCCGGCTTCGCGTGCCAGACGAAGGGCGCCGTAAGCCAGCCGCAGCGGGTGCACCGCGAGCGCATCCGGAAAACGCAGCGCGCCGTGCGATTGCGTGCCGCCGATGTGATGATCCTTGACTTGTTCTGCCGTGAGAAATTCCGCGGGGTAGCCGAAGTCCTGCTGCAGTACGCCGGCTTCCGCAGCGAGCGCCCCGGCGCGGCCGGGACGGTGCGCGATCTTCAGGTGCCCGGCCTGGAGGTCGCAGCCTTCGATTCCGGCCTGGCTGACCAGTTCGCGCACATGTTGAACCGCTGCCAGGCTCTCGCGGAATACCGCGCGGGCAGTCTCCCGTCCCCACAGTTCGATCATGCGCTGGTAACCGTGGCGGCCGATGGCGGCGCGGGCGAAGCCACCGTTGCGCCCGCTGCAGCCCCAGCCCGGGCGGTTGGCCTCGAGAACCATCGCTTTGATGCCGTAAGTGCGGGCAAGATGCCAGGCGCAGGAGAGGCCGGTATAACCGCCGCCAATGATTGCGACTTCGGTGTCGGCGGCAGCCGGTGCGACGCCGTCATCCGCCGGCGCGGTGCCGGCAGTCGCCGTCCAGTACGAGGGCATGTGCGCGGCATGGCTGCCGGGATCACGGGCGGTCAGGGGATCGTAAGGAGGATGCGCGGCTGGCATTGCCAATAATCGTGATGAGTGGATGCGAGCCGGATTTTATCCGGCTATGCCGCAGCTGATTTGCGGATAGTCGTCTTTTTCAGTCCGGGCATGGCGGACGCGAGGCGATTTGTCCCCGCAGGGCGACAGTGGCCGGGTCACCGGCCACTGCATTGCGCAGCGATTTGCGTCGCCGGCTGACGACGTTCGGGAGGAAGGGTGGTCGCGGGATAAATATTGTAAGTATTTGATTTAATTTATAAATATTTCTCTGGCATGGCATCTGCTCAAGGAAGGATGGACGGTCAGGTTGCGCAGTCCTGGCGATCGTTGTGACCGGCTTATCCCATGACAAACAAAAAGGATCTATGCCATGAAAAAGAAAACCGCAGCAGTACTGGTCTTGCTGATGCTGGGCGTACTCGCCGGCTGCAACACCATGCAGGGCGTGGGCAAGGATATCGAGCGCGGCGGTGAGAAGCTGCAGGATTCCGCCAGCGAAACCAAGCAGAAAATGTAGGGATCGCGCACTGCGCGCACGCGCCGGCTGGCTGGTGTGTGCGCGTGATTCAATGCCAGCGCAACGTGAGGAGTGTTGATGAACTGGAATCGGATCGAGGGCAACTGGAAGCAGGTCAAGGGTACGGTCAGGGAACAATGGGGACGCTTGTCGGATGACCGGCTTGAGCAGATTGCCGGCAAACGGGATCAGCTGGTGGGCAGCATCCAGGAGTACTACGGTGTTGCGCGGGATGAAGCCGAGCGTCAGGTGATGGCCTGGGAAATGCGCAACGCATTCCTCGCAACCGGGCCTGGGCGGAGCGGCGACAGCCACTGATCCGCATTGGCTGGCGAGCCCCGGGAGCGGGCATTGCGTGGCGTCGGGACATGGCGTCGGGACAAGGAGCCGAAAATGAAAACCTGCATGATGCTGTTGCTGGCGGTTATGGGTCTGGTTCCGCTGCTGCAAGCGGCGGAAATGAAGCCCGGGGCGGGTCGCGTCAGGGTCGAATACCCGGATCCCGCGAAGAAATGCGAAGGCTTGAACGGCGATGCGCGCCGGGCCTGCCTGGAAAGCGTCAAGCGCCAGAGCCGGACGGTCGACAGCGCCGGACCTGTTCCGCCGGCGCCCGAAACCGCAAAGTAGGCCGGGCGCGGGGCGCGATAAAAATCAAAAGACCTTATTGCGTGTTGCCGGCCATGGGGGTGTGCGCGGCATTGCGAAAGGCAAGATCGCCGTAGAACACTTCCAGCGGGTGTTCTGCGCCTTCGGTTTCGGTCAGGATGCCGACGGAGATGATGCGGCCTGGTTCCTCGCCAAAGGCGCGGCGGAAATCGGCGGCAACGTCGCGCTGCTCACTGAGCCAGCGGCCCAGATCCGCGCGCCCGCTTTCAACCACGATGATTTTGATGCGCGAGGTGTATGGATTCGGCACGATGCCGTCCTTCGGCGTGCGGCTGCCCCAGACATACATCAGTGCCGCATAAGGCAGCTGCTGTCCGGTGAACAGGCGGAACTGGTCGTAAAACAGGCGGTCGCTGAAATCGAGTTTCTCCAGATCGCCGTCAAACGAAACCACCACGCGTGCCGGCGAATCGTCGGCGCTGGTTGCACTGGGCTGCAGATCCGTCACCTTCCAGCGCCAGGTCAGCAGCGGCTGTTGTTTTGGATCGACATTCAGGTAGTGAATCAGTCCGGATGCCGAGGCCCTTGCGGTTGCATGCACCACGGTGGCTCCGTTGTCCGCGACCAGTTGATAGCGGCTGGGGGGCTTGAATCGCGACAGGCTCCACGGCTGCCATGCGGCTGGCAGGTTGGTCCCGGGTGGCAGCCCGGAGAAGGCTGTCACCCCGGAGAGCCGTGCAGAGTCCGGGGGGGCGACCGGAGATGTTGCGCAACCCGCGGCCAGCGCAAGAACAATCAAAAACGGACTGAGGCGCAGCAAGGCGTACATGACACGGGACAGGTTGGCAATCTGCGGAACGATGTAGGGTGAAACCGTGTTCCGGTTTCACGACCCTTGCATCATACCGCCCCGGCGCACACGCTGCATCAGGCTGCTTTTTTGCGGTTCTTTTCCAGCCAGCTGTCGACCAGTGCCACCGTGTCATCGACTGCGGCGAGCCGCATGCCTTTCTGGGCGGCTACGGTCTTGACCAGGCGGTCAACGCGCTCGATGTTGGGCGCGCCTGCGGCAAGGGCGCGGGCTGCCGAGGACGGACTGCCCAGCGACAGTGCGGCATTGGCGTACTTTTCAAACGGCACCAGGTTTTTCTCGCTGGCGCCGAGCGACACGCACAGTCTGACAACCCAGTCGTACACGTCGCGCGAGGCCTGGGGGTCGCTGTGCACGGCGTCCTTGATCGGGCGCATCTCGTCCTTCTGCACGCAGCGATAGTTGCCGGCGATCAGCATCGCCCATTTCGCCAGCGGCACGAACACCGAGTCATGCACCTTGAGTTTGACCGGCAGTTCGATTTTTTTGCCGTCGCCCGGATCGAAACGGACGGCTTCGATGTCGGCTTCGAGCTGGCGCAGGATTGCGGTATGCGCATCGGAATCGAAACGCGCAGCCTTGAAATTTGTCGGCAGCCGCACCTGCAGCACATTGACTTTTTCCTCCGGTGGGCGGAAAGCCTGCGGATCCGGGCTGCACAGCGTCAGTGTTTTCGGGTCAAAGCTGTCCCATACCGAATCATCGGTGAAGCAGTCGCGGCAGCCTTCGGCATCAAGGCCCGGTATGCGCTTGAGGTAGGGCAGGGGCGGCATGTTCATGATCGACATGCAGGGCACGCGCGATTTGGCGATCTTGTCCAGCAGCTCGCGCACACCCGGCGAACGGTACTGCGGCTCCTGCATCGCCAGCGCGATCAGGTCATAGTCGGAGGGGTTGGCGGAATCCGGGGCGCCCGCGGACAGTTTGCCCGGAAGCTTCTTCGAATGGATTTCCACCAGGCCCTCGCGCCCCTTGATCGGCATGCGCACGACGGCGCCTTCCTTGTTGAACAGTTCGGCTTCGGCCGGGAGGCAGATCATCTTGACCGTGTGTCCTGCGAGCAGAAGTTTGGTGGCCAGCAGCGATCCGTAAGACGCGCCGAGAATCAGAATCTTGTAAGTACGCATGCAGACACTCCTCGTGTGAAATGGACCTGCGGCCCGCAAATCTGTTTTTGGCTGCGTGGCGGCAGATGGCAGTCGCAATGGTAGTCAGTTCATTGCACCGGTGCAATGATGAATCACGATATGAAATGAGCGGCGCTGCGTTAACGTCGCTGCGTTGCAGCATCCGGACCTGGGCAAATTCGCTTCAGCGGCCCGGTCTTCCGCGGCCGATGACCGCGTGGCGTCCTTTGCCGTCGGCGCGGACCGCGACGATTTCGCCTTCTGAAGGTGAGACGCCTGTCAGTGCAAGTATGTTGACGCCATGCGTGACCAGCACGATGTTCCCGGACGATACCGGTTGCGCCAGCAGTTTTTCGATTTCGCGCATTTGGGCGGGGCGACGTTCCGCTGTTTCAAAGGTATTGTCCAGCGCCGGCCAGGGCTCGGCGGCATTGAATGCCAGCCTTGCTGTTTCCAGGCAGCGGCACCAGCGGCTGGACCGTACCGTGCTGACGGGAATGCCGAGCTGATTCAGTGCCTTGCCCAGTTGCCTTGCATCGGAGCGGCCGGCGGCATTGAGGTTGCGCTGGGTTTTGCAATCGTTCAAATCGAAATGCGGTGGATCACCGACCCCGGGATCGGTGGCGGCATGCCGTATCAGCAAAACGTGGCCTCCCAGCCTGAGTTGCTGCCACAGTTCCGCGGAGGCAGATGCCGGAAGGCTGCAGCCGGTAAAGCCGAGCAGCAGCAACAGCAGGAAGCACCGCTTATTCAATGACGCCCAGTCTGCCGTTGTGTGAGCCGGTGTACCACACACGATTGCCCTGGGTTGTCAGCGAGCGGATGCCGACATTGGAGGATGGCAGCCGGATGACCTGCATCAATGCCGACGCCGGATCAAAACGCACCACGGTGTCGGACTTGATCTGGCTTGCCCAGATGATGCCGTTGTCGTCGGCCGCCACCGCATGGGCGCCGGTATTGCCGCCGGGCAGCGGATAGGAGTCGGCAATCCTGTTGCTGGAAGGATTGATTTTCAGGAGCCGGTCGCTGCCATACAGCGTGACCCACAGGATGCCGTTGGGCGCGACCGCGATGCGCCGCGGGCGCGAGCCGCGCCCGGTGTCCAGCTCGGATATCTTTCCGGTGCGCGGATCCAGCCGTCCCAGCTTGTCATCGCTGTTGCGGCACCACCAGACGTTGCCCAGGAGATCGACGGCAATGCCGCCGGGATTGCCGGAGGTTTCGTATTCGGCAATCCGGCCGGTCAGCGTGTCCACGCTGCCGATCCGGTTGCCGGTTTGCATCGTAAACCACAGGGTTTCACCGTCCTTGCCGACGGCGAAGGTGTGCGGACCGTTTCCTGCGCCCGAGGGCACCAGGAATTCCGCAATGGCGCCGGTCGATGGCTTGAGCTTGCCTATGGTGCTGTTGCCAAAGCCCGTGGTCCAGACCAGGCCCCTGCGGTCGATCACGACACTGTTCGGCTGATGGCCCGCCGGCAGATCCCAGTCCCTGAAGTTCTGGGTCCTGGGATCGAAACGCACCACCTTGTTGTCGTTGGGTACAGCGATGTAGATACTGCCGTCGGCGGCAATGGCGGAACTGCGCGCGAACATCGGCTTGGGCAGCGGCCATTCAGTCACTTTGGCGGGGTAAACAGGCAGTGGGGCTGATTCGGCTGCCGCAGCGCCGGCAATGAACAGAAGGCTGGCGGCATGCGCGGCCAGCAGGCGAATCAAAATCATTTTTGTTTGCACGGCGGCACCCGGCCCTGTTTCCGGGGTGGATCAGCAATGCGCCGGATTATAGACCCGGGCGCTCCCGGATATGGTTTGCACAGCGGAAATTTCTGCTATCGTGGACTTGGTCCGGGTCAATCGGCACCGGGAGGCTACAGGGGGGGCGAATTTATGACCAGTGAAAAAATACTGATAGGCATGGCCTTGCTGCTGTTGCTGGCTGCGACTGTCCTGATGCTGATCATGGTGGTTCAGTTGCGGTCAATGCGGCACGAAGTCGAATCTACACGGCTGCAACTGGCGAAAATGGACTGGGGCGTGATGCTGCTGAACGGCGTGCAGCAGCTGAAGCAGGCCACGATCGCGCTGGAGCAGATTGACAAGCGGCTGCAGAAGCTCGAAGCCATCGAAAAAGTGCAGCTGTCGCACATCAACCTGCGCCAGGGCGTTTAGCCGCCGGCCTGAAAAAAAGCGGCCCTCGGGCCGCTTTTCTGTCTCGGCCTGTCAGCGGGCCGGCTGGCAGGCCGGTTAAGGCGCGACGATGCGGTTGCGCAGGATCATGTGCGGCGCCTCGAACGCGCATTCAATGACGTCCCCGGGTTTTACGTAAAGCGCTTCCGCGTCGGCCTTGCCAACCGCGACGCCGCCGGGCGCGCCGGTGGAGAACATGTCGCCCGGCTGCAGATCAAGCAGCCGCGAGAAATGCGGAATGATGTCCGGCAGTTTCCAGATCTGGTCGCTGGTGTTGACGCGCATGCGCTGCTCGCCGTTGACGCTGCAGGTGACCCAGATGTTGTAAGGGTCCGGGACTTCGTCCATGGTGATGATGCAGGGGCCAAGGGGGCCGAAAGAAGGTGCGTTTTTCGAGGTCCAGAAGCGCGAGCCCGAGGCGACTTCGGCTTTTTGCGTGTCGCGGCAGGTCAGATCATTGAGGATGGTGATGCCGGCAATGTACTGCAGCGGATTTTCGCCGCTGACTTCATGGGCGCGTTTGCCGAGTACAAAAACCATTTCCGGCTCATAGTCGAGGCGGGTCACGGTTTTCGGGCGGGGCACGTCGGCATCGTGACCGGTGAGACAGGAATTCAGTTTGATGAATCCGGTCGGCTCGCCGGGCATTTCCTTGATCAGGTCGTTTTTGCGCAATTCCTCGAGGTGGGTGCGATAGTTCTTGCCGACGCAGAGAAATTTGTCGGCATCGGGAATCGGCGGCAGATAATGCACATCGGCATCCGGCGCCAGGACGGTTTTATCCAGTTTTGCCGCGTTTTTTCCCGCGTATTCCAGCACGGCCCTTGCCCGTGCCAGGCCGGCCTCTCCGAGGGCGAGCAGGGCTTTCATCGACGCCGGAATGATCTGCCTGCCATCGTTCAGCGCGCGTTCGCCGGCAACGAGGTCGAGCATCCTGCCGTCAAGCTGTGCGCCGATGCGGACCTGCTGAGGCGCGGAAATCAGGGAGTAG
This sequence comes from uncultured Bordetella sp., assembly GCA_964606765.1. Classification (GTDB taxonomy): domain Bacteria; phylum Pseudomonadota; class Gammaproteobacteria; order Burkholderiales; family SG8-41. Next base: position 6,881 of record CAZSIR010000015.1, on the reverse strand, counting down.
GTGGACAATCGCATTGCAAAATCCTTGTCTGAAAAAAATAACGGCGCGAAGGACGCGCCGTTTGGTTGCTCGATATTAACGGTCGGGAGCGCTATTTTAAGTCTCAGGACACGACTTTTTCCAGTTTTGCCGGCTCGGCGACGGTCAGATGGTCGTAGACCAGGGTCTTGGCGACTTTGCGGGTGAAATCCATGAAGCCTTGCGCGATGACCGGCAGCTGTTTTCCGACCGGATAGGCAAATACCCAGTTGTGCTGCAACGGAAATCCCTCAACATCAAGCACGGCAAGCTGTCCGTGGGCGACATCCAGTCCGAGGGTGTAACGCGACATGATCGAAACACCCAGGCCGGCGATGATGGCTTGCGAAATGGCCTCGTTGGTCGAGAGTTCCATGCGTATTTTGGGTTCGCAGCCGTGCCTGGCGAATTCCTGGCGCGCAATCATGCGGGTGCCCGAGCCCGGTTCGCGCATCAGAAAGGGTTCCGCGGCAAACCGTGAGAAAGGGATCTGCTTCTGCGCTGCCAGCGGATGCTCCAGGCTGGCGTACGGCACCATCGGGTTGGGCAGTATGACCTGGGTCACCACTTCCGCTTCGCCCGGGGGGCTGGCAAAGATGTAAAGATCATCCTGGTTTCTGGACATGCGCTCCAGCAATTCCGCGCGGTTATGGATCTGCAGCGAGACTTCGACATTGGGATGCTGCTTGACGAACTCGGCCAGCACGCGCGGGGCGAAGTACTTGCCGGTGGTGCTGACTGCCAGCTGCAAGCGGCCTGAGTTCATGCCGCGGATGTTCGCGAGATCAGCCTCCACCTTTGCCAGAGTGCCAAAGACATCCAGGCAGGTGGCCTGCAGCACACGGCCGGCCTCCGTGAGATAGATGCCTTTGCCGATCTGCTCAATCAGGGGCAGGCCCACGGTTTCCGCGAGTTTTTTCATTTGCACGGAAACAGTCGGCTGTGCCATGTAAAGTTCTTCAGCGGCCTTGGTGAAACTGCCCAGTCGGGCAACGGCTTCAAATACGCTGAGTTGCGGCAGTGTGCCGTGCTTGAGGTAGCGGCGGATTCTTTTTTGCACCATGTCAGTCCTTTCGATGTAAGCGTACGTCCACGACGCTGTTCTCTTCAAGCGGAACAGCGCACCTTTCACCTCGGACGGACTGGCCGCTAACGGCCATAAAAAAAGACCTTGCCCGTTCAGGCAAAGGTCTCGCTTACAACGATATGACCGGAGCGGCCACAAATGGTTGCCAACGGAGCCGGGAATCGTAATGCATTCCGAAATGACGACCCGTCATTGCAGCTTGCGCTGCAAAAGCTACTCCCCTTTGGAGGGAACACGCGTTTTTGCGCGTGCCGGATTATTACAACACATGATGAAAGGCATAACAAGCTGCAAAGATTCTGTCGGGCGGCGCGTCGCGGATTGGAGTTACAGGAGGCCTGGGACTGCGGGAAAAAACCGGGAACCCGGCGTCCCATTACGAAAGATGATTTCTATGGTCAGAAAACATGAATGAATCCGATCCCTGGAAGGGCTGTGTGTGGAAGAAAATTTTCCGCGGCCGACTGCCACCGGCTGCCTGCTGTGCGAATGGAGTAATCGAAGAAATGATTGAAAAAATTGATGGCGTACATCGCCTGGGCTGCGGACTTCCGTGCATTTGTAATGCACTGAATTGCAAAACTTCATTTAACCCGGGCGCATAACGAGCCGATAATTCGCGCGTGCATTGAATTTGAAACACATGCATGCCTGCACAGGATTCTGAATCCTGCTTCAGGGCAAGGATCTGGGGAGTAGCTTTCTGCGGCGCCAAGGGGTGCCGCCGGTGATGTTGCCGTCAATACGGGATCCGGGATTTTCCCCGGCAGCATCGGCAGCCTTCAGGGTGCAAGCGAGACCGGATTGTGAGGGCGTGGAGAGTACGCTGCGCAATTCGATTTCGACTTTGGAGGATGATGCATGGAAATTTTCAACGCAGGATTTCTTTCGGCCCTGCTGGCGATCGTGGTCATAGACCTGGTCCTGGCCGGTGACAACGCGATCGTCATTGCGCTTGCTGCGCGCAGTTTGCCGGTTGAGCTCCGCAGGAAGGCAATCATATGGGGCACGGTTGGCGCGATTGCCGTACGCACCGCGATGACACTGGTTGTGGTGTGGCTGCTGAAAATACCCGGGCTGCTGCTGCTGGGCGGCGCATTGCTGGTATGGATTGCCTGGAAGCTGCTGGCTGACAATGATGAATCAGGTCACCAGGTCAGCGCCGCGAGCAGTTTCTGGGGAGCCATGAAAACCATCGTTGTGGCTGATGCGGTGATGGGGCTGGACAATGTGCTGGCCGTCGCCGGCGCGGCGCAGGGCAGCTTTGTGCTGGTGGTGCTCGGCCTGCTGATTAGCATCCCGATCGTGATCTGGGGCAGCCAGCTGATCCTCAAGTATGTCGAGCGCTACCCGGCCATCATTTATATCGGTGGCGCGGTGCTGGCATGGACTGCGGCCAAAATGATGGTCAGCGAACCGCTGGTCAAAGGGTATTTTGATGAAAATGCGCTGCTTTCCGTACTGGTATATGCAGCGGTCATTGCCGGCGTGCTTTGTGCCGGTGTCTGGGCCAACCAGTCAAGGGCGCGAGCCCGGGTGGCGGGCCACGTGGTCAAAGCGGCAATCGTGCCCGGCTCCGCTCCCGGAGCCGGCAATCCTGGCAAACAAGGAGGTGTAACCATGATGAAAATCCTGCTTCCGGTGGATGGTTCGGCGAATTCGTTGCATGCGGTCCGGCACGTGGTCAACCGGTTCCTCGGTGATTCCGGGATGGAGGTGCATCTGCTGCATGTGCGGGCGCCGCTGTCACAGCACATCGCGCGTTTCGTGAGCCGGCGTGACCGGGAAGGTTTTCACCGGGATGAGGCGGAGCGTGCTCTGGCGCCGGCCCGGGACCTGCTGAACCAGTTCGGGGTGCCGCATGCGGACCACATCGAGCTTGGTGAAAAGGCCGCGACCATCCATCGCATGGCCCAGCGTTTGCGCGTCAATCAGATCGTGATGGGAACAGCGCGGAAAAACTCGGTGACACGCATGATCGAGGATTCCGTGACCAACAAGGTGCTCGAAATCGCCCAGGTGCCGGTCGAGGTGGTCGCCGGCCAGTCGGTGTCCAAGCTGGAGAAATTCGGCATTCCCGCAGGTGTGGGTGCCGCGCTGGCTTTCCTGCTTGTCGCGGCCGACTGAGCCGCGGCCCGGGCGCGTGAAAACCCCGCCGGCAACGGCGGGTTTTTTTTGGGCGTCAGAATTTCGGCTTGCGGGAGGCCTGTTGATAGCCCTTCATCCCGTTGAGGATTTCCTCGCCGGCTTCCTCTGCGCCGACCCAGCCCATCACCTTGACCCATTTGCCGGGTTCGAGATCCTTGTAGTGCTCGAAAAAATGCGCGATCTGCGCCAGCGTGCCCTGGGCGAGGTCATCCGGTGAACGGATCGCGGTGTAGAGCGGCGTCAGCCTGTCGATCGGCACCGCGAGGATCTTGGTGTCATCCCCGGCTTCGTCCTGCATTTTCAGCATGCCCACCGGCCGGCAGCGCACCACCACGCCGGTGATGAGCGGCACCGGGGACAGCACCAGCACGTCCACCGGGTCTCCGTCGCCGGACAGCGTGTGCGGCACATAGCCGTAATTGCAGGGATAACGCATTGCCGTCGACATGAAGCGGTCGACGAACATGGCCCCGGTCGTTTTTTCCATTTCGTATTTGATGGGCTCGGCATGCATCGGAATCTCGATGATTACATTGAAATCCCTGGGCACATCGAAGCCTGAGCTGACGCGATCCAGATTCACGGTGTTTTCCTTGTCAAGACAGGCGCATTATAACGGCGGCAGTCCGCCGGGCTGGCCGGGATCGCATGCTAGGATTCCGCTTCCGCCAATTCATGTTCAATGGAGCTGTTGATGAAACTGTACATTACGCCCACTTCGGGCAATGCCTGGAAAGTGCGCCTCCTGCTGTCGATGCTGAAACAGCCGTTCGAGACCGTGGTGCTCGATACGGAAAAAAAGGAGCACAAGACGCCGGAGTTCCTGAAACTCAACCCGCGCGGCCAGGTGCCGGTGCTGGTGGACGGCGATCAGGTGTTCTGGGATTCGACGGCCTGCCTGGTGTATCTCGCGCGCAAATTCGGCGGCGAGCAGTGGCTGCCGACGGATGCCGCGGGCATGGCCGGAGTGCAGCAATGGCTCGCGCTGTCCAACAACGAGCTGCACTACGGGCTGCAATGGGCGCGCGGCAAAAAAATCGGCATCCGTTCCATCGGGGATTATGAGGAATATGCCGCGTACGGCCGCAACGGCCTTGCGGTGCTGGAGGGACGCCTGAAAAACAACGATTGGCTGGCCGGTGGCCGCCCCACGATCGCCGATCTCGCCTGTTATTGCTATACCTCGGTTTCACCGGAGGGCGGTTTTGATCTGGCCGCGCATCCCGGAGTCGCGGCCTGGGTCAGGCGGGTCGAAGCCCTGCCGGGCTGGATCAAGCGCGTCTGATGCGCCATATAAAGTGAGCGAATTCCGACATGGGCATGCAGCTGCCGGCGACTGGCGGGTTGCCGCTGCAGACTGCATCGCACAGCTGGGCGCGGCAAAAGACGGCGCCGGGGGCAATCTGGGATTCCTCTATGTCACGGATTTTTTTGCCGATGCATTGCCCGACATTCACCGCCATTTTGTTGAAAGCACCGGCGTTGAGCACTGGGTGGGCACTGCGGGCATCGGCATCTGCGCCAACGGCGTGGAGTATCTGGATGAGCCCGCGATCGCGGTAATGATCGGGGACTTTCCGCCGGAAAGTTTTCGCGTCTTCGGCAGCGTTTCCGGCGCCGCGCAGATCCAGGCCCTGGACCTGCAGTGCGGAGAGTCGCCGGCCAGCATTGCCGTGGTGCATGCGGACCCGCTTGCGGGGGATATCGCGCAGCAGCTGCGCCTGCTGGCCAAACGCACCGAGAGCGGATTCCTGATGGGCGGGCTCGCCAGTTCACGCGGTTCCGCCAATCCATTGCTCGCCGATGGCGTGGAGCAGGGCGGCATGTCGGGCGTGGCCTTTTCCGATGCGGTGACCGTTGCGACGCGCCTGACCCAGGGTTGCACCCCGGTGCGGCCGGCGCATGAAATCACCGGCGCGCAGAACAACATCGTGGTTGAACTCGACGGCCGTCCGGCGCTGGAGGTGCTGCGCGGCGATGTCGGCATTGCCGCGAACGAGGAGCTGGCGCAGCTCGGCGGGCAGATTTTTGTCGGATTGTCGGTGCCTGGCAGCGATACCGGCGAGTACGTGGTGCGCAACCTGATCGGCATTGATCCCGGCAACAAGCTGATCGCCATCGGTGACCATGCCCGCAAGGGGCAACGGCTGCAGTTCTGCCGGCGTGACCATGAGACTGCGCGCGCAGACATGACCCGCATGCTCGACAGCATCCGCGAAGGTTTGTACACCCGGCCGCGGGGCGCGCTGTATTACTCCTGCCTCGGGCGCGGCGGGGAATTGCTTGGCGGCAAGTCAGAGGAGCTGAAAATGATCCAGGCTGCGCTGGGTGATGTGCCGCTGGCCGGATTTTTCGGCAATGGCGAGATTTCCCACAACAGGCTCTATGGCTATACTGGGGTGCTGACCCTGTTCCTGTGAAGTTTTCTGAAATTCCGGCTGGAGCCGTATGTCCCTTGAGCGTGTCCTTACCGAACTGAGCCTGACCTGGCTTGATGTCGCGGCGAGCGTGTTTTTCCTGCTGGCGTGGATCGGTTATGCCCTGTTTGCGGAATGGCGCGCAAAAAAGGTGCCGACGCTGCACAGCACGATGGACGGCTACCGGCGGCTGTGGATGGTGCGCATGATCGAGCGTGAAAACCGCATGGTTGACGTCAACATCATGCGCAACCTGACCCGCAGTTCGCAGTTTTTTGCCTCGACCACGATGCTGGTGCTCGGTGCGCTGATTGCGCTCCTGGGCTATGTGCAGCAGGCGCAGGAGGTGGTGTCCAGCCTGCCGTTCACGATCAAGGCCTCGCACCGGCTGCTTGAAATCAAGATCATGCTGATGGTGCTGATTTTTGTTTACGCGTTTTTCAAGTTTTCCTGGGCCATCCGCCAGCTGGGTTTCTGCTCAACACTGGTCGGCGCTGCGCCAAGGCAGCCGGAAGACAATCCCGAGCAGCATGCGGCCGAAATCAACCGCATCGCGCTGGTGACTTCCTATGCCGGGACCAATTTCAACAACGGACTGCGCGCCTATTATTTCGCGCTTGCCGCGATGACCTGGTTCCTGCACCCGTACCTGATGCTGATTGCCACGGCCTGGGTGGTGTATGTGCTTTATCACCGTGAATTCGAGTCGCGCACGCTGTATGCGCTGACCGGCAACGATACTTCGCCGGAAATCAGGACCTGAGTCCCTGCGCAAAAGAAAACGGCCGGGGATTTCCCGGCCGTTTGCATTGGATCATCCAGGTTTACAGCAGCGGCACGATCAGCAGCGCCACGATGTTGATGATCTTGATCAGCGGGTTGACGGCCGGGCCGGCGGTGTCCTTGTACGGGTCGCCGACGGTGTCGCCGGTGACCGCCGCCTTGTGCGCCTCGGAACCCTTGCCGCCGTGGTTGCCGTCTTCGATGTATTTCTTGGCGTTATCCCACGCGCCGCCGCCGGTGGTCATCGAGATCGCGACGAAGAGACCGGTGACGATGGAGCCCATCAGCACGCCGCCCAGCGCCTGCGGGCCGAGCACCACGCCGACCACCACCAGCACCAGCACCGGCAGCAGCGAGGGCACGATCATTTCCTTGATCGCCGCCAGCGTCAGCATGTCCACCGCCTTGGAGTAATCCGGCTTGGCTTT
>CAZSIR010000014.1:0-33048 GCA_964606765.1 uncultured Bordetella sp. | reverse complement strand
TTGGTGACGATCGCCGAGGCGCGCTTCATCACCGGCTCCCAGTCCGGATCCGTCATGTCGGTGACCAGCACGTCGCCGGGCTTCACGCGGTCCATTTCGGCCGCGCTCTTGATCAGGCGCACCGGGCCGCTGCCGATGCGCTGGCCAATGGCGCGCCCGGTGGCCAGCACTTCGGAACGCTCCTTCAGCCGGTAACGACGCAGTGTGTCGACCTTTTCGCTGGCCTTCACCGTTTCCGGCCTTGCCTGCAGGATGTAGAGCTTGCCGTCGTTGCCGTCCCTGCCCCACTCGATGTCCATCGGCCGCTTGTAGTGGGCTTCGATGATCATCGCGTAGCGGGCCAGTTCATTGACCTCGGCGTCGCTGATCGAAAACCGGCGGCGCTCGCTCTCCGGAACCTCGATGGTCTGCACCGACTTGCCCGCCGACTGGTTTTCGGTGAACACCATGCGCAGGGCCTTGGAGCCCAGCCCGCGGCGCAGGATCGCGCTCTTGCCTTCCTTCAGTCCGCGCTTGTAGACGTAAAACTCGTCGGGATTGACCTGGCCCTGCACCACGGTTTCACCCAGGCCGTAGGCCGAGGTGATGAACACGACCTGGTCGAAACCGGATTCAGTGTCCAGCGTGAACATCACGCCGGCCGATCCCTTGTCGCTGCGCACCATGCGCTGGATCGCCGCGGACAAAGCCACCTCGTCGTGGGTGAACCCCTTGTGCACGCGGTAGGAAATGGCGCGGTCGTTGTAGAGCGATGCAAACACCTGGCGGATCGCGTCGAGCAGATTGTCGAGGCCGCGCACATTCAGATAGGTTTCCTGCTGGCCGGCGAATGACGCATCCGGCAGATCCTCCGCAGTCGCCGAAGAACGCACCGCAAAGGAAACCCCGGCGCCGGATTCCTGCACCAGCCCGGCGTAGGCCGACTCGATCGCCTTGCGGAATTCGGCGCTGAAATCCTGCGCGATGATCCATCCGCGAATCTCGCGGCCGGCGGCGGTCAGTGCATTGACATCATCGGCATTGAGGCCGGACAGGCGTTTGGAAATTTTTTCCGCCAGCCCGTTCTGCGCCAGAAACAGGCGGTAGGCATCGGAGGTCGTGGCAAAACCGCCTGGAACGCGCACCCCGGCGCCGGACAGCTGGCTGATCATTTCGCCGAGGGAAGCGTTCTTGCCACCGACGCGCCCCACGTCATCCATGCGCAGCGCGCCGAGTTCAACCACCAATTCCTTGCCGCTCATGCCGATTCCCTTGAAATAGAGGCTACTTGATTGTAAGCCGCGTCAAAAGGCGATATTTTACCGAATCCCCACTCCGGTTCCGAGCATGAACGCATCCCGCACCGCTTTTTTTGTCTCCGACCGCACCGGCATCACCGCGGAAATGCTCGGCCACAGCCTGCTGACCCAGTTTGATGGCGTCCGGCTCAAGGAAATCACCGTTCCATTCGTGGATTCCGCTGAAAAAGCGCAGGCCTTTGTGCGCCAGATCAACGACGCCGGTATTGCGGATGGTGTCCGCCCCATCGTCATCAGTACGCTGGTGAATACCGAAATAGCCGGCATTGTCGCCACCGCCAGGGCCTTGTTCCTTGATTCCTTTGAGATTTTCATCGCACCGCTGGAACGGGAACTGGGCGTCAAGGCCTCCCATGCCATCGGCCGCTCCCACAGCACCGATGATTTCGTGAACTACCACCATCGCATTGAAGCCGTGAACTACGCGCTGTCGCATGACGACGGCGTATCCAAACGCGAACTGACCGAGGCCGACATCATCCTCGTCGGCGTTTCAAGGTGCGGCAAGACTCCGACCTGCCTTTATCTGGCGATGCAATTCGGCATCCGCGCCGCGAATTATCCGCTGATACCGGAAGATTTCAGCACCATGCAGTTGCCGGCGCAGATCAAATCCCTGCGCGGACGCCTCTATGGACTGACCATACGCCCCACCCGCCTGCAGCAGATCCGCAACGAGCGCCGGCCCGGCAGCAAGTACGCCACGCTGAGCAACTGTGAATTCGAGATTCGCGAAGCCGAAGCGCTGATGCGGCAGGAAGGCATTCCCTACCTCGATGCCACCAGCAAATCCGTCGAGGAGCTGGCGACCACTATCCTGCAGGAAGCCAAGCTGGAACGCAGGATTTACTGAGCGCGCTTGCCCGCCTCCGACTGCCGCACCCGCTCGAACAGGCAGACTGCGGCGGCGGCGGCCACATTCAGCGATTCCACGCCGCCCGGCATGGGAATATGCACGGTTTCATGTGTCAGCGCGGCCAGCGCCGGCGACAGCCCCGCGCCCTCATTGCCAAACAGCAACGCGACGTCGCCCTGCAAATCAGCCTCAAACACCGGTTTGCCGCGCCCCATGCCGGTGGCCACGAGTCGCCCTTGATAAGACTGCGCCAACTGCGGCAGATCCGCCCCTTCGATCACGCGCAGCGCAAAATGCGCACCCATGCCGGCGCGCAGCACGCGCGGCGACCAGGCATGAACGGAATGCCGGGACAGGCAGACCGTTCCGATTCCGGCGGCGGCCGCAGAACGCAGGATCGATCCGACGTTGCCCGGATCCTGGATGTCTTCCAGCCATACACTGGCGCCCTGCAGCACATCCGGCACCGCAACCCTCGGCGTCGGCACCACCGCGATGATGCCGGTGGGCGTGGCCACCGAAGACAGCTGGCGGAACAGCGCATCGGACAGCAGCAGCGCGCTGTCGATCCGCAGTTTTTTCAGCAGTTGCGACACTTCGGCATTCTCCATGCCGGCGCGGCTCAACAGGATTTCATGCGGAGCCCCTGCATGTTCGGCATAAGCCGCCACCAGATGCACGCCATCCAGCAGCGATAATCCGGCGTCGCGCCGCTCGCGCGACGACTGCGCCAGTTTCAGCAAGGCGCGGAAACGCGGATTGTCGGCGGAGGTGATGGATTTCATATTGCGCAGGTACGGAATCCGGCGAATACGTCGCGCCGGTCGGGTGTGTAGAAATTGCGCCAGGTGTTGCGGATCAACTCCGGGCTCGTCGCATGGCAGCCGCCGCGCAGGACCTTGTGGCTGCCGAACCAGGGCTCGGAATATTCGGCATAGGGATCACGCACGAAACCCGGGTACGGCAGAAACCAGTCCGCCGTCCATTCCCAGACATTGCCGATCATCTGGCGCAGCCCCCAGGCGCTGTCGCCTGCGGCAAAAGCATCCACCGGGACGCAGCGTCCCTGCGCTCCGTGAAGATTGGCCGTAGTCATGGAAGGCGCAGCATCACCCCAGGGATACCGGCGCTTGTTTTGAGTGTCGCCAGGCCGGGTCGATGCGGCAAACTCCCATTCCGCTTCGGTCGGCAGGCGCCGACCGGCCCAGCGGCACCAGGCACTGGCCTCATGCCAGCTCACATGGATCACCGGCTCATGGTCTGGGAGCGCTTGTTCATGGTCAAAAAATCGCTGCCTCCAGACTCCGCCCTCGCGCCGCCAGTACGACGGAGCCCTTGCGCCGGCAGCAGTCAGCCATGCCCAGCCTGCGTCATCCCACCAGCGTTGATCACGATATCCGCCGGCTTCGACGAATTCCGCGAACTGCGCATTGGTCACCGGGGCACGCGCCATGCGGAACGGCCGCACCTCGACCGGATGCGCCCATTTTTCGTTGTCGAAGACAAAACGACCCTCATCTGCCGCACCCAGATAAAATTTCCCGCCGGTGATTTCCACGTCGCCGGCACAAGGGCCGCCACTGACGGCATTCCGGCATGCCGGCGCCTGGGGATAGGCCAGTGTCTGCCGCGTATAGGTCAGCGCCTCCGCATGCATTTCTTCATGCAGCGCGCTGAGCTGCGCGAAATATTCCAGTGCAGGCTCTCCGGTATTGCGCAGCAGGCGCGCATCCACGGCAGCCCTGACATCGGCCAGGTAACGCAGCGTGGCGGCCGCATCCGGCAGCGGCAGGCCCCAGCGCAGGTCATGCGCGATTTTTGCCGAATCATAAAGCGCGTCGGCCTGCATCAGGCGGCTCGCGCCGGCAGTACCGTCCGGCCTGCGCCGCAGGCACCAGTATTCCTGGAACCAGCCGAGGTGGCCGATTTCCCACAGCGGCGGATTGACAATGTCGAGTTTCGGTCCCAGCCATTGCTCGTCCCCCAGCCCGGCGACCAACCCAAGCGTACGTGCGCGCGCGGCATCCAGCATGGCGCGCAGTGCGGAAACGGATTGATGTTGCAGGACAGTCACAGGCCGCGGGGTTTGTTATATTGGCCCGGAAGTGTATCCGGATAAATCCCTTGATGAAAATCGCATTGATCACACCCGCCGCCGCCGGCTCCCGCTACGGCAACCGCAATACGGCCGTGCGCTGGGCTGAAATGCTGCGCTCCCTGGGGCATCAGGTCGGCATACAGGAGAGCTGGAACGGCCGCAGCGCCGATCTGATGCTGGCATTACACGCGAGGCGCAGCCATGGCTCGATTTCGCGTTTCGCCGAACGATACCCGGAGCGCCCCCTGGTCGTCGTGCTGACCGGCACCGACCTCTACCGCGACATCCAGGTCGATGTAAATGCCCAGGAATCCATGGAACTGGCGACACGCATGGTGGTGCTGCAGGACATGGGATTACGCGAACTCGCACCGCGCCTGCGGCGCAAGACCCGCGTCATCTACCAGTCCTGCGCGGAGATTGTTCCGCGTCCGGCGCAGCGTTCATTTTTTGAGATTGTCATCAGCGGGCACCTGCGCAGCGAAAAGGATCCGTTCTGCGGCGCAGCCGCCCTCGCCCGCCTGCCGGCCGGCAGCAATATCCGCATCACCCATATCGGCGGCGCCCGCGACCCGGCCTTCGCGCGTGAGGCGCGGCACTGGATGAAACAGGAACCGCGCTATGTCTGGCTCGGCGAGCAGCCGCGCCCGCGGGCACTCGCCACGCTGGCAGGCGCACGCGCGATGCTGATCAGTTCATGGATGGAGGGCGGCGCCAATGTGGTCAGTGAAGCATTGAGCGCGCGGGTGCCGGTGATTGCGTCGCGCATTTCCGGCAACATCGGCATGCTGGGCAGCCGCTATCGCGGTTATTACCCCGTCGGCGATGCCGCAGCGCTGGCACGCCTGATGAGCCGGCTGGAAACCAGCCCTGATTTCAGGACTGCGCTGCGCCGCCAGTGCAGTGAACGGCGCAAACTGATCAGCGCCAGCCGTGAACGGCAGAGCCTGCGCATGCTGCTCGCAGGTTTACCCAGTGAAAAATCGTAAGTATTTGATTTTATTTATTATTTTATGAGCGCACGGACAGGGGCAAAACTGCGCCGGTGGGCTGGCGTAGCACCTAGACGCCGCAGCGCCGCCATGTGCAGCGCAGTACCGTAACCCTTGTGCCGGTCAAAGCCGTATTCCGGATACGCCGCATGCAGTTCCAGCATCTGCGCATCACGCGCAACCTTGGCCAGTATGGAGGCAGCGGAAATGGCCGCCACCGTGGCATCCCCCTGCACGATTGCGCGCGCCGGCATCGCCACTTTCGGCAGGTGCAGGCCATCCACCAGTATCGCTGCCGGCTGCGGCTGCAGGGCGTTCACCGCGCGGCGCATCGCCAGCAGGCTGGCCTGCAGGATGTTGATTTCGTCGATTTCCTCGACGCTGGCGCTGGCCACCGCCCAGGCCACGGCGCGCAGCTTGATTTCGTCAAACAGGGCTTCGCGGCGCCTGGCCGTCAGTTTCTTGGAGTCGGCCAGTCCCTGAATGCGCACCGGATCATCCAGTATCACGGCGGCGGCAAAAACCGGACCGGCCAGCGGTCCGCGCCCCGCCTCATCCACGCCGCAAACCATGGCGCTCAAGACACGCGGCCTTCAATGTAGGGCAAAACCGCGTCCGCCGCGCGCTCTGCGGCATCGTGACGCAGTTCCAGCGCCATTCCGGCAAAGCGCTGCTCTATGGCCTTGCGCCTGTCGCTGTCACGCAGCAGATCAATCACCGCGGCCGCCAGTGCCCCGGGCGTCGCCGCATCCTGCAGCAGCTCGGGCACCACGAATTCCCCGGCAAGGATGTTGGGCAAACCCACCCAGGGCAGATAACTCAGGCTTTTCATGATCCACCAGCTGAGCCGCGGCATGCGATAGGTGATCACCATCGCCCGCTGCAGCAATGCCGCTTCCAGCGTAGCGGTGCCCGAAGCCACCAGCACTACATCGGCCGCAGCCATCGCATCGTGGGCGTGGCCGAAGAGGAGCTTGATTTCCAGTTCACCGCTCTGCCTGCGGTACAGCGCCGCCTCGAACAGCTCCCGGGTCTGGCGGTTGACCAGCGGCACCAGCAGCCGCACACCCTCGATTTCGGCGGCAATTTTTTCGGCAGCGGCGACATATACATCCGCAAGCTGTTCCAGTTCGCTGACCCTGCTCCCCGGCAGCAGCGCAACCACCGGTGCGACCACCGGTATGCGCAATCCGGCACGCGCCTCGGCCCGCGAGGGCGCAGCGGCCAGCATGTCGGCCAGCGGATGACCGACATAGCTGACAGGAATTCCTGCTTTTTCGTAGATTTCCGCCTCGAACGGAAACACCGTCAGCATGCGCGACACCGCCTTGCGGATTTTGCGGATGCGCCCGCCGCGCCAGGCCCAGATGGAGGGACTGACGTAATGCACCGCAGGAATGCCTGATGCCTTGAGATCCGCTTCGAGATCCAGGTTGAAATCCGGCGCATCGATGCCAATAAACAGCGCCGGACGCTCGCGGAGAAAATGTTTCTTCAGGTCACGGCGGATGCCGATGATCTCGCGGTAATGTTTCAGCACCTCGACATAACCGCGCACCGAGAGCTTTTCCATCGGAAACAGGGACTGCACCCCGGCCGCGATCATCTGCGGCCCACCGATGCCGGTGAAACGGACCCGGGGCAGGCGCCTGCGCAGGGCCTGCACCAGTGCAGCGCCCAGCAGGTCTCCGGAAGGCTCCCCCGCCACGATGCCGATCAGCGGGCCTGCAGGTTTGTGCTCGGAGGGCACAGGATCAGCGGATGATGCCACGACCCGGCACGGCAAGGAATTCCGCCAGCGGCAGCAGCGCCGGCTCGGCAGCCGCCTCGCCGGCAATCTGCGCGCGGGCCTCATCAAATCCGAGGCCTGATTTGTAGAGCGTCTTGTAGGCGCGCTTGATTGCGGCAATGGATGCCGCGGCAAAACCGCGTCGCTTCAGCCCTTCCGCATTGATGCCGTGCGGTTCAGCCGTGTTGCCGGAAGCCATGACATAAGGCGGAATATCCTGCAGCAGGATGGTGCCCATCGCCGTCATGCTGTGGGCGCCGATGCGGCAGAACTGGTGCACCACGGTGAATCCGCCGAGGATCACGTAATCCCCGACATGCACATGCCCCGCCAGCTGCGCGTTGTTTGCAAATATGGTGTGATTGCCGACCTGGCAGTCATGGGCGAGGTGTACATAGGCCATGATCCAGTTGTGGCTGCCGATTCGCGTGACTCCGGCGTCCTGTGTCGTGCCCCGGTTAAGGGTGCAGAATTCGCGGATCGTGTTGTCGTCGCCGATTTCAAGCCGCGTCGGCTCTCCGGCGTATTTCTTGTCCTGCGGCGACTCGCCGATCGAACTGAACTGGAAAATCCTGTTGCGGGCGCCGATGCGGGTATGGTCCCCGATCACGACATGCGGGCCGATGCGGGTGCCGGCGCCGATTTCAACATCTGCCCCGATGATGGAATACGGGCCGACCGTGACATCCGCGGCAAGCCGCGCCCCGGCGTCAACAATCGCGGTGGGATGAACCAGTGAAGACAAGGCCGGCCTCAGCCCGCGTCGCCCGGCAGGTCGCGCACGGTGCACATCAGCTCTGCCTCTGCCGCCAGCGCGTCACCGACCATCGCCCGTGCGGAAAATTTCCAGATGCCGCGCACATGCCGCGTCAGCGTGACCTGCAACTGCAGCGCGTCGCCGGCAGTAACCGGACGCTTGAAGCGGGCATTGTCGATGCCGACGAAGTAATAAATCGACTGGTCATCCCCCTTCACGCCCATGGTCACAAACGACAGGATCGCGGCAGCCTGCGCCATCGCCTCGATGATCAGCACGCCCGGCATCACCGGATGGTGCGGGAAATGCCCGTTGAAAAACGGCTCATTGATGGTGACGTTTTTCAGCGCCGTGATCTCCTTGCCCGGCTCGTACGACAGGACCCGGTCAATCAGCAGAAACGGATAACGATGCGGCAGATAGCGCAGGACTTCATTGATGTCCATGCTGTTCATGATTTTCCCTTTTTCCCTGGCTGCAGTTCCTGCTCCAGGGCGCGCACCCTTGCCGCAAGTTCGCCGATGTTGCGCAGGCCGACTGCGCCACGCCGCCATTCGCGGTTGCTGGAAAAGGGATAGGCTCCGGAATAGGTTCCCGGCTCATTGATGGATTTTGTAATCAGCGTATGTGCGGAAATTTCGACATGATCGGCAATCGTGATATGCCCGTTGATGCCCGATGCCCCGCCAATCCGGCAGAATTTCCCGATGCGCGCACTGCCCGCCACGCCGGCGCAGGCCGCAATCGCCGTATGTGCGCCGATGTGCACGTTGTGTCCGATCTGTATCTGGTTGTCCAGCTTGACCCCTTCTTCAATCACCGTATCGTCCATGGCGCCGCGGTCGATGGTGGTGTTGGCGCCGATCTCCACATCATCGCCGATGACAACCCCGCCGATCTGCGGCACCTTGACCCAGCGGCCTTCGTCCATGGCAATGCCGAAGCCGTCCGCGCCAATCACCACCCCGGCATGAACAATGGTTCTTTTGCCGAGGGTGCAGCCATGGTACACCGTGACGTTGGGATAAATCACCGATCCCTCCCCCAGACTGACGCCGCGGCCCAGGCAGGTGTTTGCGCCAACGCTGCAGCCGGCGCCGATGCTGACACCCGCCTCGATGACAGCGCCCGGCCCGATGCGCACATCCTGACCAAGGATCGCGCCGGCATCAACGACCGCAGCCGGATGGATGCCCGGGGATGTTTCCGGGCCCGGATTGAGCAGGGCTGATACCCGCGCAAAATAGGCATAGGGGTTGGAAGTGACTATGCGGGGGCGTTGCACGGCATCGCGGAACTGGGGGCCGACAATGACCGCTCCGGCCCGGGTGACTCCAAGCTGGTCGACATAAAGCGGGTTGGCAAAAAAAGCGATGCTGCCCGTCGTTGCCTTTTCCAGCGTGGCGACCCGGCTGACCAGTATCCCGGGATCGCCAAGCAGCTCACCGCCGAGCCGGGAAACGATCTCCCCCAGACTCAGCGATATCGGCGGTTGACTCTCCATGGGCGGGCCGGGTGAATGAAACAGAAGATGGAAGGAAGCGGCGCCACAGGCCGCCCGAAGCTATTTGACTTCGGCCAGCGCCTTCAGCACCTTGTCCGTGATGTCGATCTTCGGATTGCGGTAAACCGCCTCCTGAAAAATGACATCATACTTTTCAGCTTCGGCAATCTGCCGGATGACCTTGTTGGCTTTTTCAAACAACGCGCCCAGCTCCTGATTACGCCGCAGGTTGAGGTCTTCGCGGTATTCACGCTGCATGCGCTGGAAATCCAGCGTCAGCCTTCCCAGTTCCTGCTCCTTGGCGCGACGGTCGCTTTCGCTCAGCGTCAGGGCTTCTTTCTCAAGCTGCCCCTGAAGCGACTTGATCTGGGATTCACGTCGCTGCAGTTCCTGGGCGCGCGGCGCAAATTCCTTTTCAAGCTGCTTGCTGGCCCGCTCCGCCGGCGCGCTTTCCTTGTTGATGCGCTCCGCATCGATGAACCCGATTTTGAGTTCGGCCGCGGACGACTGGAGGGCAGCGCACCCCAAAGCCGTCATCGCCACTATGCAAAACAATCTTTTCAACATGCTCTCCTTGACTCTCCGTGCAACAGCCACATATCCAGCCATCCAGCCGTTACTGCGATACCCATCAAAACGCGCCGCCAAAAGTGAACTGGAAGGCCTGCTTCCGGTCACCGATTTCGGCGTTCAGCGGCGCAGCAATGCTGATTTTCAGGGGCCCGAAAGGCGACGACCAGAAAACCGCCATGCCTGTCGAATAACGGAACGCGTCCGCATCAAATCCGTCGTTGGCGATCATGCCCGCATCAAAAAAAGCACTCAACCGGACCGACCGGTCATTCTTCAGACCAGGAAACGGGAAAAGAAATTCCGCGTTTCCAACCAGCCGGCTGCTGCCGCCCCGGGCGTCGCCATTCGAATCCTTGGGACCAATGGTCGAGGTCCGGTAGCCACGGACAGAGTTTACACCGCCGGCGTAAAAGTTCTTGAAAAACGGCAAAGGCTTGTCATTGGTGCCGTCTCCGTAGCCCGCCTCTCCGTTGAGCAACAGGGTGTAATCCCGGGTCAGCGGAAAATAGCGCTGATACTGGTAATTGGCCTTGTAATACTGCAGCGAGGCTCCGGGAAGGCCGATTTCGCCGAAAGCACGCTGCAGGGTGCCCTTGGTCGGATAAATCAGGCTGTCCCGGCCGTCCCTGACCCAGCCTGCCGTGGCGATAATGGCGTCATTTTCGCTGCCAAATGTCCTTACATAGTCCTGGTAAAAAAGCGGGCTGTCGGCAAACGTGGTGATCTTGGTGTCTTCGTAGGCCAGGCCGTAGGTGATCGTGTCCCGTTCGGTCACCGGAACGCCGAAGCGGATGCCGGAACCCAGCGTCTTGGTAACGTAGCGCCCGACATTGCCGCGCGTGCCGTCGATTTCCCGGGAATAGACATCAAAGCCCTGGCTGATGCCATCAACCGTGAAATAGGGGTTGGTATAGGAAAAAGCGTAGGTCGTGTTGATTTTGCTGGTATTGACCTGGACCGCGACGTATTTGCCGGAACCAAAGATGTTCTGCTGCGCAATCGAACCTGAAAGCGTGACGCCCTCACCGCTGCCAAAGCCGGCGCCCAGCAGAATGTTTCCGGTCGGCTTCTCGACCACGGACAGATTGAGATCGACCTGGTCCGTGGTTCCGGGCACCGAAGGCGTTTCCACGTTGACCTCGGTGAAATATCCCAGCTTGTCGACCCGGCTCCGCGACAGGTTGATCTTGTCGCCGGAATACCAGCCGCCCTCAAACTGGCGCATCTCGCGGCGGATCACCTCATCGCGGGTGCGGTTGTTGCCAGATACATTGATGCGCCTCACGTACACCCGCCGGCCCGGATCAATGAAAAAAGTGAAAGACGCCTGATTTTTGGTCTTGTCGAGATCCGGCACCGCGTTCACGTTGGCAAACGCATAACCGTCATTGCCCAGCCGCTCGCTGATGTTTTTCGTGGATTCCGAAATCTTGGCGCGTGAAAACACTTCACCCGGCTTCACCGTGATGAGCTTGAAGATCTCCGCCTCGGGCAGCAACAGTTCACCCGCCACCTTGACCCCCGTCACCGTGTATTTGGGACCCTCGGTGATGCTGACGCTGATGAATATGTCCTTCTTGTCGGGCGATATGGTCACCTGCGTCGAATCGACGTTGAATTCCAGATATCCCCTGTCAAGATAATGCGAGCGCAGCACTTCCAGATCGGCGGACAGCTTCTGCCGGGAATACTGGTCATGCTTGCTCCACCAGGTCATCCATCCCGGGGTGCGCAGCACGAACAGGTCTATGAGCTCCTGTTCCTTGAAAGTTTTGGCGCCGATGATGCTGATCTGGCGGATCTTGGCGACGTCGCCCTCATCGACATTGAAATTGATCGACACCCGGTTTCTTTCCAGCGGCGTCACCGTCGTCGTCACCGTCACCGCATAACGGCCGCGCGCGAGGTACTGTCGTTTCAGCTCCTGCTCCGCACGATCCAGCTGCGAACGGTCAAAAATCCGTCCGTCGCCGAGGCCCAGCTGGCGGAGGCTTTTGACCAGCTGGTCTTTTTCGAATTCCTTGACGCCGAGAAAATCGACCTGGGCGATGGACGGCCTTTCCTGCACCGCCACCACCAGCACCCCGCCCTCCGATTCAATCGACACATCCTTGAAAAAACCCGTGCCGAACAGCGCCCTGATCGCCTGGGAAGCCTTCTCGTCGGTCATGGTTTCGCCGACCTTGACCGGCAGGTAGCTGAATACGGTTCCGGCCTCTATGCGCTGTATGCCCTCAACACGGATGTCCTTGACGACGAATGGCTCGATGGCCAGTGCCGGCAGGGAAACGAACACCAGCAAAGAAAAAACCCAGCGCAAAAATGCCATATTTAACTGCCGATCAGACGATTGATGTCGTTGTACAGAGCGAAAGCCATCAGCGCAAACAGCAGGTACATGCCCAGATGCTGTCCGGCTTCCATGACCTTTTCGGATACCGGTTTCCCGGTGAGAATCTCGATCGAATAATACATCAAGTGTCCGCCGTCCAATAAAGGAACCGGCAGCAGATTCAGCACGCCGAGACTGATGCTGATCAATCCCAGAAAAAGCAGATAGGATATCCAGCCGTTCTGCGCAGACTGTCCGGCATAATCAGCGATGGTGATCGGCCCGCTCAGGTTTTTCAGGGAAACTTCTCCCACAACCATCTTGCCCAGCATGCGCAGGCTGAACAGTGCCGTTTCCCATGTCTTCACCACCGCCTTGCCCAGACTTTCGACCGGGCCGTAACTGACATCCGCCAGCGTGCCCTGCATGGCGCCCGGCTCCAGTCGCGGGGCTGCGCCGATGCGCCCGAAACGTTCACCGCGCTCCTCGATGGCATCGGGCGTCACCGTCAATGATGAGGTCGCTTCTCCGCGCTGCACGCGAAACTGCAATGCGCGCCCCGGCGCCGCACGCACCCGCCTGACCAGTTCGTCCCAGTTGTCAACGGATTCGCCGTCGACGGCGAGCACCCGGTCGCCGGAGCGCAGGCCTGCACGCGCGGCGGAACCCGCAGCCGTCAAATCGCCCATGACCGGCGGCAGGACCAGCCTCTGCCGGGAGAGACCGAGCGCAGCCAGAACATCCTTTTCAAGGTCTTCCGGAGCCAACTGGTCAAAACGCAGCGGCCTCGTAATGATCAAGCCATCAGCCGCCCTGGACTCCACGTCAACGGATCCACGATCAAGCGCACGCTGCAGCACGACCCAGCGGAAATCCTGCCAGGTTCGAACTGCCGTATCGCCGACCCGGATGATGGTGTCTCCCGCAGAAAATCCCGCCTGCGCCGCCACGCTTCCCGGGGGGGGCGCCGCAACCACCGGAATCAGTCCGGGCACGCCATAAACAAACAGAAACCAGTAAAGCAAGACCGCAGCAATAAAATTGGCCACCGGCCCCGCCAGCACGATGGCAAACCTCTGCCAGACGGACTTGCGGTTGAAGGCACGGTCCAGTTCATGCGGGGCGACGTCACCCTCGCGCTCGTCCAGCATTTTCACGTAACCGCCGAGCGGAATCGCGGCAAGCACCCACTGTGTGCGGTCCGGCCCCAGTGTTTTTGACCACAGCGGTTTGCCGAATCCGACGGAAAACCGCAGCACCTTGACGTTGCAGCGGCGGGCAACCCAGTAGTGGCCGTACTCGTGGACAATGATCAGCAGGCTCAGCGCCACAATGAAGGCAATCACGGTCAGCAACAGGCTCATGGCGTTCAGCTCCCGGTTGCGGTCTGTGATGTCATGCGCACCGCGCAGGCGGCCAGCGCATCGGAGCGGGCCTGCCGGTCTATCCGCTCCACATCATCAATGGATTTGACGCTTTGCGCGGGGGTTGAAAGCACAATCCGTTCAATCAGCCACGGAATGTCGGCGAAACCGATGCGCCGCTCGAGGAATTCCGCAACCGCAATTTCATTGGCCGCATTGAGCGCAATCACCGCCGCATCGCCTGCGCGCATGGCATCGTAGGCGATGCGCAGGCACGGAAAACGCTTGAAATCCGGTGATTCAAACGACAGGTTTCCGGTGCGCGCAAGATCCAGGAAGCCGGCGCCGGATTCAATGCGGTCGGGATAACCCAGCGCATGGGCAATGGGCGTGCGCATGTCCGGGTTTCCCAGCTGCGCGATC
The DNA here is from genome assembly GCA_964606765.1 of uncultured Bordetella sp. Lineage (GTDB taxonomy): Bacteria > Pseudomonadota > Gammaproteobacteria > Burkholderiales > SG8-41. The sequence continues at coordinate 19,062 of CAZSIR010000014.1, read as the reverse complement.
ACCGAGCCGTCGCAATATTCCACCAGTGAATGAACCACGCTTTGCGGGTGGATCACGACTTCGATCATTTCCGGCGCTGCGGCAAACAGCCAGTGCGCCTCGATGACTTCGAGGCCCTTGTTCATCATGGTTGCCGAATCCACCGAAATCTTCCGCCCCATCACCCAGTTCGGATGCGCCACCGCCTCTTCCGGCGTGACCCTCGTCAGTTGCGCCGGAGAATGCTGGCGAAAGGGACCGCCCGAAGCGGTGAGCAGGATGCGGCGTACGCCGCAATCCGCAAGCGACGCCCCGCGGGCCGCAGGCAGCGCCTGGAATATCGCATTGTGTTCACTGTCTATGGGCAGCAGTTCCGCGCCGCTGTCGCGCACCGCCGACATGAACAATGCACCCGCTGTCACCAGCGATTCCTTGTTGGCGAGCAGGATTTTTTTCCCGGATCGGGCCGCCGCCATCGTCGGGCGCAGGCCCGCGATGCCGACAATCGCTGCAACGACGGTATTCACCCCGGGCAATGCCGCAACTTCTTCCAGTGCTGCGGCACCCGACAGCACGCGGGTTTTGACGGCTGCCGACTGCAGGCGTTGTTTCAGCCGGTTTGCCGCGGCTTCCTCCAGCATCACCGCATATTCCGGCGCAAAGCGGCGGCATTGTTCGAACAGCAGGTCATCGCGGGAACGGGCCGCCAGTGCAGTCACTGCAAAGCGCCGTGGATTGCCGGCGACCACATCCAGCGTGCTGACGCCGACACTGCCGGTGGATCCAAGTATGGTCAGGTGTTGCATGTATTCAGGAACGCTGCAATATCCAGGGTATCGCCAAAGCCGCCAATGGCAGCGTTGCCGTGAGGCCGTCAATACGGTCAAGCACACCGCCGTGCCCGGGCAACAGGCTGCCGCTGTCCTTGACGCCTGCCTGACGCTTGATCCAGGACTCGAACAGATCGCCCAGGATGCTGAGAGGCAGCAGTACTGCGACCAGAATCGCTGCCGCTGCCGCGCCATCTGGCGCGGCACTGCCAAATCCCGCCTGCCAGACCACGGCATGATACACCGCGACAGCAACGGCAGCCCCGGCAACGCCTTCCCAGGTTTTACCGGGACTGATCGCCGGCGCCAGCTTGTGCCGTCCCCAGGTATGGCCGGCAAAATAGGCCGCGCTGTCGGCCACCCACACCACCCCCAGCACCGCCAGCAGCACCCAGGGTTGTTCCTGCATGCGCACCAGCGCCAGCCAAGTCGGCACAATCAGCATCCATCCGGTCAATGACAGGATCAGCGGGTGACGCACGCGCCAGCCGGCACCCAGCCAGACCGGGGCGCAGAGCACCCAGAACAACACGGACGCCCAGTACACCGACTGCTCGACAAGCAACAGTCCGAAATGGTGGATGCCAAGGAATACTGCCAATGCTGTCATCCCCAGCGCCACACAGAATCGGCCCGAACCGTTCCGGCCGAAACCCGACAGCAGGCCCCACTCCCAGCCGCCGACAATCAACAGGGGCAACAGCAGCGCGGCCCACCAGATGCCCGGCAGGAAAAATACCCCCCCCACAAACAAGGGCAGCAGTACCGCTGCGGTGAGGATCCGGGTGCGCAGCATGGGCCGTGTCAGCCGCGCGCGCTGCGACCGGGTTTGACCAGTTGTTCACTGGTACGGCCGAAACGACGCTCACGCTGACGGTATGAGGTGATGGCCAGGTCCAGTGCCTCCGCATCGAAATCCGGCCACAGGGTGTCGGTGAAGTAAAGCTCGGTGTAGGCCAGCTGCCAGAGCAGAAAATTGCTGATGCGCTGTTCGCCGCCGGTACGGATGAACAGATCGGGCTCGGGCAGATCCCCCAGCGCAAGACAGGCCTGAAGATCAGACTCGCTCCACGGCGCGCCATCAACCCCGCGCTTTTCCCGCAAATGATTGATGGCCTGCATGATGTCCCAGCGGCCGCCGTAATTTGCCGCTACAGTCAGCGTCAGTGCGGAATTTCCCGCCGTCAGGCTTTGCGCGTCGTGTATCAGTTCAACCAGCTGCCGGTCAAAACGGGAGAGATCGCCCACCACCCGGAACCTGACGCCGTTTTCGTGCAGCCGCTGGACTTCCTGCTGCAGTGCGCTGACGAACAACTGCATCAGGAGGGACACCTCGTCAGCCGGGCGCCGCCAGTTCTCGCTGCTGAATGCAAACAGGGTCAAGGCCTCCACGCCCCGCTCCGCACAAGCCCGCACCGTGTTGCGCACGGCTTCCACACCCTTGCGATGGCCGGCGACCCGCGGCAGGAAACGTTTTTTTGCCCAGCGCCCGTTGCCATCCATGATGATGGCCACATGGCGCGGTACAGCGCCGATTTCCGGAATGCCTTGCGTCGAACTGGTCACGCGCGAGGATCAGATCGCCATGAGGTCGGTTTCCTTGACCTCGAGTGCCTTGTCGATTTCGGCGATGGATCGATCCGTCAGCTTCTGGATGTCGTCCTGCGCCCGGCGCTCCTCGTCCTCGGCCACTTCCTTCTTTTTCAGCAGATCCTTGAGCTGGGTATTCGCGTCGCGCCGGACATTGCGCACGGCGACCTTCGCGTTTTCACCTTCCTGCTTCACCACCTTGATCAGGTCACGGCGGCGCTCTTCGGTCAGCGCCGGCATCGGCACCCGCACCAGGTCACCCTGCGTCGCCGGGTTGAGCCCGAGATCGGCATCCCGGATCGCCTTCTCCACGGCCTGCACCATTTTTTTCTCCCACGGGCTGACGCCGATCGTGCGGCCGTCCACCAGCGTGACATTGGCGACCTGCGGCAGCGGCGTCGGCGTGCCGTAGTAATCGACCATGACATGGTCCAGCAGCCCGGTGTGCGCACGGCCGGTGCGGATCTTGCCGAGATCCGCCTTCAGCGCCTCCACCGACTTTTTCATCTTCTGCTCGGCGTTTTTTTTCACATCAGCAATCATGGCAACCTCCTGTCAAACGTGCACCATCGTTCCTTCGTCTTCCCCCATGACAACCCGCTTCAGCGCCTGCGGCTTGAAAATGCTGAACACGTTGATCGGCAGTTTCTGGTCGCGGCACAGCGTCAGCGCCGTGGCGTCCATCACCTTCAGGTTCTTGATGATGGCCTCGTCAAACGAAAGTCGCTGGTAACGCATGGCGTCCGGATGCGTTTTCGGATCATCGGTATAAACGCCATCAACCTTGGTCGCCTTCAGCACCAGATCGACGTTCATTTCCATGCCGCGCAGCGCAGCCGCGGTGTCGGTGGTGAAAAACGGGTTGCCGGTGCCGGCGCCGAAAATGACGATCTTGCCCTCTTCCAGATAACGCATCGCCTTGCCGCGGATGTACGGCTCGGCCACCTGCTCGATGTTCAGCGCCGACTGTACGCGACTCTGCAGTCCCGCATGACGCATCGCGTCCTGCAAAGCCAGCGCATTCATCACCGTCGCCAGCATGCCCATGTAGTCAGCCGTGGCGCGGTCCATGTGCGAGGCCGCCGGCGCGACGCCGCGGAAAATGTTGCCGCCGCCAATGACCACGGCGACTTCAACGCCGAGTCGCGAAACTTCCGCCACTTCCGCGACAATGCGGTCGATGGTGTCGCGATTGATGCCGTAACTGTCATCCCCCATCAGCGCCTCCCCGCTCAGCTTGAGCAGGATCCGTTTGTAGGCTGGTGCTTGCGCCATGGGTGTACCTAAGATATTGATTTTAAAGTATTTTTAACTCAAGCCTGCTGCCTGGCCTGGCCGACCTGCGCCATCACTTCCGCGGCAAAATCATCCTTCTTCTTTTCAATGCCCTCGCCCACCACATACAGCACAAAACCCGCGACCCTGGCATTGGCCGACTTCAGCAACTGCTCAATGGTCTGCTTGTCGTTTTTGACGAAAACCTGCCCGAGCAGGGTGACTTCCTTGAGGAATTTCTGCACCGAACCTTCGACGCGCTTGGCCATGATTTCAGGCGGGATCGACTTGCCGGATTTGGCCGCATCTTCAGCCGCTTTCTCGGCCGCCACGCGGCGTTCGGTTTCAATCGCATCCGCCGGCACCCCGGAAGCATCCAGCGCCTTCGGCTTGCTCGCGGCAATATGCATCGCAATATCCTTGCCCAGCGCGTCTTCGCCACCAGCCAGATCCACCAGCACGCCGATTTTCGCGCCGCCATGGATATAGGAAGCCAGGCGTCCCTGCGCCGCCATGCGCACAAAACGGCGGATGCTGACGTTTTCACCGATCTTGCCGACCAGCGCCTTGCGCCGTTCTTCCACCGTCGTGCCGTCCATCGACAAACCGGAAAGCGCGGCAACATCAGCCGGGGACGCCTCGGCCACCAGCTTCGCCAGCGCCCCGGAGAATGCGAGAAAATCGTCGTTCTTGGCGACAAAGTCGGTTTCGCAATTGATTTCGATGATCGCGCCGAGTTTGCCGTCGGCTGCGATATGCACACCGACCACGCCTTCGGCCGCAATGCGCGATGCCGCCTTGCTTGCCTTGTTGCCCAGTTTGACCCGCAGGATTTCCTCGGCCTTGCCCAGATCGCCACCGGCTTCGGTCAATGCTTTTTTGCATTCCATCATCGGGGCATCGGTTTTTTCCCGCAGTTCCCGCACCATGCCCGCCGTTATTTCCGCCATTGCTGCCATTCCTCTTGCGCCAATTAAAAAAAAGGGGCTGCACGCCCCTTGAATGTGTCGTGGGGCCCTATCAGGACGCCGCGTCTTCCACCTCGACGAACTCGTCCGAACCGCCTTTGACAATTTCCTGGATGCTGTTGTTGCGCCCCTCGAGCACAGCGTCCGCCATGCCCCGCGCATAAAGCTTGATGGCGCGATTGGAGTCATCATTCCCGGGAATCACGTAATCCACACCGTCCGGCGAGTGATTGGTATCAACCACGCCGATGACCGGAATGCCGAGCTTTTTCGCCTCCGAAATGGCGCCCTTCTGATAACCGACGTCGATCACGAACAGCGCGTCCGGCAGGCTGTTCATGTCCTTGATGCCGCCGAGGCTGCGCTCGAGCTTGGCGATTTCGCGTTCGTATTGCAGCGCTTCCTTTTTCGACAGCTTCTCGAAGGAGCCGTCTTCGCGCATGGCGAGCATGTCCTTCAGGCGCTGGATCGAACCCTTGACCGTCTTGTAATTGGTCAGCATGCCGCCAAGCCAGCGGTAATCAACATAGGGGGAGCTGCAGCGCAGGGCCTCTTCGCGCACGATGTCGCGGGCCTGGCGTTTGGTGCCGACAAACAGGATGCTGCCCTTGTTTGAAGTCAGCTGGCGCACGAATTTCAGCGCCTCCTGGTACAGCACCATCGTCTTTTCGAGGTTGACGATGTGAATCTTGTTGCGGTGACCGAAAATGTACGGCGCCATTTTCGGATTCCAGTAACGTGTCTGATGGCCGAAATGTACGCCGGCCTCAAGCATTTCACGCATGGTGACTGACATGATGCAATTCTCCAGTTAGGGTTAATCCGCCACCCGTCCATTGCGACCCGGATGTCCGGGCACCCTTAACGTCGACAGGTGTGTGGGGTAGTTGCCGGCTCCGGCCGCGCAAAACGCGCAGCCACAGAACCAAGCTAACTCCTTATTTTAGCACGTAAAGAGATTCCCCCTCAAGCCGCGCGCCGGCGCCGAAGCAGCGGCCCGCAGATGGCCGCGCAAGACGGGACAGGCTGAATTTTTTGAATGCTTACAACCTGTTAGAATCGCCTCCTCAGGTAACAAGCCCGCAACAATCCTTGCCCGCGCAGCCGTACGGCGCGCCTCAAAAACGCTGCCATGGCCGTAAATCTCAAGAATCAGCAGGAAATCGAAAGCATGCGGCTGGCCGGCCGGCTGGCCGCCGAAGTCCTTGATTTCATTACCCCGCACGTCGCCGCAGGCATCACCACCGGGGAGCTCGATCGCCTGTGCCACGACTACATGGTGAATGTACAGGGCACGATACCGGCGCCGCTGCACTACACCCCGCCAGGCTATACGCCTTATCCGAAATCGATCTGCACTTCGGTCAATCATGTCGTATGCCACGGCGTTCCGGGCGAGAAGCGGCTCAAAAACGGCGACATCATCAATATAGACATTACCGTCATCAAAGACGGCTTTCACGGAGACACCAGCCGGATGTTCAGCGTGGGTCCGCCGTCGATACAGGCGCGCCGGCTGATAGACCTGACTTACGACTGCATGTGGCGCGGCATCCGCGCCGTGAAACCGGGCAATACCCTGGGCGACATCGGCCATGCGATACAGGTTTATGCTGAAGGGCACGGCTGCAGCGTGGTCCGCGAATTCTGCGGTCACGGCATCGGCCGCAAATTCCATGAAGAACCGCAGATCCTGCATTATGGCCGGCCCGGCATGGGCATGCGTCTGGAAGCCGGCATGATTTTCACCGTTGAGCCCATGATCAATGCCGGCAGACCCGACATTCGGCAGCTTGCCGATGGCTGGACCATCGTCACCAAGGACCACAGCCTCTCGGCGCAGTGGGAGCACACGGTGCTGGTCACGGAAAACGGCCATGAAGTGCTGACCGTGTCCGCCGCAACACCTGCCCCTCCGGCCTGAAGCGCCCGCACCCAGACATCCGCATGCCCAAGGCCGCAACCGCAACGGCTCGCACCCCGCCCCGCCTGGCGGCGCCGGAGATCCAGCGCAATGCGCTGGCCGCTGAACGCGCGGCCCTGCACAAACAATTCGAAACCGGCCGCCTGAACCGCGAGGTGCTGCGGCGCCTGACGCTGCTGACCGACCGGCACCTGCGCATGGCGTGGAAATCGCAGCAGATGCCCGGAGAAATTGCGTTGATCGCCGTCGGCGGTTATGGCCGTGGCCAGCTTTTCCCCTATTCCGACGTTGACATCCTGATCCTGCTGCCGGCCCCTCCTGACAAATCATTGCGCGAAAAACTGGAAGCCCTGGTCGGCACCTTCTGGGATATCGGACTGGACGTCGGCCACAGCGTACGCACGCTCGACGAATGCTTTGAAGTCGCTGCCGGCGACATCACCGTGCAGACCACACTGCTTGAATCGCGCCTGCTGAGCGGCAACCGTGATCTGTACAGACGATTCAACCGGAAACTGCAGCAATCCATCGATCCCGTCGCTTTCCTGCGCGCCAAGCTCATCGAGCAGCAGGAACGTCACTCCAGGCACCAGGAAACCAACCTCGAACCGAATCTGAAGGAAAGTGCCGGCGGGCTGCGCGACCTGAATACCATACTCTGGATTTCCCGGGCCGCCGGACTGGGACGGACCTGGCTCGAGCTTGCGCGGCGCGGCTTCATCACCCGCGACGAAGCCCGTGCCATCAGCCGCCACGAACGGCTGCTGGAGATTTTCCGCATCCACCTGCATTACCTGGCGGGACGCCGCGAAGACCGCCTGCTGTTCGATTACCAGACCACCCTAGCCAAGCAGCTCGGTTTCGCAACCCGCGCCAACAAGCGTGCCAGCGAACGGCTGATGCAGCGCTATTACCAGACCGCAAAATCGGTCAACCAGCTCAACACCATCCTGCTGCAAAATCTCGCGCTGCGCATTGCCCCTCCGGCCAACCGCTCCGTGGTCACGCCGCTCAATCCGCGCTTCGTGATTCGCGGCGAGCTGCTGTCGGCGCCTGACGAGACCATATTCGAGCGCGACCCCTGCGCCATACTCGAGGTGTTTTCCCTGCTGCAGCAGCATCACGGCATCAAGGGCATCGGTGCGGTGACGCTGCGGGCCCTGTGGCGCGCACGGCGCCGCATCAATCCGGCCGCGCGCCGCGATCCGCACATGCGCGCGCAGTTCATGGACATCCTGCGCAGTCCGACGCGCATGATCCGCGAACTGCGGCGCATGCATCGTTTCGACATTCTCGGCCGCTATATCCCGGCATTCGGCAAGGTCACGGGCCAGATGCAGCACGACCTCTACCATGTCTACACGGTGGATGAGCACATCCTCAAGGTGGTGCGCAACATGCGCCGTTTCGCCGTGCCGGAACTGGCCCACGAATTTCCGTTGTGCAGCCGCCTGATGAGCGAGTTCGACAAGCCTGAAGTGCTCTATCTCGCCGCGCTTTTTCACGACATCGCCAAGGGCCGCGGCGGCGATCATTCCGAACTCGGCAAGGTGGACGCCCTGCGCTTCTGCAAGGCCCATGGCCTGACCGCTGCCGATGCCGATCTGGTGGCGTGGCTGGTGGAAATGCACCTGGTGATGTCGGCCACTGCGCAAAAGCAGGACCTGACCGATCCCGATGTGGTGCAGGCTTTTGCCCGGCGCGTCGCCGACGAGCGCCACCTCACGGCCCTCTACCTGCTGACGGTCGCCGATATCCGCGGCACCAGCCCGAAGGTCTGGAATGCCTGGAAAGCCAAGCTGCTCGAAGACCTGTATCACGCCACGCGCCGCATGCTCTCCGGTGAACGCAGCGGGCGCCTGGACGGCCAGCGCGGACGCCAGGAAGATGCCATGGTGCGGCTGCGGCTGTATGCCATCCCGGAGGCGGATTACCAGTCGTTCTGGAAGCAGCTGGATACCGCCTATTTCCTGCGCCACGAGGCCCAGGAAATAGCCTGGCACACCCGCCAGCTGCACAAGCATGTCGAAACCGCCGAACCCATCGTCAAGGCAAGACTGTCGCCCATCGGCGAGGGCCTGCAGGTTCTGGTCTATCTGCCCGACCAGAAGGAACTTTTTTCGCGGATATGCAGTTTCTTCGAAGGCATCAGCTTCGACATTTTCGAAGCCAAGATCCACACCACGCGCCACGGTTACGCGCTCGACACTTTTCACATCCAGGATGCCTCCAACCGCCAGCCGGAATACCGCGACCTGATCAGTTACATCGAGTACGAGCTGAAAGACCAGCTGTCGAAAAAAACGCCCTTGCCGCCGCTGACCAAGCCGCGCCTGAGCCGGCAACTCCGGCATTTTCCGATCACGCCGGAAGTCGTCGTCCAGACGGACGAACGCGGCGCCTACCGCCTGCTGTCAGTCGTCGCCGGCGACCGGCCCGGCCTGCTGTCGCGCATCTCCCGCATGCTGACCGCATTCGACATCAACCTGCACTCGGCAAAAATCAACACGCTGGGGGCGCGCGCCGAAGACGTGTTCGTGGTCAGCGGCGCCGCGCTGAAAAACCCGAAAACCACCGTGCGTTTCGAAAGCGAGCTGCTGGATCAGCTGCGCGTCTGATGCGCGGCCGCGTCAATCGTCCGCCATCGCTTCCCCGGGAAACAGCACTTCGGTAAAACCGAAATCCCGCAGGTCGCGGATGCGCATCGGATAAAGCACGCCATCAAGGTGATCGCATTCGTGCTGCACCACGCGGGCGTGGAAGCCCTGCACCGTGCGGTCAATTTTTGCACCTGTTGCGTCATACCCGCTGTAACGCAGGCGCAGATGGCGTGGCACCAGCCCGCGCATCCCCGGCACCGACAGGCAGCCCTCCCAGCCCTCCTCCATTTCCGCATCCAGCGGCGTGATCACCGGATTGATGAGCACGGTCCTGGGCACCGGCTCAGCATCGGGGTAACGCGGATTGGCGGTGATGCCGAAAATGACGACGCGCAGCGGCACGCCGATCTGCGGCGCGGCCAGCCCGGCGCCATCCAGGGCCTGCATCGTGTCTTCCATGTCGGCGATCAGGGCATGCAATTGCGGCGTGTCAAAATCCTCCACCGGCTGCGAGATCTGCAGCAGGCGCTCATCCCCCATGCGCAGCACGGGCTTAACCGCCATGATTCTGCGCCGCGCGAACCAGTATGCGGATGACGCGCCGCATCGCCGCCTCGGCCACCCGGGTGATTTCATCCATGGCCACACCATCGACGTTTGCGCCGCGTCCGGCCGCGGCATTGACCACGATGCTCAGCATCGCGTAATCCAGGCCCATCTCGCGCGCCAGCGCCGCCTCCGGCATGCCGGTCATGCCGACCACGTCTGCGCCATCACGCGCCATGCGTTCAATTTCAGCCGCGGTTTCCAGCCGTGGCCCCTGCGTCGCACCATAAACTCCGCCGTCGTGAAGCGGCTCGCCCGTATCGGCGCCCGCCTGCAGCAGGCAGCGGCGCATCGCCTGCCCGAACGGTCGCGTGAAATCGATGTGGTCGAGCGGCTGCAGCAGGCCGTCAAAATAGCTGGATTCCCGGCCATGGGTGTAGTCAATGATCTGGTCGGGAACCAGCAGGGTGCCCGGCGCAAAAGCCTCACCGATGCCTCCCACCGTCGTGACCGCCAGCACGCTGCTCACGCCCTGCGCATGCAGTGCCCAGATATTGGCGCGGTAATTGATCCGGTGCGGCGCGATGACATGACCGTCACCATGGCGCGGCAGAAAAAACACCGTGCCGCCGTTCAGCGTTCCGCGGATCAACGCCGCCGAGGGCTCGCCGTAAGGCGTTGTAACCTTCAACGGCCGAGGATTTTCCAGATCCGCAAGCCGGTTCAGGCTGCTGCCACCGATGATTCCGAGCATGGCGACGGTCAATCCCGGACGTCAACCGGCAAGGCATAGACCGCGGGCAGATTGCGCCAGAGGCCGTGCACATCCATGCCGAACCCGAAGACATAGCGGTCAGGCACCGTCGTTCCGATGAAATCGGCGGAAACCGGCTTGGATTTCTGCAACCGCTTATCGGCAAAAACCGCGATCAGCACCTGCCGTGCACCCGCTTCCAGCACACGTTGGCGGATCGCCGCCAGGGTATGTCCTTCGTCGAGAATGTCATCGACCACCAGCACCGTGCGCCCCCGCACCCCTTCCGGCACATCCACGCGCCACTGCAACCCGGAACCACGTGTGGCGTTCCCGTAGCGGGTGGCGTCCAGATAGTCGAAATCCAGCGGAAACCGCAGCAGTGGCAGCAATTTCCCGGCAAACACCACGGCGCCGCGCATCACGGCCAGCAGCAGGGGCTGCTGTTCACTCATCACGGCGGCAATCTCGGTCGCAACGCGCACCACCGCGGTTTCGACAGCCTCGGGCGTCAGCAGCAGTTCGGAACGTGCCAGCAGCTTGCCGGCTTCGGCGGGTGAAATGGACAAGGGCTAGTAGGTAAAAGTGACGACATCATCGTCCATCGCCTGCTCGATGACATAGGCGCCGCCGATGATTTCGTCGATTTCAGGAATCAGGTCATCGCCCCACAACTCCAGCGTGGGCGTGCACACCTTGAAACGGACACCCGCTTCATGCGCATCCTTGATGAAATCATAGACGCTCTTCAGCGCGCCCTCCTTCACAAACAGGTTCTCGGCCACGCCCTTTTTTGCCAGTTCACCGGCACGCGCGGTCAGAATCACCTCCACCTCGTAATCCATCGCCGCGGCCACGGTCGCCTGGAAAAACGGCGCCCCCAGCTCCGGCACATTGGACGGATCGGTGTTGACCATGATGATCATCAGTTTGCTGGCCATCGGCTAACCCTGGACAAGCCCCGGACAAAAACCGGGGTGTTGAATTGCAAAGCTGTAATGATTATATCCGGGAGCCCGCGATACCCCTGCCCGGACTGCCTCATGCCGTCAGGCGCCGCAGATATCGCCTGAACGCGACGCCAATTTCCGGATGCTTTTTTGCCAGCTCGACATTGGCCTCAAGGTAACCCAGCTTGCTGCCGCAGTCATAACGGCGACCGGAAAATTCATAGGCCAGCACGGTTTCCCTGCGCTGCAGCCTGGCGATGGCATCCGTCAGCTGGATTTCACCACCGGTGCCGGCGCTGGATTGCGCCAGTTCGGCAAACACCTGCGGCGTCAGGATATAGCGGCCGACCACGCCGAGACGCGACGGCGCCTGCGCCGCGGGCGGTTTTTCAACGATGCCGCTGATGATGTGCGGGGAACGCGAGCGCGGCGGCACCGCAACAACGCCGTAGCGCGAAATTTCCGCCCTGGATACCTGCTGCACCGCAATCACCGAAGCGCCCGCGCTGCGATGCAGCCGCTCCATCTGTGCCAGCACCGGCGTGCGGGCGTCAATCAGGTCGTCTGCCAGCAGTACGGCGAAGGGCTCCCTGCCGACCGCAGGCTGGGCACACAAGACCGCATGCCCCAGACCCAGCGGCTGGGCCTGGCGCACAAAGACGCAGCTCACGCCCCTGGGCAGTATGCTGCGCACCTCCTCCAGCAGCTGCTTCCTGCCGCCGCGTTCCAGCGCCATCTCCAGCTCGACGGCCTGGTCAAAATGATCCTCGATCGCGCGCTTGCCGCGGCCGGTGACAAAAATCAGCTCGGTCACCCCGGCGGCAATCGCCTCCTCCACCGCATACTGGATCAGCGGCTTGTCGACAACAGGCAGCATTTCCTTTGGGCTGGCCTTGGTCGCCGGCAGGAAACGGGTGCCCAGCCCGGCCACCGGAAAAACCGCCTTGCGGATGGATGCGTGCCTCAAGGTTTCCCTTTCAACTCACGATTTCAGCATGACCAGCAGTTGCTGCTCATCAATGACCGCGACGCCCAGATCCTGCGCCTTTTCCAGCTTGCTGCCGGCGTCGGCTCCAGCCACCACAAAATCGGTTTTTTTCGATACGCTGCCGGTCACCTTGCCGCCGGCCGCCTCAATGCGCGCCTTCGCGTCATCACGGCTCATGCCAGGCAGCGCGCCGGTCAGCACAAAGGTCTTGCCGGCCACCGCTCCGGAAACCGCGGCCTGCGCCGCAACCGCCTCATAACGCATACCAGCCGTCCGCAATCCGGCGATCACCTCCAGATTGTGCGTCTCGGCAAAAAATTGCGCCACGCTTTGCGCCACGATGGGCCCGACATCCGGCACCTGCTGCAGCGCCGATTCATCCGCGGCAACAACGGCTTCCAGACTGCCGAAAGATTGTGCCAGGTCGCGCGCCGTACTCTCCCCGACATTGCGGATGCCCAGCGCATAAATCAGCCGCGCCAGCGTGGTATCGCGGCTTTTGGCAATCGCCGCCAGTACATTGGCCGCGGATTTTTCACCCATGCGTTCCAGCCCGGCCAGCGTCTGCAGGTCGAGCGCATACAGATCAGCGGGCGTGCGCACCAGATTCCGGTCCACCAGTTGTTCCACCAGCCTGTCGCCCAGGCCCTCGATGTCCAGCGCGCGGCGCGACGCAAAATGCAGCAAAGCCTGCTTGCGCTGGGCGCTGCAGTACAGGCCGCCGCTGCAGCGCGACGCCGCTTCGTCTTCCTGCCGCACCACCAGTGAATCACAGACGGGACAACGCGTGGGCATCACAAAACGGTCTTCATCACGCCGCAGCCCCGGTGTTGCCACGCGCACGACTTCCGGAATCACATCGCCGGCACGACGCACCACCACGGTGTCGCCCGCGTACACATCCTTGCGCCGCACCTCGTCTTCATTGTGCAGCGTGGCGTTGGTGACATTGACCCCGCCGACGAACACCGGCTGCAGCCGCGCCACCGGCGTCAGCGCTCCCGTGCGGCCTACCTGCACGTCGATGCCGAGCACCACGCTGGTCGCCTCTTCCGCCGGAAATTTGTGGGCCACGGCAAAACGCGGCGCGCGCGCAACATGACCCAGCTGCTGCTGCGCTGCCAGGCTGTTGACCTTGTAGACCACGCCGTCGATGTCGTACGGCAAACCGGCGCGCAGCTCACCGATGCGGCGGTAGTAGTCCAGCAAGCCCGCGGCACCGCGCACCACGTCACGCTCCCGCGCCACGCGAAATCCATTTTTATCAATAAAATCAAGTATTTGTGAGTGACTTTGCAACTGTGCCGGCATTTCTGCGGCAACCAGGCCATAGGCAAAAAAGGTCAGCTTGCGGCCTGCAGTGATTTTCGGATCCAGCTGGCGCAGCGAACCTGCCGCCGCATTGCGCGGATTGACGAACAGTTTTGCATCCTGCGCCTGTTGCTGCTGATTCAGGCGTTCGAAATCCGCCCGCAGCATCAACACTTCACCACGCACTTCCAGCAACTGCGGCGCAGGGCTTTGTGCCAGCTGCAGCGGAATCGAGCGTATGGTGCGCAGATTCACCGTGACGTCTTCACCGGTGTAACCATCGCCCCGGGTGGCGCCACGGACAAATTTGCCGTTTTCGTAGATCAGGCTGATCGCCAGGCCGTCGAATTTGGGTTCGACGGCGTATTCGACGCCTTCCGGATCAACATTCTCCTGCCCCAGCGCTACACTTACCCGCCGGTCGAAGGCCTCAACTTCCTCGGCTGCGAAAGCATTGTTCAGCGACAGCATCGGCTGACGATGCGGCGCCGGTGCAAACTCCGCGAGCGGTGCGGCACCGACACGCTGCGTCGGTGAATCGATGCTGATCAGTTCGGGATGCGCGGCTTCCAGTTCCTGCAGTTCGCGGAACAGCCGGTCGTATTCAGCATCGGGGATCGACGGCTCGTCGAGCACGTAATAGCGGTGATTGTGTTCCTCAATGGTCTTGCGGAGGCGTGCGACGCGCTCCAGCAGCGCGCCTGCGGTCATGCAAAGAGCCGTAATGCCCGCGGACTGCCCGCCGCAATCCCGCGATCCGCCATGGCAGAGCAGATTTCCTGCAACTGGGCCTTGATGCGGGTGATTGCCGCGTCCTGCAATGGCACGCGGTTGTCATCCACGACAAATCCGCCCAGTGCCCCGGCCATCGCCGCGCCGGCCTGCGCCATCCTCTCCAGCGCAGCCGCACCATCCGCAACCCGCGGCACATCCAGCAGCAGGGTCAGGCCGGAAGTCTGCATTGCCGCCAGACGCTCCTCGGCAAACGCTTCAGTTTCATGATTCTCCATCGTGAACAGCGTCTGCCCGCCAGCATCCCGCCAATGGAAAGCGCCGTCAGCCTCCAGGCTGAAACCGGCAGCCTCGGCGGCAGCGGCAAGCTGATCTCCGGAGAACGCCTCACCCGATTGCGCCACGACGTTGAAGCCGATGGCGACATCCGCCTCACCGCAAAATTGATCCAGTTCACGTGCCGCCTGCAGCGCGGCGGCGGTATCGCCGACATGGGCTTCAGCGCCATGACTTCCGGCCCATGCACGCACCGCATCGCAGAATCCATTGAGCTGCGGGGCATGCACCGGCCCGGCACGATTGACCAGCTGCAGCGCCGCCTTGAGTTGCTGGAAATCACCATCGGCGCCGCGCCCGAGCACAATCCAGGTTGCAGCCGCCTCATCCCAGCCGAGCAGGCGCGCCGGCTTGCCCAGCGTGGAGAGCTGCGACATCAACTCATGCAGGGCGGCATCACCGGCCGGAGCCCCGAGTTCGATGTCGGCAACGAATTCAATCACCGGATCTGCGCCATCAGCCGCGGGCCGGGCCTTGAATGCGGGCGCATCCTCCGGCCCGTCCCCGGCAAGCCGCGGCTCGATTCGGGGCGATTCCGGCGCAGGCTGCGCCGGCTTCAGCAGAACATCGTCATGTCCGCCCCCGAATGCCTGCTCCAGACGCTGGCGCAGCTTGCGTTCCTGCCAGATATTGAACGCATAAACGCCGCCAACCACCAACAGTCCGATTGCCGCCAGTGCGATCTGCAGGTCGCTCATGCCGGGGCCTCCGTCAAGCCGCCTCTTCCGTGAGTTTCATCGCGGCGTCGATATCCACCGCAACGATGCGCGAAACGCCCGGCTCCTGCATGGTCACGCCGAGCAGCTGGTTGGCGATTTCCATGGTGATCTTGTTGTGGGTGATGAATACGAATTGCGACTGCTCGGACATTTTTTTCACCAGTTCACAGAGGCGGCTGGTGTTGTGGTCATCAAGCGGTGCATCGACCTCATCCAGCATGCAGAAAGGCGCCGGATTGAGCTGGAATATCGAGAACACCAGCGACATCGCGGTCAGCGCCTTTTCGCCGCCGGACAGCAGATGGATCGAGCTGTTTTTCTTGCCCGGCGGCTGGGCGACGACCTGGATGCCGGCGTCGAGGATTTCTTCGCCGGTCAGCAGCAGCTTGGCGTTGCCGCCGCCGAACAGCACCGGGAACATGCGTGAAAAATGCGTGTTGACCTCATCAAAGGTCGACTGCAGGCGCTCGCGGGTTTCGCGGTCAATGCGGCGGATGGCATCCTCCAGCGTGTTCATCGCGGCAGTCAAGTCGGCCGACTGCGCGTCCAGGTAGGCCTTGCGCTCGCGCGCCGCCTCCAGTTCCTCCAGCGCAGCAAGGTTCACGGCGCCCAGCGCCTTGATTTCGGCATTCAGCCGGTTGATGTCGGACTGCAGCGAGCTTGCGCGCGTGCCTTTCTCCAGCTGCTGCGCCAGCGCCGCTTCGTCGGCACCGGCTTCGGCAAGCTGCTGCGCGTACTGCTCCTCGTTGATCCGCGCTTCCTGCTCCTTCAGCCTGACTTCATTGATGCGGTCGCGCAGGGGTCCCAGTTTCTGCTCGGACTCCATGCGTTCCTGTTCGACCGCCTTCAGCTGTGCTTCCGTGGCCTCCAGCGCATCCCGGGCCTGGGCCAGCGCCTGCTCTTTCGTGCCGCGCAGCGACAATGCGATCTGCAGCTGGCTTTGCCACGGTGACTCGTCGAGCCGCGACAGTGCTTCCTGCTCCGCCGCCTGCGCCTGTTTCAGCCTGGCGATGTTTTCCCCTGCCGCGGCGATCATGCGCTCGACTTCCGCAATCTTGTTGGACGAGGTCTTGCCCTGGAATACGGCTTCCTGCAATTCGCGCTCGGCCTGCTGCGTGGTCTCCCGCTGGCGGTCAAGCACGGCTTGCGCTTCGCGGTAAACCTCCAGCGCCTGCTCGAGCTCATGCGCAAAACCGCCGGCTTCTTCGCCGAAGCGACGCAGGTTGTCGCGCGCCTCCTGCTGGTGCGCGGCTTCGGCCGCAGCCTGCTCGGAAATCTCCTTCAGTTCCGTGGCGATCTGCCCGCCACGCTGCGTCAGGCGCTGGGTCTGCTCGGTCAGACGCACGCTTTCCATCTGCATCGCATGGTGCTTCTGCTGCAGTCCCGCAAGCTCTTCGCGCAGCACACCCAGCGCCGCTTTTTCAGCGGAGATGCAGGCCGCCTGTTCGTCGACGGCCGTACGCAAGGCATCCACGCCGCCCTTTTGGGCGCCGACTTCAGCCTCCAGTGCCTCGATCTCCCGCTGCCGCGACAGTACGCCGTGCAATTCGGAATCCGGCGCATGGAAAGTCAGGCTGTGACGGGTAAACAGGTAACCATCCCTGGACACCAGCACGGCACCCGGCGCAAGCTGCGCCCGCAGCGCAAGTCCGGCGGCCATGTCTTCCACGACAAACGCGCCATGCAGCCAGTCCCCCAGCGCCGCTGCCAGCCGCCGGTCATTGCAGGTGACAAAACGCGCCAGCGGCATGGCCCGCGCCGGCATCGGCGCCGAGGCGCCGGCGTCGAAACCGGCCGCCGTTTCGGCCACTGCCAGTTTGCCCGGCGGCACATCACCCCAGTTGCCGCAGGCTTCCAGCCCTTCCAGCGTCACTGCATTCAGCCGTTCCCGCAGAACCGCTTCCAGCGCATCCTCATAACCGGATTCGATGGCAATGCCCTGCCACAGCCTTGTCCTGCCATCAATGCCGCGCGCTGCGATCCAGTCCTCGATGTCGGATCCATGCGCCAGCCTGTCCTGCAACTGGCGCAGGGCTTCGACCCGAGCTTCCAGCGCGGTGATGGCCTGCACCGCCTGATCCACCGCCGCAGTACGCTGCTCCAATACCTGCTCCAGCTGCGGCAGCCCGCGCTCCTTCGCCGCCAGCGTTTCGCGCCGTCCGGCAAGCTCTGTCGCGGCAGCAGCGATCTGCGCCAGCAGCGCGTCCAGCGCTGCGGTATCCGGCTTTTCGAGATTGTCCTGCTCTTCGTGCAGGCGGGCATTGCGTGCCGACAGCCGCTCCAGCACCCGCTCGGCGTGATCCAGCTTGGTCTGTTCCACCTGGCGTGACTGCTCCGCCCGGCCCACGGCCTGCTGCAGTTCGTCGCGTCTCGTACTGGTCGCGCGCCAGGACTCTTCGGCCACCGGCAGCTTTGCCCGCTCGTCGACAATCCTCGCCTCGCAGGCACTGATCCTGGCCTGGGCCTGCACATGCTCTTCGCGCCATTGGGCGAGGCCGGACTGAGATTCCCCGAGTTGCGTCTCGGCGGCGGCCAATTGGCCGCCCAGGCTGCCGATCTGCTGTTCGACGCGGCTGCGGTTTTCACGGATATGCGCGATCTGCTGCTCCAGCCGCGCGATTTCGGCATTGGTTTCATACAGTGCGCCCTGCGCGGCATGGACTTCATCGCCGGCGCGGTAATGCTGGCTGCGCAGCTCTTCGAGCCTGCGCTCGGCATCGCGCAGGCGCGCGGTTTCCGCCTCGAGTTCATTGCCCAGCTTCTCGATGTCACGGGTATGACGGGCACGGGTCGCCGCCGCTTCCTGGCGCCGCGCAAACCACAGCAGCTGCTGGGTTCCGGTGACCTCGGCCTGCAGGGCGTGATAGCGGGTGGCGACCTCGGCCTGGCCCTGCAGATGGGTCAGCTGCTTGTCGAGTTCCTGACGGATGTCATCGACCCGCGCCAGGTTCTCGCGGGTATCGCGCAAACGCAGTTCGGTTTCACGCCGGCGCTCGCGATACTTGGAAACCCCCGCAGCCTCCTCCAGGAACACGCGCAACTCTTCGGGCTTGGCCTCGATGACCCGCGAAATCATGCCCTGCTCGATGATGGCATAGGCGCGGCTGCCGAGCCCGGTGCCGAGGAAAATGTCGGCAATGTCGCGGCGCCGGACATGGATGTTGTTGATGTAGTAAGAGGAATCACCGTCGCGCTCGAGCATGCGCTTGACCGAAATTTCGGCATAACTCGACCACTGGCCCGCCGCCTTGCCCAGGCTGTTGTCGAATACCAGCTCGACGCTGGCGCGGTTGACCGGCTTGCGGTCGCCGGAACCGTTGAACAGCACGTCCTGCATGGTTGCGCCGCGCAGGTGCTTCGCCGAGGTTTCACCGAGCACCCAGCGCACGGCGTCGATGATGTTGGATTTGCCGCAGCCGTTGGGCCCCACCACACCGACCAACTGCCCCGGTACGGGGATATGCGTGGGGTCTACGAAGGATTTGAAACCGGCGAGATTGATCTGCTTGAGGCGCAAGGTGCTGTTCTGCCAAGAAAAAGTTGTAAGCCAGTTTGTAAGC
>CAZSIR010000013.1:16361-33426 GCA_964606765.1 uncultured Bordetella sp. | reverse complement strand
CCCACCACAGCTGGCGCGAGATGCACCAGTCCTGGATGTTGTTGAGCCAGTGGTTGTAGGTGTTGTTCCACTGTTCGGGGAACAGTTTGACTTCGCCGCTGGCCACCGCGTCGAGGCCGAGTTTGGCCAGCGGTTCCATTTTGACGAACCACTGGCTGGTCAGCATCGGCTCGATGACGACGCCGGTGCGGTCGCCGCGCGGCACCACCATGCGGTGCGGTTTTTCCGACTCAAGCAGTCCCTGGGCTTTGAGATCGGCGATGATGCGTTCGCGTGCAACGTAACGGTCAAGGCCGCGGTATTTTTCCGGTGCGTTGTCGTTGATCGCGGCGTCGAGCGTGAAGATGTTCAGCTGCGGCAGCTTGTGGCGCAGGCCGACCTGGTAGTCGTTGAAGTCATGCGCCGGCGTGATCTTGACGCAGCCGGTGCCGAAGGCCTTGTCGACATATTCATCGGCGATGACCGGGATGGTGCGTCCGGTCAGCGGCAGCACGACCTGGCGGCCGATCATGGCGCTGTAACGTTCGTCATCCGGATGCACTGCAACAGCGGCGTCGCCGAGCAGGGTTTCCGGGCGCGTGGTGGCGACGGTGAGGTGGCCGCTACCGTCGGCGAGCGGATAACGGATCTGCCACAGCTTGCCGTCTTCTTCCTCCGACTGCACTTCGAGGTCGGAGATCACCGTGTGCAGCACCGGATCCCAGTTCGACAGGCGCAGGCCGCGGTAGATCAGGCCGTCCTGGTAGAGTTTGACGAAGGTGTGGGTGACGAGTTTGGCCAGCGGCTCGTCCATGGTGAAGCGTTCGCGTTCCCAGTCGCAGGAGGCGCCGAGGCGGCGCATCTGCCGCGTGATCGTCGAGCCGGACTGTTCCTTCCATTCCCAGACTTTTTTGATGAATTCATCGCGGCCCAGTGCGTTGCGCGACTGGCCCTGTTGCTCCAGCTGGCGCGTGACCACCATTTCGGTGGCGATGCCGGCGTGGTCGGTGCCGGGCTGCCACAGCGTGTTGTCGCCGCTCATGCGGTGATAACGCGTCAGGCCATCCATGATGGTCTGGTTGAAGGCGTGGCCCATGTGCAGCACGCCGGTGACGTTCGGCGGCGGCAGCTGTATGCAATAGGACTTGCTGTTGGCCTGGTCGAGGCCGGCCTTGAAGTAGCCGCTTTTTTCCCACAGCGGGTACCAGTGCGACTCGATGGTCGCCGGTTCAAAACTTTTTGGTAATTCCATGATTGGTGTTGCCGGAGGAGGTGGTGCGGGAGCGTCCGTGATTATACCGGAGGGCTGCTGCGGGGCTGCCGGTGGCGCCTGCAGCTGCTTAAGCTGGGCCTGCAGATTTTCCGCAACGGAAGCACGTACCATTTCGGCGATGCCGGACTGCAGTTCGCCGGTGACCCGCGACAGCGCCTGCTCCAGGGCCGCGCCGATTTCCGGCAGATAACGCTCTTCCACGACTTTCGCAATCTGGTCGTTCAGGCTGCGCTTGATCCGCAGATGGACTGCGTGCTCGATGTTCTGCGCCTGGACACGGGAAATGACCGGCCCGCCGCTCCGCGGCGGTTCCGCCGGCGGCTCGGCGCGCTGCAATACTTCGCCCTCGATGACGATGTCGGTCAGCATCGGAATGTCAGCGGCGGCAACAGGCGCTGATTCAGGCGCCGGCGCGCGGCGATGTTTTTTCAGCAGCGCATCAGCGCGCTGCAGTACATCGTCGGTGCCGTCGTCAGAAGGTGGGGTGTCGGCCATGGCTGGGCTGATGGTAACGGAGGGGCGGTGTTGCGCTCAACCGGCGCTGCATTGCGCCAGCCCGCGCCGCTTGCCCCCTTGCTTTTGTTGCGTTTTTTGTTACGCGCTTCCCGACAGATCGTGAGTACGGATGGCGTAGCCGCGATCGCGGTAGAACTTGTAGCGTGCGCGGGCCTGGGCGCGGTCAGCGTCGTCGGCGCTGACGATTTCTGCAAGCCGCTGATAACGGCTGAAAAAGGCCGGCCATTGCGGGCCCAGGTTGATCAGCATTTCATCATGCAGGTGGGTGTCTCCGCTGCTGTCGATCAGCACCGGGGTCACCGCCGCCAGCCGGTCATCCGGTGCGCAGTGCGGCAGAAAGCCGGTCGCCGGCACGGTCCACAGCATGCGATCAAGCCGGACCGCGGTCTCGCGGTCGGGGCAGAACAGGGTGACCCGCAGGCCGTGGCTGCGGGCCTTGGCGGCAAGCCGGCAAGCGGTGTGCAGCCGGTCCGCGGCCTGGGTATAAAAATCGATCTGGGTCATCAGCCGGTCGATCGCTGCTCAGCGTTTGCCGGCCCGGTTGATCAGGAATTGCGTCAGCAGCGGCACCGGCCGTCCGGTGGATCCCTTTTCCCGCCCGGATTTCCACGCCGTGCCGGCGACATCGAGATGGGCCCAGGGATATTTTTTGGTGAACCGGGAAAGAAAGCACGCTGCAGTTACCGCTCCCGCCGGCCGGCCGCCGATGTTGGCGAAATCGGCGAAATTGCTGCGCAGCTGTTCCTGGTATTCGTCGTGCAGCGGCAGATGCCAGGCGCGGTCGCCGGACAGATCGCCGGCAGCCAGCACTTCGCGCGCCAGCGGATCGCTGTTTGCAAACAGTCCGCTCACCACATGGCCCAGCGCGATGACGCAGGCGCCGGTGAGGGTGGCAATGTCGATGACCGCGGCCGGCTGGTAACGCTCTGCGTAGGTCAGCGCGTCGCACAGGATCAGGCGGCCTTCGGCGTCGGTGTTGAGGATTTCCACGGTCTGGCCGGACATGCTGGTGACGATGTCGCCGGGTTTGGTGGCGCGTCCGCCGGGCATGTTTTCGGTGGCGGGAATGATGCCGACCATGTTGACCGGCAGTTTCATTTCGGCGATGGCCTTGATGGTGCCGAGCACGCTGCCGGCACCGCTCATGTCGAATTTCATTTCATCCATTTCCGGCGCCGGCTTGATCGAAATGCCGCCGGTGTCGAATGTGACGCCCTTGCCGACCAGCACCACCGGTTTCTGGCTTTTCGGGCCATGGCTGTATTCGAGCACGATCAGTTTGGGCGGCTCGCTGCTGCCCGCCGCCACCGACAGCAGGGTATTCATGCCGAGCTTTTTCATGTCGGCGCGTTCGAGCACCTGCACTTTCAGGCGGTGGTGTTTTGCCAGTTTTCGCGCCTCGTCTGCAAGGTAGGCCGGCGTGCAGACATTGCCCGGCAGGTTGCCGAGGTCGCGGGCGAGGTTCACGCCGTGGGCGAGCGCGAGCCCGCGGGAAAGTCCGCGGGCGGCGCGTTTGAGGTCGCCGGCTTTTTTCACCGAGAAAACCAGTCTGTTAAGAGCCGACGCGGGCTTTTCCGGCCGGCTTTTCATCTGTTCGAAACGATAGGTGGTCGTGCGTGCGCTGGAGGCGGCGTGCAGGGCTCGCCATTCAGCGTCCTGTTTTTCAACGGCAAGTTCGGTGAGGTGAACTTCGGCGTCGGCGGCGCCGGTTTCGGACAGGGCACTGACTGCCGCGCTGACGGCGCGACGGTACTGCTTTGCGCCGAATTCAGCCTGATCCCCGAGTCCGACGAGGAGCACCCGCGCGCTGGCGATCCCGGGCAAATCGTGCAGCAGCAGTGTCGCACCGAGGCGGCCCTGCATGTCGCCGCGTTGCAGCACGCGCTTCAGAGCGCCCTTGGTCGACCGATCAAGCGCGGCGGCGGCTTCGCTCAGTTTCTTTTCCGCATACACGCCGACCACGCTGCATCCGCCGGTATTACGGCCCGGAACAAGAGGTTTTATGCTAAATTCCACGCGTCAACTCCTATGCACATTGCGAGCTTGTCGAGAACATGATGGGCGGTCCGTATCGTGCGGCAGGGTGCTCGCAGCCGAACGTCGTGACCATCGTCGATATTGGGCGACATGTGGAGGCATTTCACATGCAGCCACAAATCATGAAGCAGACCCTGTGGCAACCATGCGGCAAGTCATGCAACAAGCCATTCAGCGATCCGCCAGCATTCAACATCGTTCATTGATTATCTGCGCGTTTTTTTCAAAAAGCAAAATGCCGGCATGATTTTCCGGAGCGCATTGCTGCGTGAGCTGGCGACCTCGGCTGTCGCGATATTCCTCGTTTTACTCGGGATCTCCATCACCACCCAGCTGGTGCGCCTGCTGGGTCAGGCCGCCAGCGGCATGATTACTTCGACCGGGGTCGTGGCCCTGCTCGGATTCACCCTGGTCGGCTACCTGCCCATCCTGCTCTCGGTGACGCTGTTCATTGCCGTGCTGATGACGCTGACCCGCAGCTACCGCGATTCGGAAATGGTGGTGTGGTTTTCCTGCGGCCAGGGCCTGACGCGGTGGGTCCGCCCGGTGCTGACGTTTTCCCTTCCACTGGTGCTGACCATCGCGCTGCTGTCGCTGCTGCTGTCGCCCTGGGCGGTGCAGAAGGCGGAGGATTTCCGCCGCCAGATGGACAGCCGTGACGAGGTGGCGCAGGTGACGCCCGGTGTGTTTCACGAGTCGCGGCGGGCCGACCGTGTTTACCTGGTCGAGGAGGTGGCCGGCAAGTCTAATCTCGTGGCCAATGTTTTTGTCAGCTCCACCCAGCACGGCAAGCTCGGTGTGATGGTTGCGCAGAGCGGATTCCAGGAAACCGCGGAGAATGGCGACCGTTTTCTGGTGCTGCTCAACGGCCGTCGTTACGAAGGCGAGCCGGGTTCGCCCGAATACAAAATTTTCGAATTCGGGCGCTATGCGATGCGCATCGAAACCGCCGAATCCGCGGTGCGGGCCCCGACCACCAAGACCATGTCGACGCTGGACCTGGTGCGTGACCCGGTGCCGCGCAATCTGGGTGAGCTGACATGGCGGCTGGGGCTTCCCGCAAGCGCGCTGATCCTGTGCCTGCTGGCGATCCCGCTGTCGTTTGTGAATCCCCGGGCGGGCCGCTCGATGAACATCGTGCTGGCGATACTGGTGTACATGGTTTACAGCAACCTGCTGTCGATCATGCAGGCTTCGGTTTCCCAGTCGCGGATTGATTTTGCCACCGGCATGTGGAGTGTTCATGCGGGCATGGTGCTGCTGCTGCTGGCCATGTTCTACCGCCGGCTTTCGGTCTTTTCAGTCTGGCGGTGGTTGCGATGAAGACACTGCGCGCCTATGTGGCGCGGGAAGTCACGGTTGCAACGCTGCTGGTGTTTGTTGCATTGCTGCTGTTGTTCGCGTTTTTCGATCTGGTGGAGCAGATGAAAGACCTCGGGCGCGGCGGTTATCAGCTGCGGCATATCGTATTGCACGTGCTGCTTTCGGCGCCCAACCATGTTTATGAGCTGTTTCCGATTGCCGCGCTGATCGGCACCCTGTTTGCGCTGGCGCAGCTGGTGGCGAGTTCCGAATACACGGTCATGCGCGCATCCGGCGTTTCGCTGGGGCGGATGGTTGCGGCGCTGGCCAGCCTCGGGATCGTGTTCGGCGCACTCACTTTTCTGGTGGGCGAATTTGTCGCGCCGCCGGCCGAGCAGTATGCGCAGCGCCTGCGTTCACAGGCGATATCCGGCATCGTGGCCCAGGAGTTCCGCTCCGGCCTGTGGATCAAGGATGGCACTGCATTCGTCAATGTGCTGGAGGTGACGCCGTCGGCCGGTCTCAAGGGCGTGAGGATTTATGATTTCGACGAGCATTACCGGCTGCGCAACCTGCGCCTCGCGGCAGGCGCTGAATACCGGGGGGACAACCGCTGGCTGCTGACGGATGTGGCGCAGACCACGTTTGATGATCTGAAGACGCGGGTGAGCCACTTTGACCGGATGAGCTGGCAGTCCGTGCTGGAGCCTTCACTGCTCAACGTGCTGCTGGTCAAACCGGAGAAAATGTCGGCCTTCAGCCTGTATTCCTATGCCCAGCATCTCAAGGAAAACCGGCAGAAGGCGCTACGCTACGAAATTGCGCTGTGGATCAAGCTGCTGTATCCGGTGGCGGTGCTGGTGATGATGGTGCTGGCTTTGCCGTTTGCCTACTTTCAAAGCCGTCAGGGCGGTGTCGGCGCGAAACTGTTTGCCGGCATCATGATCGGTCTGGCGTTCCATTTCCTGAACCGCCTGTTCGGCCACCTTGGGCTGCTTTACGACTGGCCGCCTGCTGCCAGTGCGGTGGTGCCCACCCTGTTTTTCCTCGGCATCGCGATGGGCATGATGTGGCTGCAGGAGCGGCGCTGAGGCCGCGCCCTCAGGATGTCCTGACCAGCCGGGTTCCCGCCAGCCGGTCATGGAGAAACTGCCGGTCACGATCAATGAAGACCCACAGGATTGAAATGCCCAGCAGCAGATAGCCGGCCGTTGCCAGTATTGCGCGCAGCAAAGCCCTGGACGGAGTAATGGATTTGCCGTCGCTGGTTTCCAGGCGGATGCGCCATGTTTTCATCGGCAGGGTCTGGCCGCTGCGCTGCCATTGCCAGCAAAAGTAAATTGCGCAGGCGGCGACTGCGGCAATACGGGTGATTGCTGTCGTGCCGGCGGGGTCTGTCATCTGAGCCAGTGCGGTTGCGGCGCCGCCGGCCAGCAGCAGGACGGCGATCAGCAGGAGAATTTCATACACGAGGCTGAGCAGGCGCCTGCCCAGGGCCGGGGTGTCAGTGCGCGGCGTCACTGCTTGAGGGCGGAGGGCGCACCGGCTCCGGGCGCGATGGATTCCACGGCAGGATCAAACGGGGTTTCCGGCTGCGCCAGCGAACTCTGGTATTCCTTCCACTGCTCGGCTCTTTTGCGGCGCTCTTCCGGCGGCAGCTTTTTCAATTCGCGGTAGCGGTCCCTTGCGGCCTGACGTTGTACCGGAGTCAGCGCAGCCCAGTCTTTCATGCGTTTTTGCAGACGCTGCTGCTCTGCGGGCTTCATTTTGGGGTAACGATCGGCAATGGCCACCCATTTTTTGCGCCGGGTGGTATCCATATCGGTCCAGTCTGCCGCAAGGGGGGCGAGCACCTGCTGCTGGGCGGGTGTCAGTTCCGACCAGGCGGGTTTGGCGGGTTTGGTGGTTTGCTTAGCAGGCTGCGCGGCAACAGCAGGTAGCGCGATGCATAGCCAGACGATCAGCGCGATTGCCGTTTTAGCCACGAATCGAAGCCCTTGTCGAGGTAGGCGTCGATCGGCAGATCGTCCGTCAGCAAACGGGCGTCAAGATCGGCCAATTCATTGTTTTGCCCGTTGCCGGCATGCCAGTAGGCAATGCCGGAAAGGCCTATGACCAGCACGGCGATGGGAAGCAGGTAGCGTATGCCGTGCATAGGCCGATCACTCATGCGCGATGCAGCCTGACCCGCCCATGCAAGTTTCCATGCAGGTGCTTCGCGATAAACAGAGAGGGCTTGTTTGCGGCTGTCAGTCAGCCGTGCCAAGGTATCGCCACCGATACTGCGGGTGCTTTGGTCAAGCGCGCGGACGATTTTTTGCGCGGTTTCGATTTCGTCAGCGTTCATAGCTCAATTCCCTGTTTTTTGAGCAATATCGCCAAAGCATGCGTGGCCCGGGAGCAATGCGTCTTCACGCTTCCCTCCGAGCATCCCATGGCTTTAGCGGCTTCGGCAACATCCAGTTCCTCCCAGTAACGCAACATGAATGCCTGGCGTTGACGCAGGGGCAGGCTTGCCACTGCTTTTTCAATAATATCAAGTACTTGCTTCTGTTCCAGCTGTTCGGCCGGGCGGCTGGCCAGCTTGGAATTGCTGTCGACCTCCAGCGTTTCCAGCGGATCATGTTCCTCATCCGGGTCGCTGCCGAATAGGGAGCCCAGCGGGGTCAGCCAGGTGGAACGTACTTTCTGGCGGCGGAAAAAATCGCGGATGGCGTTTTGCAGGATGCGCTGGAACAGCATCGGATACTCGGCTGCAGGACGGTCCGAATACTTTTCCGACAGCTTGAACATGGCATCCTGCACGATGTCCAGCGCAAGATGATCGTCCCGCACGGAAAAGACCGCCTGCTTGAATGCCCTACGCTCGACTTCGGCCAGGAAATCCGCGAGTTCCTTGTAAGTGGCCAGATGGTTGCCTTTTTTATGTGCCGGCGCCGGTTGCGGCGCGGAGGGACCCGGAAGTCCCTGAATCCGCGGCATCTTAGCAAAACACCGTGCCGAGGCAAGCGCCAATCGGAATGGACTGCAAACGCTTGTATCCTTCTGTTTAAAGGGATATTTTGCTTGACCGGGGCAGCTCTGCGCGGTAATGTTTCAGGTTTCCCCCACGTCCAAAACCCGCGTTGGTGTTTCGGCATAAGCGGGTCACAAGCGGGTCCAAAATCATGCAATTGTCGGGCGCAGAGATTGTTGTGCGTTGTCTGCAGGAAGAAGGCATTGACCATGTCTTCGGATATCCGGGCGGCGCGGTGTTGTTCCTGTATGACGAGTTGTTCAAGCAGGACAAGGTGAAGCACGTACTGGTCCGTCATGAGCAGGCGGCGGTGCATGCGGCGGATGCGTACGCCCGCTCCACCCACAAGGTCGGTGTCGCGCTGGTGACTTCCGGTCCGGGCGTGACCAATGCGATCACCGGCATCGCCACAGCGTACATGGATTCCATCCCGATGGTGATCCTGACCGGGCAGGTGCCGACGCACGCCATCGGCGAAGACGCGTTCCAGGAATGCGATACCGTCGGCATTACGCGGCCCTGCGTGAAGCACAACTTCCTCGTCAAGGACGTCAAAGACATCGCCCTGACGATGAAGAAGGCGTTTTACATTGCCGCCACGGGACGCCCGGGGCCGGTGGTGGTGGATATCCCCAAGGACATCACCACCCACAAGGCCGAGTTCGAGTATCCGAAGTCGATCTCCATGCGTTCGTACAACCCCGTGGTCAAAGGGCATGCCGGCCAGATCAAGAAAGCGGTGAAGCTGCTGCTTGAAGCCAAGCGCCCGATGATTTACGCCGGGGGCGGTGTGATCCTCGGCAATGCGGCCGCAGAACTGACCCAACTGGTGAAGCAGGTCGGATTTCCCTGCACGAACACGCTGATGGGGTTGGGCGGTTTTCCGGCCACCGACCGCCATTCGCTTGGCATGCTCGGCATGCATGGCACCTATGAAGCCAACATGGCCATGCAGCATTGCGATGTGCTGCTGGCCGTCGGTGCGCGCTTTGACGATCGCGTGATCGGCAACCCCAAGCATTTCTTCGAGCAGCCGCGCCAGATCATTCATATCGACATCGACCCCGCGTCCATCTCCAAGCGCGTCAAAGTCGACGTGCCGGTGGTGGGCAATGTCGGCGAGGTGTTGAAGGAACTGATCCGCCAGCTGGAAGCGGCACGCGGCGGTCCGGACAAGGAATCGCTGAAGGCCTGGTGGGCGCAGATCGAGCAGTGGCGCGGCCGCGACTGCCTCAAGTATGACCGCTCCAGCGCGATCATCAAGCCGCAGTTCGTGATCGAGAAGCTCTACCAGGTGACCAAGGGTGATGCGTTCATCACCTCCGACGTCGGCCAGCACCAGATGTGGGCGGCGCAGTTCTACAAATTCGACAAGCCGCGGCGCTGGATCAATTCCGGCGGCCTGGGCACGATGGGCGTCGGCCTGCCGTACGCGATGGGCGTGCAGATGGCGCATCCCAAGGCGACGGTGGCCTGCGTGACCGGTGAAGCGTCGATCCAGATGTGCATCCAGGAGCTGTCGACCTGCAAGCAGTACCGGCTGCCGGTGAAGCTGATCAACCTGAACAACCGTTACATGGGCATGGTGCGGCAGTGGCAGGAGTTTTTCCACGGCAACCGCTACGCCGAATCCTACATGGATGCGCTGCCGGATTTCGTCAAGCTGGCCGAGTCTTACGGCCATGTCGGCATGCGCATTGAAAAACCGGCGGATGTCGAGCCGGCGCTGAAGGAGGCGTTTGCCCGCAAGAAGGATCTGGTGTTCATGGATTTCATCACTGACCAGACCGAAAACGTGTTCCCGATGGTGCCCGGCGGCAAGGGCCTTTCGGAAATGATCCTGGTTTGATGCCATGAGACACATCATTTCGGTTCTGCTGGAAAACGAGGCGGGCGCCTTGTCCCGGGTCGCCGGGCTGTTTTCGGCACGCGGCTACAACATCGAGTCGCTGACTGTTGCGCCGACGGAAGACGAGACACTGTCGCGGATGACGATCGTCACCTCCGGTTCGGATGACATCATCGAGCAGATCAACAAGCAGTTGAACAAGCTGGTTGATGTGGTCAAGGTGGTCGATCTTTCCGAGGGTGACCACATCGAACGCGAGCTGATGCTGGTGAAGGTGCGCGCGGTGGGCAAGGACCGGGAGGAAATGAAGCGCATGGCGGATATTTTCCGCGGGCGCATCATCGACGTCACCGACAAGGACTACACCATTGAGCTGACCGGGCCGGGGTCGAAACTCGACGCGTTCCTGAAAGCCATCGACCAGACCGCGATTCTGGAAACCGTACGCACCGGTGCCTCCGGCATCGGTCGCGGCGACCGGGTATTGAAAGTTTGAGGGGGCCGGCAGGGCATTGACCCTGCCGGCGCATGATTACCGTTCACGTTTCAAACAGAGGAAGACATGAAGATTTTTTACGACAAAGACGCTGACCTTTCGCTGATCAAGCGCAAGCAGGTGGCGATCATCGGTTATGGTTCCCAGGGCCATGCCCACGCCAACAACCTCAAGGATTCCGGGGCCAAGGTTACCGTTGGGCTGCGCAAGGATGGCGCGTCCTGGAACAAGGCGAAGAAAGCCGGCATCGCCGTGAAGGAAGTCGGTGATGCGGTAAAAGGCGCCGATCTGGTGATGATCCTGCTCCCCGACGAACTGCATGCCGATGTCTACCGCAGCGAGATCGAGCCCAATATCAAGAAGGGCGCGACGCTGGCATTCGCCCATGGCTTCAACATCCATTTCAAGCAGATCGAGCCGCGTGCCGACCTTGATGTGATCATGATTGCGCCCAAAGGCCCCGGCCACCTGGTGCGCTCGACTTACACGCAGGGCGGCGGCGTTCCCGCGCTGATCGCCGTATTCCAGAATCCGAGCAAAAAAGCCCGTGATATCGCGCTGTCATACGCTGCAGCCATAGGCGCGGCCCGTGCCGGCGTCATTGAAACCTCGTTCCGCGAAGAATGCGAGACGGATCTGTTCGGCGAACAGGTTGTGCTGTGCGGCGGCCTGTCGGCGCTGATCCAGGCCGGCTTCGAAACACTGGTTGAAGCCGGTTACGCGCCGGAGATGGCCTATTTCGAATGCCTGCACGAAGTGAAGCTGATCGTCGACCTGATCTACGAGGGTGGCATTGCCAACATGCGCTACTCGGTATCGAACACCGCCGAGTACGGCGATTTCACACGCGGCCCGCGCATCGTCACCGACGAAACCCGCGCCGAGATGCGCAGGATCCTCGCCGAAATCCAGACCGGCCAGTTTGCCAAGGAATTCATCCTCGAGAACAAGGCGGGCGCACCGACGCTGAAGGCGCTGCGCCGCATCGGCCAGGCACATCAGGTTGAAGTGGTCGGCGCGAAGCTGCGCGACATGATGCCCTGGATCAAGAAAAACCGCCTGGTTGACCAGTCGAAAAACTGACAGGCAACTGAAAGGCGGTTTGCGCGGGATCAGCCTTCCGGGGCGACGTCCGCAGCGCAAACCGCCTTTCTCTTTTTGCTGATGAACCATTACCCGCATCCCATCATTGCCCGAGAGGGCTGGCCGTTCATTGCCATAGCGCTGGTGTTGACGGTCGGCATCCACACATACGCCGGCTTTGGCTGGGCGGCCTTCCCCTGGCTGATCGTGATCTTCATGGTGCAGTTTTTCCGTGATCCTCCGCGGAAGATTCCCGGTGAGGCCGGCGCAGTGCTTTCGCCCGCGGACGGACGCATCGTGTCGGTGGAAAAGGCGCGCGATCCCTATCTGGAACGCGATGCGCTGAAGATCAGCGTGTTCATGAACGTGTTCAATGCGCACTCCAATCGCAGTCCCGTGGACGGCGTGGTGGAGAAGACCTGGTATTTTCCCGGCAAATTTTTTAACGCCGATCTGGACAAGGCTTCTGTTGAAAACGAGCGGGCTGTCATCTACCTGCGCACACCGGACGGGCAGGATGTGACCTGCGTGCAGGTTGCCGGGCTGATTGCGCGGCGCATCCTGTGTTACGCCAAAGAAGGCCGGACGCTCGCGCGCGGCGAGCGTTTCGGATTCATCCGCTTCGGCTCCCGGGTGGATGTGTATCTGCCGCTTGCGGCAACGCCGCGCGTTGCCGTGGGTGACAAGGTTTACGCGACTGAAACCGTGCTTGCGGCGCTGTCCTGACGTCCCCGGGTCTATGGTTTAAGATTGCGCACCATGACCGAACTCAAAGAGCACAAACTGTTCATCAAATCCCGCTTTGCCCGGCGCGGGATTTACTGGCTGCCCAACATGTTTACGCTGGCCGCCCTGTTTGCCGGGTTTTATGCGGTGGTGCAGGCGGTCAGCGGGCGCTTTGAACATGCGGCAATCGCCATCTTCGTGGCATTGGTGCTGGACGGGCTGGACGGCCGGGTGGCAAGGCTGACGCGCACCCAAAGCGCTTTTGGTGCAGAACTCGACAGCCTGTCGGACATGGTCTCGTTCGGCGTCGCGCCGGCGCTGGTGGTTTATGTCTGGGCGCTGAAGGATTTTGCTGCAATGAAAACCGTTCCCCTGCTCGGACCCTGGCTTTCGACCAAGCTCGGCTGGGTTGCAGCATTCGTTTACTGCGCCTGCGCGGCGTTGCGGCTGGCGCGGTTCAACACCAATATCGATGTGGTCGACAAACGGTTTTTTCAGGGTTTGCCCAGTCCTGCTGCTGCGGCGCTGGTCGCCGGCTTGGTATTGGCGATGACTCAATACGAGGTCAGGGGCGCCGAAGTGAAATGGCTGGCATGGGGGTTAACCCTGATTGCCGGCCTGACGATGGTCAGCAATCTGCGGTATTACAGCGGCAAGGACATCAATCTGCGCAAAAGCGTGCCGTTTTCGGCGGTGGTCGCCATTGCGCTGGGTTTCGTGATGCTGATTTCATTTGCAAACACCCTGCCCGAATTGTTGTTCACCCTGTTCGGGCTCTACGGCCTGTCGGGTTATGCCCTCTGGGTCTATGACCGGTTCCGCCGCAAGAATCCTCCACCTGAAGCTGCCGGTTAGCCGGCTTGCACGGGCGGGGGAAAGCCGATATATTTCATCTGTATGGAACGTTTAACGCAGATTCAGAAGCATCTCCCGCTTCTTCCCGTTGCCGCGCTTGCGCTGGCCGGTCTGCTGCTGCGCGGCCGCGCGCACTAAACCCCCCCCTCCCATTTTGTAGTGCTTTCAGTCCGGTCCGGATACGGTGCCGGGAATTCCGATCATCGGCGTGCAATGATTGCGCCCGGCGTAAAGACAGAGGTTTGAATCATGGCCAAAGAAAAGTTGATCATATTTGATACGACAATGCGCGACGGCGAACAGAGTCCGGGCGCTTCGATGAGCAAGGACGACAAGCTCCGCATTGCGCGCCAGCTGGAACGCATGCGGGTGGATGTCATCGAGGCCGGATTTCCGGCCGCGAGCGACGGCGATTTCGAGTCGGTGCAGGCGGTTGCGCGCGCGATCAAGGACAGCGCCATCTGCGGCCTGGCGCGCGCCAACGAAAAAGACATCCGCCGTTGCGGCGAGGCCGTCAGGGTGGCGGCGCAGCCGCGGATACACACCTTCATCGCGACATCGCCGATCCACATGGAAAAGAAACTGCGCATGGAACCTTCGCAGGTCATCGACCAGGCGGTGCGCGCGATCAAGTGGGCGCGGGAATATACCGACAACGTCGAGTTTTCCCCCGAAGACGCCGGTCGCTCGGATCTCGATTTCCTGTGCCGCATCCTTGAACAGGTGATCAAGGCGGGCGCCAAAACGATCAATGTGCCGGATACGGTGGGGTACACGCTGCCCGACCAGTTCGGCCGCCTGATCAAGAACCTGCGCGAGCGGATTCCGAATGCCGACCAGGCGGTGTGGTCCGTGCATTGCCACAACGACCTCGGCCTGGCTGTCGCCAATTCCCTGTCCGCGGTGCAGAACGGTGCGCGCCAGGTGGAGTGCACCATCAACGGCCTTGGCGAGCGGGCAGGCAATGCTTCGCTGGAGGAAATCGTCATGGCCGTGCGCACCCGCCAGGATATTTTTTCCTGTGATACCGGCATTGATGCCACGCAGATCGTGCCGGCCTCGAAGCTGGTATCCGGCATCACCGGTTATCCGGTGCAGCCGAACAAAGCCATCGTCGGCGCCAATGCGTTTGCGCATGAGTCCGGCATACACCAGGACGGCGTGCTGAAGCACCGCGAAACCTACGAAATCATGAGTGCGGAATCGGTGGGCTGGACCAACAACCGGCTGACCCTGGGCAAACTTTCGGGACGCAACGCCTTCAAGACCCGGCTCCAGGAAATCGGCGTCGAGCTGGAGTCGGAAGAGGCCCTCAACGCCGCGTTCAAGCGCTTCAAGGAGCTTGCCGACAAGAAGCGTGAAATTTTTGACGAAGACCTGCATGCGTTGATCACCGAAGAAAATCTCGAACAAGTCGAGAACGAGCGTTACAACCTGGTGTCGCTGACGGCCCACTCCGAAACGGGCGAGCTTCCCTATGCGCGGCTTGTCATGTCCGACGAAGGCAGGGAGCGGCCTTCCGAGGCCCATGGCAGCGGACCGGTGGATGCCGCGTTCAAGGCGATCGAGGCGCTGGTGTCGAGCAAGGCCGAGCTGCTGCTGTATTCGGTAAATGCGATCACCACCGGCACCGATGCCCAGGGAGAAGTCACCGTACGTCTTTCCAGGGATGGTCGCATCGTCAATGGTCAGGGCGCGGATACCGATATTGTCGTGGCTTCGGCCAAGGCCTACATCAATGCGCTGAACAAGCTGGGCGCCAAAGCGGGGCTGAATCCGCAGCTCTGAGTGCCGCGCAGTTCGCGGAGCTCAAAAGGGGGAAACGGGCATGCTGAAATGGCTGGTCACGCTGCTCGTCGTCCTGTTTGCGCTGGGATTGCTGCAGCCGCTGCTGGCCAGGCTGGGCCTGGGCCGTCTGCCCGGCGATCTGCAGGTGGAGCACCGGGGGCGGAAGTTTTATTTTCCGTTCGCCACCAGTGTCGTCTTTTCTCTGGTGATCACCCTGGTGCTGTGGACGACGTGATTGTCCTGCCGGTGCGGATCCAGGCGATGGCCGCAACAAAGAACACCGTGGATAACACGATTTCCGCGATGGCGAGGCTGGATCCGGGGCCGGCGTCAGACCAGGCGCGCACCACGCCTTCGACAAAGTAGATCAGGATCAGCATGGTCGATGCACGGTAGGTGTAGTGCCGGCCGCGGGTGATGCCCGGTGCGATCCACAGTAACGGAATTACTTTCAAAAGCAGCCAGGATCCGCCCGGCCGCAGAGGGGCCAGCCACATTTCCCATGCGAAACAAAGCAGCAGCAATGCGTAAAGCGAGGCCGCTGCCGTGACATGCCAGCGCAGCAGGACCTGACTGGAAGTCATTTCGCCAGCTGCAGTGCGGTTTCAGCGAGCCGGCGGCCCAACTGCAGACAGAGATTCTTTTCGTCGGCGGAAAGCGGCAAATCGCTGGCGGCGCCGGCATGGTGGCTGGCGCCATAGGGCGTGCCGCCGCTTTTTGTGGTCAGCAGTTCCGGCGCTGAATAAGGCAGGCCGACGATCAGCATGCCGTGATGCAGCAGCGGCAGCATCATCGAAATCAGCGTGGTTTCCTGGCCGCCGTGCAGGCTCGCGGTGGAGGTGAAAACGGCGGCGGGTTTGCCGGCCAGCGTGGCCTTGAGCCAAAGCTCCGAAGTGGAATCCCAGAAGAATTTCATCGGCGCAGCCATGTTGCCGAAGCGCGTCGGCGAACCCAGTGCGAGCCCAGCGCACTCCTCGAGGTCGCGCAGTTCGGCGTAGGGCGCGCCGGTGTCGGGTACCGCGGGTTCAGTCGCTTCGCTGACGGCTGAGATGCGCGGCACCGTGCGCAGCCTGGCGGCGGCCCCGGCCTGTTCGATTCCCCGGGCTATCAACCGTGCCATTTCGCGCGTGGCACCGTGGTGGCTGTAGTAGAGCACCAGAATTTCCGTCATGGGCCGTGCATCCGTGAAAGTTTATTGCGGTGGCGGGTAACGCCAGGTGCCGTGCCATGCGCGCAGCACCATGTTCGGGTATTCGGCCTTGCCCAAGCTGCCGTTGTAGCGGCCCAGGGCGCGAAACAGGTCGCCGTTCTCGATGTCGAGATAATGACGCAGGATCGTGCAGCCGTAACGCAGGTTGGTGCGCAGGTGAAACAGGTTCTGGTCAGCCGTGCCGATCAGCTTGGCCCAGAATGGCATCACTTGCATGTAGCCGCGGGCGCCGACACTGGACACGGCGTATTTGCGAAACGCGCTCTCGACCTGGATCAGGCCCAGGACCATCTGCGGATCCAGTCCCGCCCGCTTGGCTTCGTAATGGACGGATACCAGAAATTCTTCGCGCTCCACGCGATTGGGCATGCGCTTTACCAGGCGCGATGACATGGCGGTGAGCCAGTTGCGCGCCTCCTGCTCATTGTCAAAGGCCAGAAACGGGACGGCCTGATCAGCGATGGCACGATTGAGGGAGGCCTGGACACTGGCCGACAGCGGTTCGTATTTCTGCCCGCCGGCGTAAGCAGCCGGTGCTGCCAGCAGCAGCGCAACACCGCAGACCGCAGCGCTGATGTCCCGGATTGTTCTCCACACTAAGCTTCGCATGCAATTGATTTTATTGAATTTTTTGCATCGCTCAGGGGCAGGTTGCGGGGCTCGGCGTCACGCCGGCCCTTGTATTCGATCTGGCCTTCCTTCAGGCCGCGGTCGCCGATGACCACGCGGTGCGGAACGCCGATCAGCTCCATGTCGGCGAACATCGCGCCGGGCCGTTCATCGCGGTTGTCGAGCAGCACGTCGATGCCTTCGGCCTGCAGTTCGGCATACAGCTGGTCGGTCGCGGCTTTGACCGCAGCACTTTTGTGATAACCGATGGGCACGATGGCGACATCGAAGGGCGCGATGGCGCGCGGGAACATGATGCCGCGCTC
>CAZSIR010000013.1:0-16261 GCA_964606765.1 uncultured Bordetella sp. | reverse complement strand
GGCGCCACGGCTTCAGCCAGTTCGACGTTGGCGGCGTAATCCGATTGCGGGCAGTAGGCGATGGCGTCTTCGCCGGAATCGGCGAGCACATGGAATTCATGCGAGCCGGTGCCGCCGATCGAGCCGGTGTCGGCGGCGACTGCGCGGAATTGCAGCCCCAGCCGCGTGAATATGCGGCTGTAAGTGTCGTGCATGTTGCGGTATTCACGCACCAGGTCGTCGTAGTCGACGTGGAAGGAATAGGCGTCCTTCATGATGAACTCGCGCCCGCGCATGACGCCGAAACGCGGCCGGATCTCGTCGCGGAACTTGGTCTGGATCTGGTAGAAATTCAGCGGCAGCTGGCGGTAACTCTTGATGTCGCGGCGCACCACGTCGCTGACGACTTCTTCGTGCGTCGGGCCGAAGCAGAAATCACGCTGGTGGCGGTCCTTGATGCGCAGCAGCTCCGGGCCGTACTGTTCCCAGCGCGTCGATTCATGCCACAACTCGGCGGGTTGCACCGCGGGCATCAGCAGCTCAATGGCGCCGCCGCGGTTCATTTCCTCGCGGATGATGTTCTCGACCTTGCGCAGCACGCGCAAGCCCAGCGGCATCCAGGTGTAAACGCCGCTGGTCAGGCGTTTGATCAGGCCGGCGCGCAGCATGAGCTTGTGGCTGATGACTTCCGCCTCGG
Source organism: uncultured Bordetella sp. (assembly GCA_964606765.1). Classification (GTDB taxonomy): domain Bacteria; phylum Pseudomonadota; class Gammaproteobacteria; order Burkholderiales; family SG8-41. The sequence goes on along the minus strand of CAZSIR010000013.1, from coordinate 15,585 downwards.
AAGGTGCTTCCTTCAGCGTCGAAATGAAAAACTGCGAGACACGCATGCCTGTTCCCGATCCGATAAAACCCTTATTCTACCGAACCTTACGACGGGTCTCCCGGAAACAGCCTTACCCATCCACATGAAATTCATGCCCAAATGGCGCCTGCGCAAACCGGCAGAAGATGCCAAAACGGTCTATGTCAGCGAAAAATTCGGCGTGCGATCCCTGCACATCGGCAGCGATACGGTGCAAAGCGCCATGCGCCTCGCGCGGCCGAATGACCTGGAACTGTCCTACACGCGCTCGATGATGGCCTGTCTGCTGTTTCAGGCCGAGCCGCGCAATGTGCTGATGATCGGGCTGGGCGGGGGATCGGTGGCCAAGTATGTGTATCACCAGTTTCCCGGGGCGAAGCTGCGGGTGGTGGAACTGGATCCCCAGGTGGCGGCGATTGCCCGCCAGTGTTTCCTGCTGCCGCCGGAAGATTCGCGTTTCGGCATCATCATCGGCGACGGCGCGGAATACATGGGACGTGCAGACGTGAGGGCCGACCTCATCATGGTGGATGGCTACGACGCCGAATCCCATGTCGAGGAACTGGCGACCCGCGAGTTCTACGGCCATTGCCGCCAGCGGCTGGCGCCTGGCGGCATTCTGGTGGTGAATCTCTGGGGTGGCGACCGCCAGTTCAATGAAATGCTCAAGCGCATTGAGGAGGCGTTTCCGGAAGGCACCCTCTGCCTGCCGGCGCGCAAGCCCGGCAACGTGATCGCTTTTGCTTTTCGCGATGCGCCGGGCGCGCTGTCCTGGGCTGATCTTGAGCGTCGGGCGGCAGGGCTGGAGGTGCGCCATGGCATGGAGTTTCCGCTTTTTGTCGCGGGGCTGCGCACCATGAACCGCAGTGACGCCAGCCATCTTTACCCCTGAAATCCGTCTGGATTGCGGGCTTTCAATGCCCGGGGATTTGTGAAAAAATCATTACCATATGATTAACAGATTCGGGGATGACCATGATCGACAGAGATGGCTATCGCCCCAACGTTGGAATCGTTTTGTGCAATTGCAAAAACGAGGTGTTCTGGGGTAAACGGGTGCGCGAGCATTCGTGGCAGTTTCCGCAGGGCGGCATCAAGGGCGGGGAGCGTCCCGAAGCCGCGATGTACCGTGAATTGCACGAAGAGGTCGGCCTCAAACCCGAGCACGTGCAGGTGCTCGGCCGTACGCGGGACTGGTTGCGTTATGAGGTACCCGAGCGCTGGCTTAGACGCGAATGGCGCGGCAACTACCGCGGCCAAAAGCAGATCTGGTTCCTGCTGCGCCTGGTGGGGCGTGACTGTGATGTCTGCCTGCGTGCCTCGGAAAAACCCGAGTTTGATGCCTGGCGCTGGCATGATTACTGGGCGCCGACCCAGGATGTCATCGAGTTCAAGCGCGGGGTGTACGAACAGGCGCTGAACGAACTTTCGCGTTATCTGGTGCGACACGCCGAACCAGGATCGCGCCGCACGGCGCGTGCGCGGCCTGCGCAGTTGGCGGGCACGGACTGACCCGTTTTTGCTGCCGGCTGTTGCCGTTTTTTGCTTGCCGGTATCCGCGCGGGTCGATTCAGGGCAGTGTTTGTTTCAGCCGGCCGCGCTGCGGATGTTGACTCTGCTTCACGCTTGGATTTACACTTCTTTCACAGATTAGATTGAGTCTAAATATCTGTGAAGCACGGTTTGCCGCGGTACGCGCTTTGTATTCGCAGTATTTAAGTAACTAATTGTTTTTAAAGGAGTTTTTATGCAGCTCAAAAATTCGAAGACCCACGGAAATCTGAAGGCCGCTTTTGCCGGCGAATCGCAGGCCAACCGCCGTTATCTGTACTTTGCAGCCAAGGCTGATGTCGAAGGCCAGAATGATGTGGCGGCCGTGTTCCGCTCGACCGCAGAAGGCGAGACCGGCCATGCCCACGGCCATCCCGAGGACATGGAAGCCTGCGGCTACCCCGCGACCGATCTGCCGATCGGCCGCACCCGCGAAAACCTGAAAGCCGCGATTGCCGGTGAAACCCACGAGTACACCGACATGTATCCGGGCATGGCCAAAACCGCGCGCGACGAAGGTTTCGGCGAAATCGCCGACTGGTTCGAGACGCTGGCCAAAGCCGAGCGTTCGCACGCCAACCGTTTCCAGAAAGCGCTGGACGGTCTGGCTGACTGAACGGCTTAGTTGTTGTGAGTGAAAGGGGCGCGTGTGCGCCTCTTTCTTTTCTGACACCGCAATCCCACGGCATATCTGACCATGACAGCACGTGAAGGCAGTCTCGAGGCCCCCACCAGGCACCCGCTGGACTGGCAGTCGGCGGATTTTTACGACGAAGGCAAACTCAACCACGAACTTGAGCGCGTTTTCGACATCTGCCACGGCTGCCGCCGCTGCGTGAACCTGTGCACGGCGTTTCCCAAATTGTTCGACCTGGTTGATGAGAGTCCGACGCTGGAAGTCGACGGCATTCCGAAGAAGGATTACTGGGAAGTCATCGACCGCTGTTATCTCTGCGACATGTGCTACATGACCAAGTGTCCCTACGTCCCGCCGCATGAGTGGAATGTGGATTTTCCGCACCTGATGCTGCGCGCCAAGGCGGTCAAATTCCGCAAGGGCGAAGTGTCATTCCGCGACAAGCTGCTGTCGAGCACCGATGCGCTGGGCAAGCTGGCGTCGATCCCGGTGGTGGTGCAGATGGTCAATGCCGCGAACAAGGCTGCGCCGGTGCGCAAGGTCATGGACAGCGTGCTGGGCATCCACCAGGACCGGGTGCTGCCCGAGTACGACAGCGCCAGGTTCCGCGCCACCGCGAAACCGGATGCGTCATTCCCGGTCAAGGACGGCAAAACCGCGCCGGGCAAGGTCGCGATTTTTTCGACCTGCTATGTCAATTACAACGAGCCCGGCATCGGGCACGACCTGGTGAAAATCCTCGCCCACAACGAGATTCCCGCGATCATCGTTGAAAAAGAAGCCTGTTGCGGCATGCCCAAGCTGGAGCTGGGTGACCTCGAAGCCGTGGCGCGGAACAAGGATTTGAACATTCCCGTGCTGGCGAAACTGGCGCACGAGGGTTATGCCCTCCTGACCGCGGTGCCGTCCTGCACGCTGATGTTCAAGCAGGAGTTGCCGCTGATGTTTCCCGACGATGCCGACGTGAAAGCAGTGGCCGAGGCAATGTTTGATCCCTTTGAATACCTGGTGCTGCGCCACAAGGACGGTTTGCTGAAAAAAGAATTCAGCCAGCCGCTGGGCAAGGTCTCGTACCACATTCCCTGCCACCTGCGGGTGCAGAACATGGGGCAGAAGACCCGCGAGCTGCTGGAGATGATCCCCGGCACCAGGGTCACGACGGTGGAGCGCTGCGCCGGCCATGACGGGACCTGGGGCGTCAAAAGCGAATTCTATGAACAGTCGATGAAAATCGGCCGTCCGGTGTTTCGCCTGATGCACGATCCCGCGCCGGATTACATCAGTTCGGACTGCGCGATTGCCGGCCGCCATATCGAGCAGGGCATCAATGACAGCAAGGCGGGCGACCATGAAACCAGCCCCGGCGCAGCGCAAAAGCAGCATCCCATCACATTGATACGAATAGCCTACGGACTCTGACAAACGCCATGCCGCACATTAGCCAATACAGCCTGATGACCCTGGAAAGTTATGCCAGGGCCCGTCCTGAATTCCGCGCCAGGGTGATTGCCCACAAAAAAAACCGCGCCATCCAGCTCGGTTCCAACGTGACGCTGATTTTCGAGGACGAGCTGACCATCCGCTACCAGGTGCAGGAAATGCTCCGTGCCGAAAAGATTTTCGAGCAGGCCGGCATCGTCGATGAGCTGGAAGCCTACAACCCGCTGATTCCGGACGGCAGCAACTGGAAGGCGACAATGATGATCGAATATCCCGACGAAAATGAACGTCGCGTCAAGCTGGCGCAGCTGATCGGGGTCGAGGACCGCGTCTGGGTGCAGGTCGCAGGCTGTGATCGCGTCCATGCGATTGCGGACGAGGATCTGGAGCGCGATAACGGCGAGAAGACATCTTCAGTGCATTTTCTCCGTTTTGAATTGACGGCGGAGATGGTGACCGCCCTGCGCGGCGGCGCCGCGCTGGGCATGGGCGTTGACCATGCGCATTATTCAGCGGCCCTGATGCCGGTCGGTGATGCGACGCGTGCGTCCCTGCTGGCCGATCTGGCCTGAGGCGCGCACGACGCTCCGGCCGGCGCTACAATCGGCGTCGTGAACACGATGATCTTCAGGTTGATATGCGGACTGCTTGCCGGGTGGCTGGCGGCCGGTTCCGCGCAGGCCCAGACCGAGTGGGAGGGCTGGGATTACAAATTCGACCGTGAAGTCACGCCATGGACCGAATTGCAGCAGCAGTTGCCTGCCTATCCTGCCGATGACAACCTGATTGCACTCGACGTGGGTTCTGCGACCCAGCACCGGTTTTTCATCGATGCAAAGTCCGTATCCGCCGGCAAGGACGGGATAGTCCGGTATACGCTGGTCATCAAGACCGCGGGTGGCGCGAGCAATGTGTCATTTGAGGGCATACGCTGCGAATCACGCGACCAGAAATATTATGCGATCGGCCGTGCGGACCGCAGCTGGGCGCGCGCGCGCAATCCACAATGGCGGCATATCGAGCTGAAGCAGGTCAATGCCCAGCACATCACGCTGTATGGGGATTATTTCTGCCGCGGGAAACTGATGATTGAGCCGGCCGAGCTGATCGTGCAGGCCCTGCGCCGCGGACCTTCAAGGGCGCAGGTTTCCGAGTAGACGGAAACTTCGCACCGCCGGCTACAGCAGGACCAGATTGTCGCGGTGTATCAGTTCGGGTTCGTCGATATAGCCCAGCTTGGCTTCGATCTGGTTCGACGGCGTGCGCAGGATGCGGCTGGTATCGGCGTGGCTGTAGTTGATCAATCCGCGGGCGATTTCGCGACCGGTTTCGTCAAGGCAGCTCACCACCTCACCCCGCTCGAACTCCCCGGATGCGCTGCTGACCCCGACGGGCAACAGGCTCTTGCCGTCCACCAGCAATGCCTTCACTGCGCCCGCGTCCAGCGTGACCCGGCCGCGCACCTGCAGGTGATCCGCCAGCCACTGTTTGCGGGCGGCGATCGTGGCCTGCTGCGCAAGCAGCTGGGTGCCGAGCCGCTCACCTGCGGCCAGCCGCAGCAGAACTTCAGGTTCGCGGCCCCAGGCAATGACGGTGTCGGCCCCGCTGCGCGCAGCGCGTTTGGCCGCCAGGATTTTGGTCAGCATGCCGCCGCGCGCGATGGCGCTTCCGGTGGAGCCGGCAATGGTTTCCAGGTAGGGGTCGCCGGCAACGCCATCGGCGATGGGTTTTGCCCCGGGATCCTTGCGTGGATCGGCGCTGTAGAGGCCGCGCTGGTCGGTCAGTATCACCAGTGCGTCGGCTTCGATCAGGTTGGTGACCAGCGCGGCGAGGGTGTCGTTGTCGCCGAAACGGATTTCGTCGATGGCCACGGTGTCATTCTCGTTGATTACCGGAATGACGCCCAGATCGAGCAGCGTGCGCAGGGTGGAGCGCGCATTGAGATAACGCTTGCGGTCGGCGAGATCCTCGTGGGTCAGCAGGATCTGGGAAGCCAGCAGGCCATGGCTGCGGAAACAGGACTCGTAGACCTGCACCATGCCCATCTGTCCGACGGCGGCCGCGGCCTGCAGTTCATGCAGCGCGTGCGGGCGCCGGGTCCAGCCCAGCCGCTGCATGCCTTCGGCAATGGCGCCGCTGGAAACCAGCACGATCTGCCGGCCGTCCTTTGACAGGCGCGCAATCTGCTCGGCCCAGCCGGTCAGTGCCGCGTGATCCAGTCCGTGGCCTGCGTTGGTCACCAGGCCGCTGCCGACCTTGACCACCAGCCGCCTGGCTTTTTTGATGACGGATTCCATCGTTGGGTGTGCGCTCATGCAGCGTCTTCAGCCGTTTTTTTCCGCGTTGTCGACCGCGCGGCCGGTTTGGCTGCGGAGTTTTCCTCGATGTGATCCATCACCGCGAATGTCATAGCCCGGCATCCTTCGCCGGTCAGCGCGGAAATGGTGAAACTTTTGCGTTTGACGCCCAACTGCTTCAGCAGCGTCTTCACCAGCTTTTCGCGCCCGTCTTCGGGAATCAGGTCGAGTTTGTTGAACACCAGCCAGCGCGGTTTGCGGTACAGGGACTCGTCGTATTTGCGCAGCTCACGCACCAGGGCTTTGGCGTCGCGCACGACGTCTGCCTCCGGGTCGGGTGGCATGACGTCGATGACATGCAGCAGCAGCCGGGTGCGGGCGAGGTGGCGCAGGAACTGGTGCCCCAGTCCGGCTCCCTCGGCGGCGCCTTCGATCAGCCCCGGGATGTCGGCGACGACGAAACTGCGGTTGTCGTCGACCCGAACCACGCCGAGGTTGGGCTGCAGGGTGGTAAACGGATAATCGGCCACCTTCGGCCGGGCCGCCGAGATCGCGCGTATCAGGGTCGATTTGCCGGCATTGGGCAAACCCAGCAGGCCGACATCGGCAAGCACTTTGAGTTCGAGTTTGAGGTAACGCGAGACCCCGGGTCCGCCAACGGTGAACTGCCGCGGCGCGCGGTTGGTGCTGGATTTGAAGTGCAGATTGCCCAGCCCGCCGTTTCCGCCCTGGGCCAGCGTGACCTGTTCACCGTGCTGTGTCAGGTCGAACAGGACTTCACCGGTTTCGGCATCGCTGACCACGGTGCCCACCGGCATGCGCAGTACGATGTCCGCCGCAGCACGGCCAAAACAGTCGGAACCCATGCCTTTCTGTCCGTTTTTCGCGCGATGGATGCGCGCGTAACGGTAGTCGATCAGGGTATTGATGTTGCGATCGGCCACGGCAAAAATGCTGCCGCCCCGGCCGCCATCTCCGCCATCGGGTCCGCCGCGCGGCACGAACTTTTCGCGGCGAAAGCTGGCAACGCCATCCCCGCCCTTGCCGGCGTGCACTTCAATTCGTGCTTCATCGATGAATTTCATGGGGTTCTCAAAATAAAAAGGCCCTGTCGTTCAACAGGGCCTTTTCAGGAAACTCAAAACAGGTCAGGCAGGAACGACGCTCACGGTCTGGCGTTGCTGCGGGCCCTTGAATGCAAACTGCACGCGGCCCTCGACCTTGGCGAACAGAGTGTGGTCGCGGCCGATGCCGACGTTCTCACCGGGGTGCATGCGCGTTCCGCGCTGGCGCACGATGATGCTGCCGGCGGGGATCAGTTCACCGCCAAAGCATTTGACGCCGAGTCGTTTTGCTTCCGAGTCGCGGCCGTTGCGGGAACTGCCGCCAGCTTTTTTATGTGCCATGGTGTGTGCTCCTTAGCCTGCGATGCCGGTGATTTCGAGTTCAGTGAAATTCTGGCGGTGGCCCTGAGATTTGCGATAGTGCTTGCGCCGGCGCATCTTGTAGATATGCACCTTGTCGCCGCGGCCCTGTGACAGCACCTTGGCCTTGACGGCCGCGCCGGAGAGCAGCGGGGTGCCGAGCTTGACGCTGCCATCCTCGGCGATCATCAGGACCTGGTCGAGGGTGATCTCGGAACCGACGTCGGCGGTCAATTGCTCAACCTTGATTTTGCTGCCGGCGCTCACGCGATACTGCTTGCCACCGGTCTTGACAACTGCGTACATGGAAACCACCTCTCAACTCGGACTTCGCAAAGCCCGCGATTATACAAGCCGGACCGGTTGGAGTCAAAACTTCGGCCCGGGCCCCCGGAAACGCCCCAAACGATAAATAACATTAAAAATCAAATACTTGCATGGATCCACGTCGGGATGGCGCAGGCGCTGCCGGTGATGGGGCGGGCACTGGCCGGACGCGAAGTTGTTATCATCGCGGTTTTTGACCGCTCCGTGTCTCTCGACGCACTCAACAAATTGCTGGCGCCCGACATGCTGGCCGTGGATCGTGTCATCCGCGAACGCCTGCACTCGGATGTGGTGCTGATCCGCCAGGTGGCGGAGTACATCATCGGCGGCGGCGGCAAGCGCCTGCGACCGGCGCTGGTGCTGCTCTCGGCCGGGGCGCTGGGCTATCGCGGCACCGCGCACCATGCGCTGGCAGCCGTTGTCGAATTCATCCATACCGCAACGCTGCTGCATGATGACGTGGTCGACGAGTCGGCGTTGCGCCGCGGAAGACCAACGGCGAATACCCTGTTCGGCAACGCGGCTTCGGTGCTGGTCGGTGATTTTGTCTATTCGCGTGCTTTCCAGATGATGGTGGATGTCGATGACATGCGCGTGCTGCAGGTGCTGGCCGATGCCACCAATGTCATCGCCGAAGGCGAGGTGCTGCAGCTGATGAACTGCCGCAATGCCGACATCGACGAGGCGGGTTACCTGCAGGTGATCCGCTACAAGACAGCCAAGCTGTTCGAAGCGGCAAGCCGCCTGGGCGCCTTGCTGTCTGGCGCGCCTCCCGCGGTGGAGGAGGCAATGGCGGCCTATGGCGGGCATCTGGGAACGGCATTCCAGCTGATAGACGACGTGCTGGATTATTCAGGTGATGCCGGTGTCATCGGCAAGAATGTGGGGGACGACCTTGCCGAGGGCAAGCCGACCCTGCCGCTGATCCGGACGCTGCGGCAGGGAACTGCGTCGGAGGCGGCGCTGGTTCGCGCCGCCCTCACATCCGGCGGTCTGGATGATCTGGACCGGGTGCTGGCTGCAATCCGCAGTTCCGGCGCATTGGACTACACCCGCCGGCAGGCCGAACAGGAAGCGGCTGCAGCCAGTGCCGCCCTGGCTGCGATTCCGTCCACGCAGTACCGGGATTCTTTGCTACAATTGGCGTCGTTCGCCGTAACGCGAACGCACTGACCGAAGGGCACGCGCAACGTGCCCTTCTTGTTTGTGGATGTTGTCGGAAGCCTGTTGAAGCGTTTGCTGAAACTTGTATTGAAATTCGGGGTGTAGCTCAGCCTGGTAGAGTACTGCGTTCGGGACGCAGGAGTCGGAGGTTCGAATCCTCTCACCCCGACCATGATTTTCTGAAATGCCGTCCGGTTGTTCCGACCGGTTCGGCTCGGTCTTCCCGAATCCGGAGCTTCAACGATGGCCCGCCTGAACTACGGCGACGAGAACAGCAGCCCGGCCGTGAAGGCGCTGGCGGATCAGATCCGCAGCGAACGCGACGGCCGCATGCTGAATCTCTACAGCATGCTGCTCAATGCGCCGCCCGTGGCGGAAGGCTGGCTCGCGCTGTTTACCGCGATCCGGCAGCAGTGCACCCTGCGCGGCGATTATCGAGAGCTGGTCATCCTGCGCGTGGCGCTGCTCAACGGCGCGTCCTACGAGTATCAGGTCCATGTTCCCTTTGCGCTGCGTGAAGGCGTCTCAAGGGAGCAGATTGATGCGCTGGATCGCTGGCAGGAATCCGCGGCGCTGACGGCCGCACAGCGCGCTGTGCTCGCCTACACCGACGCCATGACCCGGGACATCCATGTACCCGAGGCCGTCTTCGAGGCGCTGCGCAGCCATTTCAATGCGCGCGAAATCGTCGAACTCACCGCCACCGTCGGGGGCTACAATCTGGTGTCGCGTTTCCTGGAGGCACTGGCAGTGGATCCGGAATCGACGCACGCCTGAGGTGCGCACGGCGTTTGCGCGCCCACCCGTGTGCGGCCGAAATCCGGCTGTTCTGCCGCTGAAGAACCGATGACCAAGTTCCTGCTCATCGCAATCGCATTCGCAGCCGGATTCTGGCTGCTGCGCAATCATCGCCGGCGCGCCGATCAGGCCAGGCAGCCGCCACCGGACCCGCAGGCTGAGGACATGGTGGCCTGCGCGCGCTGCGGCATACATCTGCCGCGTGGCGAAGGGCTGGTTTCCGGCCAGCATTACTTCTGTTCGTCCGAGCACGAACGGGAATTCCGCGGCAAAAAGTGAGCATTTCGCCCATCACGGCGTCTGAACAACCGGCGCCCGCGGAGGTCCGCAAACCGGAAGCCGCCCTCGGGGCGTCCGATGCCTACTGGCGTTCGCTGCAGCTGTTCAATGGTTATCGCACCGCGGCGGCGCTGCTGCTGCTGCTGACTGCCGGTTTCTGGGGTAATGCCCTGCAGTTCGGTTCGCGCGACATGCGGCTGTTTTTGCTGGGGGCTTCGGCTTATGCCGCGTTTGCGCTGGCCATGTTCGCGATCATCCGCACCCGGGAGCGCTTTGTCCTGCAGCTGGCGATACAGGTCGGCGGGGATATCGTTTTTATCGTATTGCTGATGTATGCCAGCGGCGGGCTGTCAAGCGGTCTTGGACTGTTGCTGCTGACATCGCTGGCCGCCGCGGGATTGGTGACCCGCGGGCAATTGACGCTTTTTTTCGCCGCCATCGCCACCATCGCCGTACTGCTGGAGCATACCTATGAGGTGTTGCGATTCTCCGAGAGCGGCGCCCAGTATGCGCAGGCCGGTCTGCTGTCCATTGCCTATTTCGCCATTGCCTGGCTGGCGCACACCCTGGCCACGCGTTCCCTCGCCAGCGAACGGCTGGCGGCGCAGAGGGAGATTGATCTGGCCAACATGGCGCAGGTCAACCAGCTGGTGATTCAGGACATGGAGCATGGCGTGATCGTGGTTGATGGGGCCGGCATCGTGCGCCAGGTCAATACCGCGGCTGAGCGCATGATCGGCGGATTGCGCGGCGGCGGCGTGGTGGCGTTGCGCGACCGTGCGCCAACGCTGCATGGCCGCGTTGAAAGCTGGCTGCGGGACCAGCAGGGCAAGGACACCCCGGACGCGTTTGAGCTGGGGCCGCACCTCAGGGCAAGGCTGGTGCCGGTGGCGGCGCGGCGTGGCGCCGGTGCGGTGATTTTTCTTGAGGACTCGGCGCGCATACAGGCCGAAGCCCGCCAGCTGAAACTGGCCGCGCTCGGGCGTCTGACGGCGAACATCGCGCATGAGATCCGCAATCCCCTGGGCGCGATCAGCCACGCGGCGGAGTTGCTGCAGGAGGAGTCCGGCGTGTCATCCGGCGCGCAGCGGCTGACCACCATCATCCGTGACAACACCCGCCGGCTTGACCGCATGATCAATGACGTGCAGACGCTGAATCGCGGCGAACGCGCATCACGCGAGCGTTTCCACCTGGCGGGGTATCTGCGCACCTTCATCGAACAATTCACCGCCACCGAAAAACTGGAGCCTGAGGTCATCACCCTGCAGCTGCTGGCGGATCCCCACGTCATGTTTGACCGCGACCACCTGAATCAGGTGCTGTGGAATCTGTGCCAGAACGCATTGCGCCATTCCCGCCGCGGCCCCGGCAGCATCCGTCTGCGGGTGGACCGGTCAGGGCGGGGCAATGCGGTAAGATTGGATATCGTTGATGACGGGCCGGGAGTGCCGCAGGAATCGCGCAGCAAGCTGTTCGAGCCATTTTTCACCACATCACCTGGCGGAACCGGACTGGGCCTGTACCTGGCCCGCGAAATCTGCGAGGCGAACGGCGCGGTACTCGAATATGTCGATGCGTCCGAGGGCGCGCAGTTCTCCGTAACCTGTGCTGCGGGTTGAAGCAACGGCGGGAAACATCAGGGGGTAAATCAGCTTGGCAACGACGGGTCAGGTGCTGGTTGTCGATGACGAGGCGGACATCCGCGAATTGCTCAGCATGACCTTGCTGCGCATGGGCCTTGAACCGCACTGTGCGGGCAGCGTGTCCGAGGCAATGTCGCTGCTTGGCTGCAACAGTTTCGAGTTGTGCCTGACCGACATGCGGCTGGGGGACGGCGACGGGCTGTCCATCGTGGAGCACATCACGCGCAATCATCCCAGCCTGCCGGTCGCCGTGATCACCGCGCACGGCAGTGCGGAGAATGCGGTGGCTGCCCTCAAGGCCGGTGCCTTCGACTATCTCGGCAAGCCGGTATCGCTTGACCAGCTGCGCGCGCTGGTGCGCTCCGCGCTGAAACTCCCGCGTCCTGGCGGGGAGCGGCAGGATGCGGATGCCGCCGCGAAACCCGCCCCCGGCACGCCGTACCTGATCGGCGATTCGCCGCTGATGATGCAGGCGCGGCAGATGATTGACAAACTCGCGCGCAGCCAGGCGCCGGTGCAGATTCGCGGTGAGTCGGGCTGCGGCAAGGAGCTTGCGGCACGCCTGATTCATCTCAACGGTGCGCGGCGCGACAGTCCCTTCCTCGCGGTCAATTGCGGCGCGATACCGGAAAACCTGATGGAGTCCGAATTTTTCGGGCACAGGAAAGGGGCTTTTACCGGGGCGCTTGCCGACCACGACGGCTTTTTCCAGGCGGCCAACGGCGGCACGCTGTTTCTCGACGAAGTCGGCGATCTGCCGCTGTCGATGCAGGTCAAATTGCTGCGTGCGATCCAGGAAAAGCGTGTGCGCAAGGTCGGTTCGACCAGTGAGGAGCCGGTGGATGTGCGCATCATCAGTGCGACCCACCGCCATCTCGCCGAGGAGGTGAAAAGCGGCGCCTTCCGCCAGGATCTGTACTATCGCCTGAATGTGATCGAATTGCGCATGCCGGCCTTGCGCGAATTGCGCGAGGACATTCCGCGGCTTGCCGCGACGATACTGGCGCGGCATGCCGTCGACGGGCGCGTCGCGCACCTGTCGCCGCAGGCGGAAACAGCGCTGCAGGCCTATCATTTTCCGGGCAACGTCCGCGAGCTGGAAAACATCCTTGAGCGCGCCGTGGCGCTGGTCAGCAGCGAAGAGATCTCGGTTGACGACCTGCAGCTTTCCGACGAGCGCGCGGCGGAACCCGAGTCCGCAATCGAAGGGCTGCCCCTGCCGGAACGGCTTGAAGCCATTGAACGCAGGGCGATTCTCGATGCGCTGGAGCGGGCCCGCTACAACCAGACCGCGGCAGCCAAACTGCTCGGCATCTCCTTTCGCGCGCTGCGTTACCGCATCCAGCGCCTGGGCATCAAGCAGGAACTGGACGCCAAGTCCTGAGGGAAGCAGGGCATGCACATTGATGTTGCCGGGCGCGTTGATGAAGCTTTTTTTCTCGCTTCGCCGAACTGTGATGAGCGGCCGTCCGGCACGGTGATTGATTTGCTGGTGATTCACAATATCAGCCTTCCGCCGGGAATTTTCGGAGGCCCGGCAGTCGCAGACCTGTTCCTGAACCGGCTGGATCCCGCGGCGCATCCTTATTTCGCGGGCATCGCCGGACTGAAGGTGTCGGCGCATTTTTTCATCCGCCGCGACGGCGCCTTGCTGCAGTTCGTGCCCTGCGCGCTGCGGGCCTGGCATGCGGGAGAGTCATCCTGGTGCGGGCGGAAACGCTGCAACGATTATTCGATCGGCATTGAACTCGAGGGCGCGGACGACCTGGCGTTCAGCGATGCCCAGTACGGCCGGCTTGGAGCGCTGGCCCGCGCCCTGCATGCGCGGTACCCGATTACGGCCAGTGTCGGTCACTCCGACATCGCGCCTGGGCGCAAAACCGATCCCGGCCCGCAGTTCGATTGGCCGCGTTATCGCAGCAGCCTGCTGCTGCATGAAAACCGGTAAAAAATAGCCGCCGACGGCCGTTCTGCGGTCGCTCGCAGGCAATCCCCCGGTGTCCAGCCACTGGCTGCGCCGCGCCGCCGCCCATGCGGCATCAGCTGCCCACTTTTTGTGCAATTAATCCGGTGCTTGGCAGCGTTTCCTGCTGTTTCTCAAGAACTTTTAAAAAAAGCGTCAAAACCTATTGCGGATTCAAAATGTGGCCACTAGAATTGGTCGAAATTAATGCGCGAACCACAACATATAGTGGTCGTGTGGTGGTTATCGGGCTGGGAGCGCAGATGTTCCTGGGGGTTAGAAAACCTAAAAAAATCAAGGAGTAACGATATGCAAGTCGCAGTAGAAACCAGCCAATCCCGCGCTGTCCCCCATGGTGGCCCTGCCGATGAAGCCGAGCGGGAGGCGCTGTATGCCCAGTACAAGATCATTCGCCGCAATGGCTCTGTCGTCGGTTTCGAGCCGGCCAAGATCGCCATTGCGATGACCAAGGCCTTCATCGCGGTCAACGGCGGCCAGGGTGCGGCTTCGGCACGTGTGCGCGAACAGGTCGCTGCGCTGACCGACAGCGTGGTCGGCGCGCTGCTGCGGCGCCAGCCTTCGGGCGGCACCTTCCATATCGAAGACATCCAGGACCAGGTGGAACTCGCCCTGATGCGCATGGGCGAGCACCACGTGGCCCGCGCCTATGTGCTGTATCGCGAGGAGCGCTCGAAAGAGCGCGCGCGCCAGCGCGAGGCACAGCCCGCGGCTGCTGCGCAGAAGATCCACGTGGTCAACGTCACCGACGGCGGCGTGACGCGCCCGCTGGACACGGAAAGGATCACCGCGCTGGTCGAAAGCGCCTGTGCCGGCCTTGGCCGCGATGTCAGCGCCCAGCCGATTCTCGAAGCCATGCAGCGCGATTTGTATGACGGCGTGCCCATCAACGAGGTGCGCAAGTCGCTGATCCTCGCCGCGCGCGGCCTGATCGAACAGGATCCCGGATACAGCTACGTCACCGCGCGCCTGCTGATGCACACGCTGCGTCTGGAAACACTGGGCGAGGAAGTGACGCAGGAGGAAATGGCGACGCGGTATGCCGCCTATCTGCCGGAGTTCATCAAAAAGGGCATCGCCGCCGAACTGCTCGACGAGCGGCTGGGTGATTACGACATGAAGGCGCTGGGGTCTGCGCTGGACGCGCAGCGTGACCAGAAATTCACCTATCTCGGCCTGCAGATCCTTTATGACCGCTATTTCCTGCACATCGAAGGCCAGCGCATTGAATTGCCGCAGGTGTTTTTCATGCGCGTGGCGATGGGACTCGCGCTGAACGAACCGGAAAGCCAGCGCGAGGCGCGCGCCATCGAGTTCTACAACGTGCTGTCCAGCTTCGACCTGATGAGCTCGACCCCGACGCTGTTCAACTCCGGTACGCGCCGCTCGCAGCTCGCCAGCTGCTACCTGACCACGGTGTCCGATGACCTCGACGGCATTTACGAGGCGATCAAGGAAAACGCGATGCTGCAGAAGTACGCCGGCGGCATCGGCAACGACTGGACGCCGGTGCGCGCGCTCGGCGCCTACATCAAGGGCACCAACGGCAAATCGCAGGGCGTCGTGCCGTTCCTGAAGGTGGTCAACGACACCGCCGTTGCGGTGAACCAGGGCGGCAAGCGCAAGGGCGCGGTGTGCTCCTACCTCGAGACCTGGCATCTCGACATCGAGGAATTCCTCGAGCTGCGCAAGAACACCGGCGACGACCGCCGCCGCACCCATGACATGAACACCTCGAACTGGATTCCCGACCTGTTCATGAAGCGCGTCATGGAAAACGGCGAGTGGACGCTGTTCTCGCCTTCGGACGTTCCGGACCTGCACGAAAAATTCGGCAAGGCCTTCGAGAAAGCCTACCTCGATTACGAAGCGCAGTGCTCGCGCGGCGAGATGAAGCTTTACAAGAAGGTTCCGGCCAACCAGCTGTGGCGCAAGATGCTGACGATGCTGTTCGAGACCGGACACCCGTGGATCACCTTCAAGGATCCCTGCAACCTGCGTTCGCCGCAGCAGCACGTCG
>CAZSIR010000012.1:15207-33623 GCA_964606765.1 uncultured Bordetella sp. | reverse complement strand
GCAGCGCATAACTGATGCCGAGGTTGATCACCGCGCCGTCGGCATAGGTCAGGATGGCGTAACTGATGTCCTCGACCTCGGGATAACCCGCGTCCCTCAATACGCCCTTCTGCCCGCGCGCATACACCTCCACAAGCCGGTTGCCCTGATGGAACCAGTTCATCAAATCGACGTAATAAGTCAGTGCATCGACCACCGGCGTGGCATGCGGATTGCGCTGCAGCATGCCCAGCGCCTGCGAACGCGAATTGAACACCCGCGCAGCACCGCCGGTCATGCGGCCGATGCGGCCCTGAACGATCTGCTCCTTGGCAATCTGGTAACGCTCCTTGTAGCGCCGGCTGTAACCGACATGCACGGAGACGCCGGACTTCTCGATGGTCTGGATCACGCGGTCGGCGTCGGCCAGTGACAGCGCAATCGGTTTTTCCACCAGCACCGGCTTGCCGAGTTCGAGCGCCTTCAGGATCGGGGCAAGGTGCTCGCCTTCGCTGGTCGACACGATGACCGCGTTGACTTCCGGGTGCGCGATGATGGCGTCGTTGTCGGCGGAGTGCGCGGCCGCGCCGACTTTCTGCGCCAGCGCCGCCGCTTTTTTCGGATCCTGGTCTGATACGGCGATAAAGTTTACTGCAGGATGTCCCGCGGCCAGCTGCGCCCGCAGCCCGCCGATGCGGCCCGAACCGATGACGGCCAGACCCAGTGCTTTGCGTTCGATGGTCCCCTCCGGAATTCCTGATCCGGCCACGTCAACTCGAGGCCTGCGTGGCGCAGCTTGTTTTGCGGTTTTCGCCCGCGAAGCAAGCTCCCGGGCAGTGCCCGAGTCTAGCCAAGCAACCCGGGGCTTACAAGCCGGAGGCTGCGCATGTCCGGCGCCCGCTCACAGCATGTGGAACAAAGAAGCGCGCCGCGCAAAGAGAGGTGGAGGGTGAGGCGGCGCGGCGCGCGTAAAACGGCTGAAACTGGATTACTGCTTCTGAATGCCCGAGGCGTTGACCACCTGCTGCCAGCGCGACACTTCCGCAGAAAGGAATTTGCCGAAATCGGCAGGCTCCGAAGCATGCACCGTCAGCCCCTGCGCGGAAAACCGCTCGGCGACACGCGGATCACGCGCCTGCTTTTCAAGGTCGTCCTGTACGCGCGCCACGATCGCGGCCGGCGTGCGGGCGGGCACCAGCATGCCGTACCAGGTGGTGTATTCAAAGCCGGGCACGCCAGCCTCGCTCACGGTCGGCATATTGGGCACGGTATTCATGCGTTGCCGGCTGGTGACCGCGACTCCCAGCAGCCGGCCCGAATTGACCAGCGGCAGGGCCGTCGCCATGTTGGTCACCATGTACTGGATTTCACCGCTCAGCAGGCCGGTGCTGGCAAGGCCGGCGCTCTTGTACGGCACATGGATGGTGTCGACTTTGGCCGACAGCTTGAACAGTTCATTCGCCAGATGGCTGGCGGTGCCGTTGCCGGCCGAACCAAAAGCGTATTTGCCCGGCTCCTTCCTGAACAGGGCAATCAGTTCCGGCAAGGTCTTTGCAGGTACTTTCGGATTCACCGCGATGATGCTCGGCTGGTCGGCAATCATGGTCACCGGCACCAGATCCTTCAGCACGTCGTAACCGATATTCTTGAACAGCGCGGGTCCGATCGCCATGGTTGAGCTCGATACCAGCGAGGTATAACCGTCGGCAGGCGCCTTGGCGACAATCGCGGTGCCGATGGAACCGCCGGCTCCCGGCCGGTTGTCGATGATGACCGTCTGTCCCCAGGCGTCGGTCAGTGCCTGCGCTGCAATCCGCGCCACGATATCACTGCCGCCGCCCGGGGCCAGCGGCACCACCATGCGCACCGGTTTCTCGGGAAACGCGATGTTCGCGGCATGGGCCGGTTGAACCGCGAAAAAAGCGCCCATGCAGCAGGCGCCCAGGTGCAATCGGGTGATACCGGAACAGGCTGACACGGTGAAATTCCCCTGCAAAAAATCAAGTGAAGCGCTTTAGCAGCGCATCAGCAGAAGTTAACCGTGGCTTGTTACAGAACCATGACGGCTCGATGACAATGTGATGGCGCCAGTCATGGCCATCATTGCTGAAAGCCTGTGCGGGCAGAAGCTTTCAGCAGAAACGCAGTGCGGGTCGGAGCAATAAATATCAATGAAATCAATATCCTGATGAAAATCCGGGTGTGCGCATCGTCATTCAGGTTTCGCGCCGGATTGTTTGACGGCCCGGCCCCATCGGCCGATTTCGTCGGCCAGGTATTTTCTGAACTGATCCGGCGTCGCCGGCGCCACTTCCACGCCCTGTGTCAGCATCTGTTCGCTGACTTGAGGCGACTCCAGGATGCGCACGACTTCCCCGCCCAGCCTGCCCACCACCGCTGGAGGCGTGCGCGCAGGCACCACGATGCCCCACCAGGCGCTCGCGTCGTAATCGGTATAACCCGCTTCGGCAATCGCCGGGATCTCCGGAGCCACCCGGGAACGCGCTTTGCTCGTCACTGCCAGCGCCCGCACCCGCCCGGCTTTGACATGCCCGCTCACCGCGAGATAAGTCCCGAAGGTGTAATTGACCCGCCCTGCAATGACATCGGCCAGCGCCGGCGCCAGCCCCTTGTACGGAATATGAATCGCATCAATGCCGGCCATCGATTTGAACATTTCGCCCATCAGATGGGCCGAGCCGCCGGTACCGGTCGATCCGTAGGAAATCTGCCCGGGTCTTGACTTCGCCAATGCGACCAGTTCGCGCACATTTTTTACCGGCAATTGCGGCGACACGACCAGCAGCAGGGGCGCCGAACCGATGCGCGACACCGGCGCGAAATCGCGCAGCACATCGAAAGGCAGTTTGGGATACAGGCTCGCATTGATCGCCAGAGCCGTCGAAGCCAGCAACAGCGTGTAGCCGTCAGCCGCCGATTTGGCGACGATATCGGTGCCGATGATGGTGCCTGCACCGGGCCTGTTGTCGACGATGACGGACTGCCCCCAGACCTCGGACAGTTTCTGCCCCACCGTGCGCGCCATATAGTCATTGATGGCGCCCGGGGTGAACGGTACCACAAAGCGGATGGGCCTGGCCGGATAGTTCAGCGCATCAGCCGCATGCGACACGGCGGAGGAAAACACACAGACAAGTGCAGAAACAACAATCCTGGAATTGATCATGTGCCTCCTCGTTGACAAGATCCCGGGCTTTGCATAAAACGGGCATTCCACAAAAAAATCAGGGGATGCCATCGTGATCCACGCCCAGCCGGGACTTTTTCTGCGTCATGAACCTCTGGCTGCGCCTGCCCCGCTGATTATAGATGTCTCCCGCAGCGGGCGTGAATATCCGAAGGAATACCGCTCGCCGCTGCCGTTCACGACCGTGCATGACAATGTATCGATGTATGTGGAAGACCTCTGGGCCGGCGCCCCGGCCGCCGGCGGCACGCTGCTGTATTGCACCTTCCCCAATACCTGGGTCGACGTCAACCGCAATGAAGCCGACATGGATCCCGCCATCGTTGACGGGCAATGGCCGAAGCAACTCAAACCGACGGCCCGCACGCTGGAGGGGCTGGGACTGATCAAAACCAAATCACGTTATGGCGAGCCGTTTCAGGAACGCAAACTGACGGTTGCAGAAATCGAAGAGCGCCTGTCGCGTTATTACCGGCCCTATCACGCCGAGCTGAAACGTCTTGTCGATGAAACGCACCGTAAATTCGGCGTGTTGCGGCAGATTTCCTGCCACTGCATGTCGGCTGTCGGCGCGCCCACCCATCCCGATGCCGGCAAACCGCGCGCCGACTTCTGCATCAGCGATCTGAAAGGAAAAACATCGTCGCCCGAAACGATGACGCTGATCGTGGAAACGCTAAAAGGCTTTGGTTACAGCGTGTCGGTCAACGAACCTTATGTCGGCAATGAACTGATCGGCCGCCACGGCGATCCGGCGCGCGGCATTGATTCGGTGCAGGTCGAAATCAACAAAAAACTGTTCATGGATGCCAAAACCTTCCGCAAAACAGCCGGGTTCGACAAACTGAAAGCCGATCTCGACCGGCTGCTTTCCATCGTCGCCGCTGACGCCATGCAGTGCCCGGCAAAACATTAAACCGGCCTGCGGGAGGAGATTTCATGACCCGTTGGACTCTGCATGCCCTTTCATGCTTTTGCGCACTGCTGGCAACTCACGCGTTGGCGGCCCCTTCCCCGGGGTTTCCGCAAAGACCCGTGCGACTGGTCGTTCCATATCCTCCAGGGGGCGCAACAGACATCATGGCGCGCATTGTCAGCGCAAGAATCAGCGAAATCTGGGGGCAACCGGTGGTCATCGACAATCGTCCCGGCGGTGGCGGACTGATTGCCGCCGAAACAGCCTCCAAGGCCGCACCGGATGGTTATACGCTGTATGTCGGAACCATCAGCAGCCTGTCGACCAATGTCAGCATGTACAAAAAGCTGCCCTATGACCCGGTGCGGGATTTTGCGCCGATCACACAATTCTCGGCATCACCCTATGTTCTCGTCACCAATCCGTCGTTACCGGTAAAAACCGTGAAAGAACTCGTTGCGCTGGCCAAAGCGCGTCCGGGATCGCTGAATTACGGTTCGGCAGGCCCCGGCGGCGGCGTGCATCTGTCCATCGAACTGTTCAAATCCATGACCGGCGCCGACATTGTGCATGTTCCTTACAAAGGCACCGGTCCGTCGCTGGTGGATTTGATCGCCGGCCAGACCCAGGTTTCCATGGCGGGGTTTCTTTCCATTGCCCCGCATCTGCGCAGCGGCAAGGTCCGCGGCATCGCCGTGTCCAGCCTCCGGCGCTCACAGGCGGTGCCGGCCCTGCCGACCATTGCCGAATCGGGTCTCGATGGTTACGAAGCCAGTTCCTGGAACGGCGTGCTGGCACCGGTGCGCGCCTCACCCGCCCTGGTAAAACAACTCCATGCGGATTTTGTCCGTGCACTCGACTCACCGGAGCTGCAGGCACGCGTCACCGGGGAAGGCACCGAAATCATCGGCAATTCGCCATCAGAGTTCGGCGCCTTTATCAAATCGGAAATCAGGAAATGGGCGAAGGTTGTGCAGGACTCAGGGGCAAAAATCAACTGAGCGGCATTGCAATGCTCAGTCCGCCTTGGCGCCGGACGATTTGACCACTTTCGCCCACTTCTCCACGTCGCGCTGCACGACTTTCGCGAATTCCTCCGGAGTGGTCGCATAGGATTCGGCGCCCTGCTTCAGCAGCAGCTCCCTGACGTCCGGCGCATTGATGATTTTGACAATGTCTGCATTCAGCTGCTGGATGATGTCCCGCGGCGTGCCATCGGGGGCAAACACGCCATACCAGGCCACCGCCTCATAGCCGGGCAATCCGGATTCGGCGACGGTGGGAAATTCCCTTGCGCTGGGGAAACGTTTGGCGCTTGTCACCGCCAAGCCGCGCAGCTTGCCGGCATTCACCAGCGGCAGGGAGGATACGATGGTGGCGAAGGACAGACCGACTTCGCCTGCCACCACGGCCGGCATCGCCTGCGCCCCGCCTTTGAACGGCACATGCAGCATCTGCACTTTGGCCATGCTGGTGAAAAGTGCGCCGCTCAGGTAGAGGAAATTGCCTGATGAGGCATAGGACAGGTCACCGGGCCGCGCGCGGGACAGCGCAATCAGTTCCCGCACATTTCTCACCGGAATCGACGGGTGTGCCACCAGCATGTTCGGCAGCAGTGCCGCCGGGGTCACCGGTGCAAAATCCCTGACCGGATCATAGGATGGCTTGGCATACAGGCTGGCATTGATGGCGTGTGTGCCGGTGGTGCCCATGACCAGCGTGTAACCGTCGGCAGCGGCACGTGCGGCAATTTCAGCCCCGACCACGCCGCCGGCGCCGCCGCGGTTGTCGACCACGGCAACCTGGCGCTTGTACTGGTCATTCATTTTCTGCGCGACGATGCGGGTCACCACATCGGTGGCGCCGCCCGGCGGAAACGGCACGATGAAGCGAATGGCACGCGCGGGATAATCCCTGTTCTGGGCCTGGGCCGCACCAAAAACAGTCGCCAGCACGGCAAACGCAGTGAATATCAGCGGAATTCGCATCGCAGTTCCCCCCGTCATGTCATTGGTGAAAGCTTAGCAAGCTTCACGCCAGCCGGGTCACGACTTCTGCAAAGACGCCGACTGCAGATCCACGGCGCTCGCCCGCAGGGCCGCATCCGCCCGCAGCACCGCCTTGGCGATCTTGTGCGTGGGTGTGTGCGGCAGTTCGTCGATGAACGCAACATAACGCGGCACCTTCTGCGGCGCCAGGCGCGTGCGACACCACTCGGCGATTTCCGCCGGGGTGACTGTTGCTCCGGGCTTGACCGCGACGACCACAAAAATGTCGTCCTCACCCAGTTCGGAGGGCACGGCTATCGTGCCCGCCTCCGCCACCGCCGGATGTTCGCCCACCACGCGATCGAGTTCGGCGGCGGCGATGTTCTCGCCACGGCGGCGGATGATGTCGCGCTTGCGCGAAATGAAATAAAAATAACCGTCTTCGTCGCGCTTCACCAGGTCGCCGGTCTTGAACCAGCCTTCGTGGAAAGTGCCCGCGGTCTGCTCCGGATCGCGAAAGTAACCCTGCATGATGATCGGCGTTTTCACCCACAGCTCGCCTGGCTCGCCGACCGGCACATCACGGCCTTCGTCATCGACCACGCGGCACTGCGCCCAGGGCTTAGCCGGATCGGGATGGCGCCCGATCGGCCCCATGCTGCCCAGCTTCTGCACGCCCTCGAAGGGATTGCAGGTGACGCCGGGAATTTCGGTCATGCCGTACCCGCCGATGCGGTGCGGTATCCCGAAATCATTCTTGAAAGTCTCATCCATGCTCGCGCGCACGCCGTAGACCCTGGCAATGCGATGCCCGGGGCGAAACTCGCTGCGCGGACGGTTGCGCAGGATGCTGCCGATGGCTTCGATGATGTTGACCTGGGTCGCCCCGGTGTCGACCGCCGTCTGCCAGAAGTTCGATGCGGAGAACTTCGGGATGATCACCATGCTCGCGCCCGCCGCCAGTGTGCCGGCCACGGAGTAGAACATCGCGTTGATGTGAAACAGCGGCAGCACGATCATCACGCGGTCGTCATCCTGCAGATAGACCCGTTGCACAAAGGCCTCACCACCGGTGACAAAACTTTTCTGACTGTGCATCGCCCCCTTGGGGAAACCGGTGGTGCCCGAGGTGTAGACGATCAGGCAGGTGGCATCGCCCGTGATGTCCTGTGGCAGTGCCGACTGCGGTGCGGATCTGGCGATGTCCTGCAGCGCCGGTGCATCGCTGCCGGCCGCATCCAGCATCAGGAACCACGCCGGTGTTTTCAATCCGGCCGCGGCGCGGCGCGCAATTTCCACCGTGTCTTGCGTCGCGGCCACCGCGCTGACTTCAGCGTGATGCAGCACGTATTTCGCCTCTTCCACGCCGAATTCCGGGTTGACCGGCACCATGATCGCGCCCAGCCGCGCCAGCGCAAACAGCAGCACGAGATGGCCGTCGCAGTTGCGCGCCATCACCGCCATGCGGTCGCCTTTGCGGATGCCGCGCGCCGCCAGTGCGCGCGCGGTCGCATCGACTGACCCGGAGAACTCGCCCCAGGACCAGCTGCGCCCGCGAAACAGCATGAACGGGCGCGAGGCATCGCGGCTGGCACGGCTGGCGAGCGCGCCATTGAGCGTGTAGTCGTGTTCGGGATACAAACGCAGGACTTCGAGCGGTTTTTTCATGGCTTGGAGGCAGATGGACAGGCCTGAATTCT
This sequence comes from uncultured Bordetella sp., assembly GCA_964606765.1. Taxonomy (GTDB): domain Bacteria; phylum Pseudomonadota; class Gammaproteobacteria; order Burkholderiales; family SG8-41. The sequence goes on along the minus strand of CAZSIR010000012.1, from coordinate 25,832 downwards.
GTCATACAATCGCTGCTCTTCCAGTTGACCAGTCCAAATAGAGAAAACATGAGCTTCTTCGCACCGCCCGAGCGCATCACGGCCGAAGTATTTGCCGAACTGCCGAAAAAATTCCGCCGCACCAAAGTCTCCGCCGAACGGCTTGCTGCCGGCAGGCCCGCACCGCAGGGCGGCTGCTTTCTCGAAGGCCCTTCGTTTGACCGCAAGGGCAATCTCTACGTCACCGACATTCCCTTCGGCCGCATATTCCGCATTTCGCCGAAGGGCAGCTGGGACCTGGTCGTGGAATACGACGGCGAACCCAACGGCCTGAAATTCCATAAGGACGGCCGCGCCTTCGTCACCGACCACAAGCGCGGCCTGATGCTGCTCGACACCCGGCGCGGCCGCATCGAGACCCTCATCAACCGCTACAACCTGGAAACCTTCAAGGGTGTGAACGACCTGGTATTCGCAGAAAACGGCGATCTCTACTTCACCGACCAGGGCCAGAGCGGCCTGCAGAATCCGACCGGCTGTGTCTACCGGCTGCGCGCCAAGGGCAGGCTGGAACGCATCGCCGACAACATTCCCAGCCCCAACGGGCTGGTGCTGAACAAGGCGGAGAACATACTGTTCGTCGCCGTCACGCGAGCCAACGCCGTGTGGCGTTTGCCGCTGATGCCTGACGGCACGGTTTCACGCATGGGCGTGTTCATCCAGATGTCGGGCGGACGCGGTCCCGACGGCATGGCGATCGACGAAGATGACGGCCTTGCCGTCGCGCACCCGGACATGGGCGCGGTGTGGATTTTCAACCACCGCGGCGAACCGCTGTACCGCATCGATTCACCGGGTTCGGATGTGGTGACCAACTGCGCCTATGGCGTGAAGGATCCGCACACGTTGTACATCGTCGATTCGGAAGGTGGCGCGATCCTCAGCGCGGAACTGCCGACGCCGGGACGCAGGATGTACGGGCTGTCCTGACCGCCGGCTAACCTAGTCGCGTAACTCAAACTCGCCGTTGATTTCCACCGCCTGCCCGCGCGGCAGGCCAGCCATGCCGACCGCCGAGCGCGCATGGCAGCCGGCTTCAGGTCCGAACAATTCATACATCAGGTCGGATGCGCCATCAATGACCTTGGGATGATCGGCAAAGTCCGGCGCGCTGTTGACCATGCCAAACAGCCGGACCACGCGCTTCACGCGGTCAAGGTCGCCACACTCCGCCTTGACCGTGGCGAGGATTGCCAGCGCGGCCGCCTGCGCCGCCTGGTAGCCCTCTTCCACCGTCATGTCCTGGCCGAGTTTGCCATGCTCGCGGATCTGCATGCCGGGATGGTGCGGACCATGGCCCGACACAAACAGCATGCTGCCGACGCGCACGCAGCCGCAGCGGTTGGGATTGGGAAATTTGCGCGGCTGCGGCAGGCTGCGGCCCATCGCCGCGAGTTTTGCCTCGATCCCGCCCATCAGCGCACCAGCAGGTCGACAAACTCGTTGACCGCCATCGCTTCCAGTTTTTTCTGGTCCATGCAGGCCGCGGTGATCGCGGCCTTCTGTTTCGCGGCAAAGACCATTGCCGTATTTTCGCCAAACTTCTTCATCACCGCAGGTATGCCTTCCTTGCGCCGCTTGCGATGCCCCAGCGGATAGTTCACTTCGGACAGCGGGGTTTTGCTGCCGTCCTTGAAAAACACCTGGATCGAATTGGCATTGGTGCGCTTGGACGGATCGTGATATTCCCGCTCGTAGCGCTCGTATTCGGTGAGCCTGATTTTCGCGCGCAGTCTGTCGATGCGCGGGTCTGCGGCAATCTCGTCCTCGTAATGCTTGGCCGTCATGTCGCCGAAAATCAAGCCGATCGCCATCATGTACTGCATGCAGTGGTCGCGGTCGGCGAAATTCGCCAGCGGTCCGGTCTTGTCAAGAATCACCATCGTCGAATTGTGGCCGCGCGCCTCGATGTGCTTGATGTCATCGAGACGGTCTTTGACCAGCGGATGCAGCTTGATCGCCGCTTCAACGCCGGTCTGGCCGTGGAAAGCCGTCGGGTAGGGAATCTTGAACAGCGTGTTCTCGATGACATAGCTGCCGAGCGGACGCTGGAATTTGAAGGGCTTGCCCTTGAACAGCACGTCGTAAAAACCCCACTTCGGTGCGGTCAGCGCCGAGGGATAACCCATCTCGCCCTTTTTCGCCATCAGCGACAGCCATACTGCGCGTGCCGAGGCGTCGCCGGCCGCCCACGATTTTCGCGCGCCGGTATTCGGCTTGCGCCGGTAGGTCGCCAGCGCATGACCGTCGATCCAGGCATTCGACAGCGCGTTGATGATTTCATCCCGCGTGCAGCCGATCAGTTGCGACACCGCGGCTGTGGAAGCGATCTTGACCAGGATGGTGTGGTCGAGGCCTGCCGCAGTGAAGCCGTTTTCCAGCGCCAGCCCGCCCTGCACTTCGTAGGCCTTGATGATGGCCGACAGCACATCACGCATGGTCAGCGGTTTTTTGCCCGCCACCTGACGCGTACGCGACAGCCAGTCGGCGGTCATCAGGATGGCGCCGATGTTGTCCGACGGATGGATCACCGTACGGCCATAGAACGCGTCGTTGAAATCCAGCCAGCGGATCAGCGTGCCGGCGTTGAATGCGGCGGTCACCGGATCCAGCACGTAAGCAGTGCCCGGCACACGCGCGCCGTTGGGCACCACGGTGCCCGGCACCAGCGGACCGAGCAGTTTCGTGCAATCCGGGTAAGCCAGCGCCTCGAATGCACAGGCCAGACTGTCGATCAAAGTCAGTCGCGCGGTTTCGAATGCCAGTTTGCTGGCCGGCCGGTAATCATGCACATAGTTGGCGAGATCAACGATGACCTTGTCCGGCGCGGGACGCCGGTTGGTGACAGCTGCCATATTTATAACCTATTGTTTTAAATACTATTTAAGAAAGGGCTGAACCGGCTTATTCGGCTTTGATCCCCGCCTTCTTCACCAGCCCACCCCACTTCGCGGCCTCGGACTTCAGATACTGCGTGAATTCCGCCGGCGTATCGCCGATGGGCTCCAGGCCGGCGCGCGCCATGCGTTCGGCAATCGCCGATTCCTGCAGGGTCGCCACGATGTCCCTGTGCAAGCGATCAATCACTGCACGCGGCGTGCCGCGCGGCGCCACCACGCCGTTCCAGTTGTTGGCCTCGTAGCCCTTCAGCCCGGCTTCGGCAATCGTCGGCATTTCCGGGAACAGCGGGGAGCGCTTCGCCTTGCCCACGCCGAGCCCTTTCAGCTTGCCGGCACGGATATGCGGTTGCGCGGTGGTCAGGTTCGCCATCATCATGTTCAGGCGCCCCGCCACCAGATCCGCCACCGCCGGCGCTCCACCCTTGTACGGCACATGCAGCGCCTCGACGCCGGCCATGCTGGTGAACAGCGCCATGGCGAGATGGCCTGCGCCGCCAACGCCGCTGGAACCGTAGCTGTATTTGCCGGGATTGGCTTTCAGCAGCGCAATCAGCTCCTTCACCGAGGCCGCGGGCATGGAAGGATGCACCACCAGCAGGTTGCTGGAACCCGCGATGTTGGTGATCGCGACAAAGTCGCGCTCGAGCACATACGGCACCTTGGGATACAGCGAAGGATTCACCGCCAGCGGCGGTGTCGCCATCAGCAGGATGTGGCCGTCGGGGGTCGCATCCTTGACGATCTCGGTGCCGATCAGGGTGCCGGCGCCGGTGCGGTTGTCAATGACCACCTGCTGGCCGAGACGCTCGGAAAGACGGGCGCCGGTGATGCGCGCCACGGTATCGGTTGAACCGCCCACGGAATACGGCACCACGAGACGCACGGGGCGCTGCGGGTATTCGGCAGAAACGGCGGGAAGCGTGGTCAGTGCAATGAAAAGAACCGGAAAAATCTGGCGGCGCGTATTCATGATGCCTCTTGCGAATGAATCATTGTCCTCCGGCTGGGCTGCTTTGTTTTAATGATGGCTATTGCGATGTTACCCGCCGGCCGCGCCGTCCAGCGGCAGGCGCGGCATCTCGAAACGGTCGGTGATGCGGGTATAACCGCCCTTGCCGGCCAGCCTGCCGATGGGGTTGATGCGGCCGGCATCGACATGAAAGCGTTCATTCACGATGCCGTCGTGATAATGGAAGTAGACAACCTCGCCGAACACCACGTGATAGGGCTTGCGCCCGAGGTCGACGATCTGCATCAGGCGGCACTCCATCGCCACCGGCGCTTCCGCGATGCGCGGCGGGCGCACCCGGCTCGAGGGCAGCGCGGTGAAGCCGGCCTTCTCGATTTCATTGACCTCCGGCGGGTAATCGACGGCGCAGATGTTCATCCGCTCCTTGATGGCATCGCTGACGATGTGCACCACGAATTCGGGCGTTTCGCGGATGTTGCGCACCGTATCCTTGGCCTGTCCTGATTTGTCGCCGACGGAAAACATCAGCATCGCCGGATCGGAACCCACCGCATTGAAAAAACTGAAGGGCGCGGCATTGGGGCCGTTGCGGCCCAGCGTGGTCACCAGCGCAATCGGGCGCGGCGTCACGCTGCCGATCATCAGCTTGTACTGGTCCTGCCAGGAAATTGTGCCGGCGTCGAATTCGGTCATGATGCGTTTCAGGAATTTCGGGGTGCCGTGATTCTAACAGGCCGTTCCGGCATTCCGCGCCGTTCCGTATGGTGTCGCCCACTGCACTCCAGACAAAAAAACGCCTCCCGCAGGAGGCGTTGCAAAAAACGGCCGGAAAAATTCAGCGCATCCTGATGTTGCCGCGCTGGATGACTTCGGCGTATTTGGTGATTTCGCGCTTGACCAGATCCGTCAATTCGGCCGGCGTGCTGCCGACCGGATCCAGACCTTCCCGCGCATAGAAACTGCCGACCTCCCTGGCGGACAGCGCCTTTTTGACTTCCGCATTGATCCTGTCGATCGCCGCCTTGGGTGAATTGGCGGGCATGAACATCGCATACCAGTTGTCCGATACGAATCCCGGATACAGCGAATCCATCGTCGGCAGTTTGGGCAGCACAGAAGCCGGTTTCGCGGTAGTCACCGCCAGTGCGCGCAGGCGCTTCGCTTTCAGGTGGGGACTCGCTGAAGGTGCGGTTGCAAACAGCAGGTCGATTTCACCCGTTGCCACGCCCAGAGTGGCCGGACCGCCGCCCTTGTAAAGGATGGTCACGCCCTTGGCTTTGGCAAACTGCTTGAACATTTCAGCGGACAGGTGGCTGGTGCTGCCCGGCGTGTTGCCGCCCATGTTGAGGCCCTGCGGTGTGCGCTTCGACAGCGCGACGAGTTCCTTCACGGATTTCACCGGAACACTCGGGTGCACCACCAGCACCAGCGGCGCAGACGAAACCCAGGTCACCGGCGCTAGGTCCTTCAGGGCGTCGAATTTCATCCGGTCCTTCTGCAGCGTGGTGTTCACCGCGATCGTCGCCGTGGTGAACAGCACGGTATAGCCATCGGCGGGCGACTCGACCGTGATCTGTGCGCCGATCAGTCCGCCGGCTCCGGTGCGGTTATCGACCAGCACCTGCTGCCCCAGGCTTTGACGCATTTTTTCGCCGAGCAGCCGTCCCTGGATATCCGTGCCGCCACCGGTGCTGAAGGGGACGATCAGCCGCACCGGCTTGTCCGGGTAGTCCGCCAGTGCCGGCAGGCTTGTGATGAGCAAGGCCGGAAGAAGGATGGGTAAGCCATAACGGGAAATTGCGGATTGCTTCATGGATTCTCCTCGTATATATTTGATTATTAAGGGTTATTTTGTTAAGCACCCTTTCGTTATCCACAGTGTGGAAGGTTATTTTGACACATAATCCACACTTTAGTAACTCATAATTAACATTTGGACTTTCAGGGATTCAAGGGGAAACAGGGGAGGAAGCCGGAAACAAAAAAGCCCGCACTGGGCGGGCTTTTCGTCAGAACATCGCGCGGACCTTGCCGCAACGGAGATCAGTCGGCGCGTATGTTCGCCGCCTTGATGACCTTGGCGTATTTCTCGACTTCACGCTTGAAATAGGCCGTCAGCTCCTCCGGCGTGCTGCCCACCGGTTCGCCGCCTTCCTTGCGGATGAAGTCATTGACGTCAGGCGACTTGAGCGCCTTGACGATTTCGCCGTTCAGCTTGGCGACGATGTCCTTGGGCGTACCCTTGGGGAAAAACATCGCATACCAGTTGTCGGATTCGAAATCCGGATAAATCGAGTTCATCGTCGGCAGGTCGGGAAAAGCCGAGGATTTCTTCGCCGTGGTGACCGCCAGCGGGCGCACCTTGCCGGTTTTGATGAAAGGCTGCGCGGCCAGCGCGGTGGCAAAGGTGAAGTCGGTTTCGCCGCTGATCTGCGCGACGATGGCCGGCCCGCCGCCTTTGTACGGGATCGGCGTCACATTGACGCCACCGAACAGCTTGAGCATTTCGATCGACAGGTGGCTGGTCGTGCCCGAACCGTTGTGCGCGGCATTCATCTTGCCGCTTTTCTTCGCCAGCGCAATCAGCTCCTTGACGTTCTTAACCGGTACGCTCGGATGCGCGACCAGCACCAGAGGCACCGAAGAGATCCAGCTCACCGGCACCAGATCGACATAAGGATCGAAGGTGACGCGTTTGCCGTACAGCGTGATATTGACAGCGAGGGATGCCGTGGTGAACAGGATGTTGTAGCCATCACCGGGGGATTTCGCCACCAGATCGGCGCCAATCAGGCCCGCGGCGCCGGCACGGTTATCGACGAGAAAATTCTGCCCCATGCTCGCCTGGAACTTCTGTCCGAGCAGTCGCCCCTGGATGTCGGTGCCGCCGCCCGCGCCAAAAGGCACGACAATGCGCACCGCTTTCGACGGCCACTGCTGGGCGGACGCTGCACCGCCCCAGAGCAGCGACAAGGCGGCGAGCGCCGCTCCGGCAAACTGCAATTGCTTCTGTTTCATCTGATTCCTCCTTGCTTGCTGTAGTTATGACAGAACCGTTGTGACAGAACCGCGCTGCGCTCATCCGCGGTAGACAGGTTCCGGCTGGGTGAAAAACGAATATAGGATGTGATAGACGGTGCGGAAATTGATCTGCTGGAAGCTGGCGTGGGAAATGCCGGCCATCACCGCGAACTGCTTGTCCGGGTTCGGCAAACGGTTGAAAAAATCGAGCAGGTCGTCCATGCCGGCAATGCCGTCGAACTGGCCGCGCATGATGATCGTGGCGGCGGTGATTTTCGCCGGATCCACCACCGGCAGGCGGGCGCACATGTCGAGGTAGGTGCCGGTCGGAACCGAATCATCCAGCGCGAGGATGGCGTCGGCAAAAGCTTCGATGACTTTTTCCTCGGCACAGCCGGCATGGTCACGGTTGAAAATGGAATGCACGAAAGCGCGGTCGATTGGACGCCGCTTGCTGGCCTTCCACTGGTCGAGTTTCTTCGCGCGCTCTTCCAGCGTCGGGCTGCCCTTTCCGGTCCACACGAAGGCATCCAGCGCCAGCCGGGAAACGCGCTCCGGATGACGCTCGGCAAACATCGCCGCACGCAGGGCGCCGGACGAAATGCCGTAGACGAGGAATTTTTTCGCGCCGCTGGTTTTGCTGATGTAGTCGCTCGCCGCCGCCAGATCGTCGGCGCCATTGGCGATGTCGAAATACAGGTCGCGGGACTTGTCGGAGCGGCCATAACCCTCCATGTCCACGCACCAGGTGTTGAAGCCGCGCTGCGCGAACCAGTCCATCACCGACGAATCGGGACGTCCCGGCACCTGCAGGTCAAAGGTGGGTTGCGAGGCCATCGAGGATCCATGCACGAACAGCACAGTGCCCTTGGCGCCCTTGCCATCGGTCGCCGGTTTTTCCCACAGGAAAAGCCTGACGTCGCCCTTGCGAGTCCAGTGTTCCTTGCCGGCGATCGCGGCGGTTTTTGCGGTTTGGTCCATGAATTCCTGAGGAGAAAAAGCCAGCGGTCAGAGAGGGAACGCAAGTCTAGGATACGGAACCGTGCCAGTCAAACACGCCTCTGCAAGCTATAATTCCGCAGCAAAATCACCGCATGCCCTTCCATCCGGCGACAGAATTTTCCCGCAAGAATCCCCTCTATCCATTCAAATCCCCAGTTGAGACCGCCCGTGAGCGCCAATTATTCGACCCAGTTCCGCAGCATCAAGGAAGAAGTCAGCCCCGAAGAATGGGAGACGCGGGTCAACCTCGCCGCCTGCTACCGGCTGACCGACAGCTTCGGCATGACCGACCTGATCTACAACCACATCACCGCGCGGATTCCCGGTGATGACGATCACCTGCTGATCAATCTTTATGGCCTGCTCTACAAGGAAATCACCGCATCGAGCCTGGTGAAGATCGATCTTGAAGGCAACATCCTGTGGAAACCGGACACAGACTACGGCATCAACAAATCCGGCTATGTCATTCATGGCGCGATCCACCACGCGCGCCCCTCGGTGAAATGCGTGATCCACACGCATACCCGTGCCGGCATGGCCGTCTGCTCCATGCAGTGCGGACTGCTGCCGATGACCCAGACCTCGATGCGTTTTGTCGGACACCTCGGCTACCACGACTATGAAGGCCCCGCGGTCGACCTCGCCGAGCGCGAGCGCCTGGTGCGCGACCTCGGTCCGCACGATGCGATGATGCTGCGCAACCACGGATTGCTGACCTGCGGCGACACCATCCAGCAGGCGTTCAACACCATGTACCAGCTGGAGATGTCCTGCCGTTCCCAGGTGGATGCGATGGCCGGCGGACAGCAGATCGTGCTGCCGCCGCAGGAAGTCATAGACCACACCGCCAATCTTTACCAGCCCGGCACGCGACGGCCCTACGGCGTGCTGGAATGGCACGCGATGCTGCGCCTGCTGGACGCCGAATCAAAAAATTCCGGTTTCCCGCCCTACTGGCACTGAAGCTTTCACCATCCACCACTCACGGCCTCATCATGGATTTCAGCATCTCGGAAGAACAGCGCGCCTTCGTCGACACCGTACGCAAGGTCTGCCAGAAGGAATTCGCGCCGCGTGCGATCAAATACCTCGACGGCACATGGCCCGCCGAAAACATGAAACGGCTGGGCGAGATCGGCGTCCTCGGCATGGCCGTGCCGCAGGAATACGGCGGCTCCGGGCTGTCGATCCTCGACACCGTGCTGGTGCTCGAGGAAATCGGCAAGGTCTGTTATGTCACCGCCATGGGGGCGCTCGGCGAAGTCGGCACCCAGACCCGCGTCATCGCGACGTTCGCGCCGGAGGAAATCAAACGCAAAATCCTGCCGCGCGTCGCCACCGGCGAAGCCATGCTCGCCATCTGCATGACCGAACCCGATGCCGGCACCGACGTGCCGAACTACAAGACCAACTGCACCATCAAGGGCGACCGCGTGATCCTCCGCGGTGCAAAGACGCTGATTTCACGCGCCGACATTGCCGAGATGTTCGTGGTGTTCACCCGCGTCGACAACAAACCCGGCGCAGAGGGCATCGGCTGCGTGCTGGTACCCGGCGGCATCAAGGGCCTCAGCGCCAAGGCGAGTTATCACACCATGGGCGGCGAATACCTGTCCGACGTATTCTTCGACGACATCGAACTGCCGCTGGAGAACCTGGTGATCCGCGACAACGGCATGAAAAAGCTGCTGTCGGCCTTCAACACCCAGCGTTGCCTCAATCCGGCGATCTGCCTGGGACTTGCCGAAGGCGCGCTGGAAGAGGCGGTGAAATACATGCGCCAACGCTCGGCCTTCGGCAAAAAAATCGGCGACTTTCAGGGCATGCGCTGGAAAGTGGCCGACATGTACATCGAAATCGAAGCCGCGCGCGGCCTGCTTTACCGTGCCGCGGTATCGGGCGACAAATTTCCTGATCCGACGCTGGCAGCAATGGCCAAGATATACACCAATGAAATGTCGATCCGCGTCACCAGCGAGGCGGTGCAGGTGCACGGCGGTTACGGCTTCACCGACGAATTCCCGGTCTCGCGCTTTTTCCGCGGCACCCGATACGGCAGCCTCGGCGGCGGCACCACCGAAACGCTGCGCAACATGGTCGGCCGCAAGCTGGTGGAACAGATGGATCTGGCGACGGGCTGCTTCGGAATGGATTACTTTTAGAACCACGCATTTTGACGTTATGGAGAAAGTATGCCGGATACCCTCTCTAGCCCGTCCATTTCTGCGACCACAACTGCGTTACTCGCCCTTGCACTCGCCGGCTGCGCTCAATCAGACTGCAAAACCAGTGTCCTGCCATCCATCAGCAGCCGCTTCCAGTCGATGTCCGAGACGGAAGCACGACGCACCCTGCCAGGCGCACCGCTTGATGTCACTTGGGGCAAAGACCACATCTTAGTCTGGGGTTCGAACAAGTACCCCTCTTACATCGACAGCCCGGTCTGCCTCATAAAACTGTATTTCGATGAGAAAGAACGAGTTGACTACATTGAACTGCAGAGCAAAGACCCATGCAGCTGCAAAGCATTCCTTTTATAAAGATTCTCAGCGTACTCATGAACGGAATCTTTAGCACTTATGCTCCTCTCACGGCAACGCCGCCCCTTTCCTTTCGATTCTGCCAACCTCAGTAGACCGGCTTCGAGCGCAAATGCTGGCCGCGGTCTATCGACTTGACCTTCACCGGCT